>NZ_PPPT01000141.1 GCF_006483445.1 Bradyrhizobium guangdongense | reverse complement strand
GTCCGAGAAAGTTTGCAGTGCAACACGCGCGAATCCGTCTTGACGCATTCACTTAACATGTTAAGTATCTCCCGGCATCACACTTTGTATGATCTCCGATGGCGCTTTCCAACGACGATATCCAGGCTTGCGCGAACCGCCTGCACCAGGCGGAGAAGACCCGCACGCAGATCCGCCAGCTCTCGCAGGAATATCCCGCGATCACCATCACTGACGCTTACGCGATTCAGAAGGCGTGGGTCGACATCAAGATTGCCGAAGGCCGTAACGTCAAGGGCCACAAGATCGGCCTGACCTCGAAGGCGATGCAGAGCGCGCTCAATATCGACGAGCCTGACTCCGGCGTGCTGCTCGACGACATGTTCTTTGCCGATGGCGGGCTGGTGCCGACGGAACGCTTCATCGCCACGCGCATCGAAGCCGAGCTCGCCTTCATCATGAACAAGCGCCTCAGTGGCCCTGACTGCACGATGTTCGACGTGCTCAACGCTACCGACTTCGTGGTGCCGGCGCTGGAAATCCTGGACACGCGTATCGAACGCGTCGACCCCAAGACCAAGGCGACGCGCAAGATCTTTGATACCGTCGCCGACAATGCGGCAAACGCCGGCATCGTGCTTGGCGGACGGCCGATCCGCCCCTTGGAGGCCGACCTGCGCTGGATCGGCGCGCTGTGCTTCAAGAATGGCCAGCTCGAAGAGACCGGGCTTGCCGCCGGCGTGCTCAATCATCCCGCGACATCAGTGGCATGGCTTGCGAACAAGATCGCGCCGCTCGGCCTTGCGCTGGAGCCCGGCCAGGTCGTGCTCGCCGGCTCCTTCATTCGTCCGATCGAGACCCGCAAGGGCGACACAATCCAGGCCGACTATGGCGCCTACGGTTCGGTGAGCTGCTACTTCGCCTGAGCCGACAAGAAAACAGGGAGTGAAACCGCGATGCCGCATTTCACGATCGAATATTCGGCCAATCTCGATGGCCGCCTCGACATGGCCGCGGTCTGCGAGGTCGTGCGTAAGGCCGCATCGGAGACCGGCGTGTTTCCCGTCGGCGGCATCCGCGTCCGCGCCATCAGATGCGAGCACTATGCGATCGCCGACGGCAAAAAAGACTACGGCTTTCTCTCGATGCTGCTGCGCATCGGCGAAGGCCGTGACCTGCCGACGCGCAAGGCCGCGGGCGAGCACGTCTTCCGTGCGCTGTCCGGCTATCTCGATCCCGTCTTTGCCGCCAGCAAGTTCGCCTTGTCCTTCGACATGCAGATCAATGACAAGGAGACGAGCTGGAAGCGCAACAACATCCACGAAGCATTGAAAGTGGAGACCGCCCATGGATAAGCCCGCGCCGAAGACGGATGTGTTCCAGGCCAACCGCGACCGTGTGGCGCCGCTCCTGAAGAAGCTGCGCGCGGACGGCATCGGCCACATGATCGACGGCAAGATCGTCGCCTCGATCTCGGGAGAGACCTTTGAGACGAAGTCGCCGGTCGACGGCACGACGCTCGCAAGCGTCTCCCGCGGCAATGCCGAGGACATCGACCGCGCGGCAACGGCCGCCGCCCTCGCCTTCAAGTCCTGGCGCGACATGGGGCCGGCGATGCGGAAGAAGCTGCTGCATCGCGTCGCCGATGCGATCGAGGACAATGCCGACGACATCGCCGTGCTCGAATGCATCGATACGGGACAAGCCTATCGCTTCATGGCCAAGGCCGCGATCCGTGCCGCCGAGAACTTCCGCTTCTTCGCCGACAAGTGTGGCGAAGCGCGCGACGGCCAGAACACGCCGAGCGACGAGCACTGGAATATTTCGACGCGCGTGCCGATCGGTCCCGTTGGCGTGATCACGCCGTGGAATACGCCGTTCATGCTCTCGACTTGGAAGATCGCGCCGGCGCTGGCCGCCGGCTGCACAGTCGTGCACAAGCCGGCCGAATGGTCGCCGGTCACCGCCGACATGCTGGCGAAGCTCGTGAAGCAAGCCGGCGTTCCCGACGGCGTGCTCAACACCGTGCACGGCTTTGGCGAGGAGGCCGGCAAGGCGCTGACCGAGCATCCCGCGATCAAGGCGATCGGCTTCGTCGGCGAGAGCGCGACGGGCTCGGCGATCATGCGGCAGGGCTCGGAGACGCTGAAGCGCGTGCATTTCGAGCTTGGCGGCAAGAACCCGGTGATCGTGTTCGACGATGCCGACCTCGACCGCGCGCTCGATGCCGTCGTGTTCATGATCTACTCGCTCAATGGCGAGCGCTGCACCTCCTCCAGCCGCCTGCTGGTGCAGGCCAGCATCGCGGAAAAGTTCATCGAGAAGGTCACCGCGCGCGTGAAGGCGCTGAAGGTCGGCCATCCCCTCGATCCCGCGACCGAGATCGGGCCGCTGATCCACGAGCGGCACCTGGCAAAGGTGTGCTCCTATTTTGACGTCGCGCGCGAGGACGGCGCGGTCATCGCGGTCGGCGGCAAGACCCATGACGGTCCCGGTGGCGGGCACTATGTGCAGCCGACATTGGTGACCGGCGCAAATGCAAAGATGCGCGTCGCACAAGAGGAGGTCTTTGGCCCGTTCCTCACCGTCATCCCCTTCCGCGACGAGACCGACGCAATCGAGATCGCCAACGACGTCCGCTATGGCCTCACCGGCTATGTCTGGACCAACGACATGGGCCGCGCGCTACGTGTAGCGGACGCGCTGGAGGCCGGTATGATCTGGCTGAACTCCGAGAACGTCCGCCATCTGCCGACCCCGTTCGGCGGCATGAAGGCAAGTGGCATCGGCCGCGACGGCGGCGACTATTCGTTCGACTTCTACATGGAAACCAAGCACGTCTCGCTCGCGCGGGGCACGCACAAGATCCAGAAACTGGGAATTTGATCGTCATTCCGGGGCGCGCGCAGCGCGAACCCGGAATCCATTCATCCACCGCCTCTGCTGCGCGATGGATTCCGGGTTCGGCTCTTCGAGCCGCCCCGGAATGACTGAGGGAAACGCAATGCCCGTTCCGCAACACAATTTCGAACCGCCCTTCAACATCATCCGTTCGAGCCACACCGTGCTCGACGTCACCGACCTGAAGCTCAGCCGCGAATTCTACGAGACCACCGTCGGCCTTCACGTCGAGGACGCCGACGACAATTTCGTCTACCTGCGCGGCTTCGAGGAACACCAGCATCACTCGCTGGTGCTGCGGAAGGCCGCGGTGCCGGCCTGCAACCGGCTGGGCTTCAAGGTCGGCAACGACGGGGATCTCGACAAGGCGGCCGCCTTTCTTTCCGAGAATGGCCTTAGCTACGCCTTCGCCGATCAGCCGTTCCAGGGCCGCACGCTGCAGTTCACCGACCCCTTCGGTTACCGGATCGAGCTTTATGCGACGATGGAGAAGCGGCCGCACCTGCTCCGCCGCTTCGATCTCTACAAGGGTTGCCATCCGCAACGCCTCGACCATTTCAACGTCTTCGCCGCCGAGGTGCAGGATACCGTGGACTTCTACGCCCGGCTCGGCTTCCGCCTCACCGAATATGCCGAGGAGGACGGCGCCAACGGCCGCATCGCAGCCGCCTGGATGCATCGCAAGGGCAACGTCCACGACTTTGCCATCACCAACGGCAAGGGCCCGCGCCTGCACCACTTCGCCTACTGGACGCCGACGGCGATGAACATCATCCATCTCTGCGACGTGATGGCGTCCGCGGGCTTGGTCAAGAACATCGAGCGCGGCCCCGGCCGCCACGGCATCTCGAATGCGTTCTTCCTTTACGTCCGCGACCCCGACGGCCATCGCCTCGAGCTCTACACCAGCGATTATTTCACCGGCGATCACGACCACGAGCCGCTGCGCTGGTCGCTGCGCGATCCACGCCGGCAGACGCTATGGGGCGCGCCCGCGCCGCGCTCCTGGTTCGAGCAGGGCTCGCCCTTCACGGGTCAGGCCGTGCGCGAACCGAAGTTCGTGGCCGACGTGCTGGTGGCGGACTGAGTGATGAGCCTCCCTCGCCTCGCCACCTATTCCCTCAAGGGTGCAACGAAATACGGCGCCGTCGTCGATGGCGGTCTCGTCGATCTCTCGGCGCGTCATGCCAAGGACTATCCGACGCTGCGTGAGGTGATCGCGGCGGGAAAACTGCAAAGCCTTGCGGACGAAGCCGCCGGCCGCGCGCCGGATCATGCGCTCGGTGACATCACCTGGCTGCCGCCGATACCTGCGCCGGAAAAACTCATCTGCATCGGCGTCAACTATCCCGACCGCAATGCGGAGTACAAGGACGGCCAGGACGCGCCGAAATATCCGAGCATGTTCATGCGCTCGCCCCGCTCCTTCGTCGGCCATGACACGCCGCTGGTGCGCCCGCGCGCCTCACACCAGCTCGACTATGAAGGCGAGATCGTGCTGGTTATCGGCAAGGCCGGCCGGCACATCCCGGAAAGCTCCGCGCTCGATCACATCGCTGCCGTCACGCTGTGCAACGAGGGCTCGATCCGCGACTGGCTACGGCATGCAAAGTTCAACGTGACGCAGGGCAAGAATTTTGATTCCAGCGGCAGCCTCGGCCCGTGGCTCGTGCCCTATACGCAGGAATCGCAGCTCGCCGACATCCGCCTGACAACCCACGTCAATGGTGAGCTGCGGCAGGATGATCGCACCAGCCGGCTGATCTTCCCGTTCCGCTACCTCATCAATTATATTTCGACCTTCGCAACGCTCGTTCCCGGTGACATCATCGTTACGGGCACGCCGACCGGCGCCGGCGCGCGCTTCGATCCTCCGCGCTATCTCAAGCCCGGCGACGTGATCGAGGTCGCGGCTGAGGGCATCGGCAAATTGCGCAACGGCGTCGTCGACGAAGCCTGAACAAGATTGGAAATGATGCAATGACCACCCTCACCGGCGGCGAAGCGATCGTAAGCGGCCTCGTGGCCCATGGCGTCGACACCGTGTTCGGCCTGCCGGGCGCACAGGTCTACGGCCTGTTCGACGCGTTCCACCAGGCCCAGCTCAAGGTGATCGGCGCGCGGCACGAGCAGGCCTGCGGCTACATGGCCTTTGGCTACGCGCGCTCCAGCGGCAGGCCCGGCGTGTTCAGCGTGGTGCCGGGCCCCGGCGTGCTCAACGCCAGCGCGGCACTGCTCACTGCCTTCGGCTGCAACGAGCCGGTGCTGTGCGTCACCGGCCAGGTGCCGACACAGTTTCTCGGCAAGGGTCGCGGCCATCTTCACGAGATGCCGGACCAGCTTGCGACCTTGCGCACCTATGTGAAATGGGCCGACCGCATCGAATATCCCGCCAACGCGCCGACCGTGGTGGCGCGCGCGTTCCAGGAGATGATGTCGGGCCGGCGCGGCCCTGCCTCGGTCGAAATGCCCTGGGACGTCTTCACGCAGCGCGCGGAGACGGCCGCCGCAAAGGTGCTGGCCCCCTTGCCTGCTCCGCAGCCCGACCCTGACCAGATCAAGCAGGCGGCAGCCCTGATCAAGACTGCGAAAGCGCCGATGATCTTCGTCGGCAGCGGCGCGATCGACGCGGGCGATGAAATACTCGAACTCGCCGAAATGATCGATGCGCCCGTGGTCGCCTTCCGCAGCGGCCGCGGCATCGTGTCCGACGCCCATGAGCTCGGCTTGACCATGGCGGCCGCCTACAAGCTGTGGCCGAAGACGGATTTGATGATCGCCATCGGTACCCGCGCAGAGCTGCCGGCATCGGGCTTCCGATGGCCGTATCAACCGCCGGGCTTGAAGTCCGTTCGCATCGATATCGATCCCGCCGAGATGCGCCGCCTGATCTGTGATGCCGTCATCGTCGCCGACGCCAAGGCCGCGACCGCTGACCTCGCCGCCGCCGTCAGCAAGGCCGGCTTCAGCAAGACCGCCGGCCGCCGCGCCGCAATCCGCGAGGCGACGGCGATGGCGCAAACGGAGATCCAGCGCATCCAGCCGCAGATGGCCTATCTCAACATCTTGCGCGAGGTGCTGCCGGCGAATGCCATCGTCACCGACGAACTGTCGCAGGTCGGGTTCGCATCCTGGTACGGTTTTCCGATCTACCAGCCGCGTACCTTCATCACGTCGGGCTACCAGGGCACGCTCGGCTCGGGTTTTCCGACAGCGCTTGGCGCAAAGATCGCCAATCCCGACAAGCCGGTCGTTGCGATCACCGGCGACGGCGGGTTCATGTTCGGCGTGCAGGAGCTCGCCACCGCCATGCAGTTCAACATCGGCGTCGTGACGCTGGTATTCAACAACAACGCCTACGGCAATGTCCGCCGCGACCAGCGCGAGCGCTTCGATGGCCGCGTCGTTGCTTCCGACCTCGTCAACCCCGATTTCGTGAAGCTCGCGGAATCCTTTGGCGCGGCGGCGGCGCGCGTGACCTCACCCGATCACTTCAAGGCGGCGCTAGAGAAGGCTCTGGCGCATGGCGGGCCGTATCTGATCTCGGTCGAAGTGCCCCGGGATTCGGAAGTGAGCCCGTGGGCGTTCATCCACCCGCCGAAGCCTTGAGACCGTCGGCGCCCTGAAGCCGCGCCGCAGCGATCACCAGAAGGCCGGCGCCAGCGACCGACCAGCAGGCAACCGGCGCCCAGTGCAACAGCGGCGCGTATTCGGGCATCTTTTGCAGGCTGCCCGCGACGGCGGCCATGCGTGCGAATGTGCCAAGCGCCAGCGCCGAGAAGACGAGGCCCGTGACCTTGCCTTCCGCACCTGTCGAACCGATTGCAAGCGCGGCCGAAATCGCGCTCATCAGCATGCAGCCCCAGGCCGCGCCCGCCAGGAATTGCGCGACAACAAGCGTGTTCAGGCTGCCGGCAAGCTCAGCCACCACGATCGCGACCGCGCCGAACAGGCCGGCCGCGCCCATCACGATCAGCCCGCCGCGATGCTTGACCACGAGGCTCGCCGGAAACATCGCGATGTTAAAACCGATCCAGAACACCGGCATCAGCCATGGCAGCTCGTCGGGCTTGGCAAAGCGCAGGTAGAACGGCGCGCTGTTCAGGGCAAAATGCAACTGATAGCCGAGCGCGAGCGCGACCATTGCGATGATGAACACGATCGGTACCAGGCCGAGCGGCTTTGCCGCCTCGACCGGCGCCGGCGGCGCGGTGTCGCGCGCGACGTCGTACTCGACCCGCGACAGTGCGAGCGCGGTCAGCAGCAGCACGGCGCTGGAGATGATGAAGGGCAGCCGCGCGTCGTGCTGGCGCAGCACGACGCCGAGATAGGGCGAGACGGCGCCGGCGACGCCATAACCGAGCATCGCAAGTGCTGCGAGGAACGGCACGTTCGACTTCGCACGATACTTTCCGAGCAGGGTCAGCGGTGGGGCGCGCAGGGCGGATGACGTGATCGACCAGATCACGATCAACGCGATGAACCAGCCCTGCGCGGCGGCGCCGCTGCCTGCCACGAAGGGCAGTGCGACGAAGGCCGCACAGGAGATCGCCGTCACGATACCGACGAACAGGCCGAGACGGCCGACAAAAGGCGCGATCTTGTCGGCCGCGATTCCCATCGCGGTGTCGGCGATGGTGAAGATGGCCTGATCAAGCATCAGGATGAAGATCACCGCCGCCGGTGCGATGCCGACTTCCGCGGCGAGTTTTGGCAGATAGATGACGTAGGTCGTCCAGCCCAGCGTGAACACCAGTTGCAGCACGGCCAGATAAAGCCCGGTGCGATTGGCGCTCACGCTTGTATCAGCAGACGCTTGTGCCGTGGTCATATCGCCGCCTCCCCTTGCGCCGTGAGCTTAGACGAGAGTAGGCATTGGGGAAACGTGTCAGCGCGTTTTTCGAAACGTCAGATTGATCCGCTGCCGGCCGAGAGCCGCATGCTCGCCCTCGGCGAGTGGTGCCACGCCGTGATAGGCGAGCCGCGAGGGTCCGCCCCAGACCACGACATCGCCATGGGTCAGGCGATACCTGACCGGCTTGTCGCCGCGTTTCATGCCACCGAACAGGAAGATCGCCGGCAGGCCAAGCGAGACCGAAACGATCGGTGCCGCAAGATCCAGTTCGTCCTTGTCCTGATGCAACGAGAGCCGTGTGCCAGGCTCGTAGCGGTTGATGAGGCAGGCATCGGGCGCGAAGCTTTGATAGCCGCCCTGCTCGGCCGCGCTGCGCGCGAGATCGCGAAACACGTCTGGCATCGCCGGCCATGGCAGATCGGTTCGCGGATCGATGGCGTCATAGCGATAGCCGGTGTGATCCGTGATCCAGCCACGCTCACCGCAGTTCGTCATCGCCACCGACATCTGGTAGCCGCCGGGCGTGGTCATCCGCCGGAACGGCGCCCGCGCCACGATGTCGCGCACGGCCGCGGTCAGCTCCTGCTCGATTGGCCCCGCAAAGCCGCGCAGCAGCACGGCGCCGTCCGCAATGCTCTCGCGCGACGGGCCGGTGTCGGCGAGGCCGTCAAACAGATCGGTCAAGAGCCGCGCTCACTTCGCATCGTGAAAGATCACACCCAGCGTGTGGCGCTGCCCGGACCTGATCCGGCTGACGCCATGGCGCAGATTAACGCGATAGGTGCCGCGCGTCCCCTGCACCGGGCGGTGATGCACAGCAAAGGCGACGGCATCGCCCTGCATCAGCGGCACGACCTCGGCGCGCGATTGCATGCGCGGGCGTTGTTCGGTGAGCACGAACTCGCCGCCAGTGAAATCATGCCCCGGCTCGGAGAGGAGAATCGCGACCTGCAGCGGGAACACGTGCTCGCCATAGAGGTCCTGATGCAGGCAGTTGAAATCGCCGGCGTCGTATTGCAGCAACAGCGGAGTCGGCCGGCTTTGGCCGGCGTCATGGCAGCGCTTCAGGAAGGCCGCGTGATCGCGGGGATAGCGGATGTCGATCCCCATCGCCTCGTTCCAACGGTTGGCGACGCCTTGCAGATGCGCATAGAGCGCGGGCCGGAGTTCGGCGATCAGATCGGGGAGCGGATAGGAAAAATACTTGTACTCGCCACGGCCAAAGCCGTGGCGGCCCATGACGATGCGGCTGCGGAAGCGTGCGTCGTCGGGATAGAGCGCGGCGATGTCGCGGCATTGGTCGGGTGTGAGCAGCCCCTTCAGGACGGCACAGCCCTGGGTGTCGAGTTCGCCGGTGATCTGGGGCCAGTCGAGGGCGTCGACGCAGGCGGTGATGCCCGCTTCCGAACTCGGTGCAGCAGCACGTTTGGCAACGGCCATAGCGATCATCCTATCCATCTCCGTCATTCCGGGGCGCGACGGAGTCGCGAGCCCGGAATCCATTCATCCACCGACGCTGTTTCACGATGGATTCCGGGCTCGCGCCAAAGGTGGCGCGCCCCGGAATGACAGAAATTGTGTCGCAGATCGCGGCCGCTACAGCCACCCGATTCCCGTCTGGAACCTAGCCCCTCACCGGCAGCGTCACCACGTCATAGCCATGCCTAATCGTGCGCTTCAGCACGGGGTCTTCCAGCTCGAACTCAAAACGGTCGGCGGGGCGGATGCCTCCCTTGGCGGCGAAAGTGCCGCCGAACATGGCGCAGCCGTCGGGCACGCCTTTGCCGTCGAAGCCGCGCGCGATGAGATCGGCGACCGGCAGCATCGCGTCGAGCGTGCCCTCCTGGTAGAGCACGCGCTCGCCCTTGATCCAGGCCCAGGAGCGCAAGATCATCCTGTCCCAATGGCCGATGACGTCCTCCAGCTCCCACAGCGTGGAGGCGATCGGCTTGTCGCACATCTGCTTCGACACGGTGACGCTGTAGGCCTCGACCTTGCGGTCGGTGTGGTCGGAGCCGCAGCCGACGAAGATGCGGCCCTGCCAGCCGATTAGCACGAACTCGACCTCGCCGGAGGAATCGCCGCCGGTGCATTCGATACGGTCGGCTAAGGTCAGCCGCCGCGCCGAGCAGCGATAGTAGATCGGCGTCGAGGCCGGCCGCGCGATGCCGACGGCCTCCAGCTCGGCGATGTGCTTGTCGCGCGCGACCGGATCGCGGCCGGTCCAGCCGGCGATGACGGCCTTGTCGATGGCGAGCGTCAGCGGGGTTGTCGAACCTTGGGCGTCGACGGTGAAGGTCAGGTCAAACACGAATTACGGCCTCCATGCCGGCGGCAAGTTCAAAGATGCGACGGTCGGATCCGCCGGCACCAGCCAGCATCAGACCAACGGGGACTTCGCCCGCGCGATGCGCGGGCAGCGAGATGGCGCAGCCGTCGATCATGTTGATCAGGGTGCAATTGCGCAGCGACTTCAGGTTCGCCGCGGCGAATGCCTTGTCGTCGGCGAGATCGGCGATCTTCGGCGGCGTGTTGGCGGTGGTCGGCAGCACCAGCGCGTCATAGGGCGCGATGCGTACATTGACGCGCGCGATCAGCGAGCGGCGTTCGTTGAGGAGATCGATGTAGTCGGCCGCGCTCTGCGCCTCGCCGCGCATGATACGCACGGAAACCCGGGGATCATAGACGTCGCCCTTGGCGGCGAGGAGATAGCGATGCCAGGCGTAGCTCTCGGACGCCGCAAAACCGCCTTTGGCGTTCATCGGACCGATGTCGTGGAATTCCGTCATCTCGACCCGCTCGATGATGGCGCCGTGATCGGCCAGCGCCTTCAGCGCGCGCTCGAAGGTTTGTGCGACCGGCGCATCGAGATCGTCGAGCGCAATCGTGGTCGGCACCGCGAGCCGCATGCCACGTACCGGGCGCGGGCGCAACGGCGCGACCGGCTCGTTCGCCAACACCGCGTCGAGTATGGCACAGCAACTGACCGATCGCGCGAGCGGCCCGATGCTGTCGAGCGAGAACGACAGCGGCACCGCGCCGTCCAGCGGTACGCGGCGCTGCGTCGGCTTGTAGCCGACGATGCCGTTATAGGCGGCCGGGATTCGGCACGAGCCACCGGTGTCGGTGCCGAGCGCGCCATGGGCCATGCCGTCGAGCACGGAGACCGCAGCACCGGATGACGAGCCGCCGGGCACATGGCCCTCGGCCCGGTTCCAGGCGCCCTTCGGCGTGCCGAAATGCGGGTTGATGCCGATGCCGGAATAAGCGAACTCGGTCATGTTGGTCCGCCCGATCAGCACGAAGCCGGCCTGGCGCAGCCGCGCCACTGTCGCCGCATCGTGTTCCGCCGGATCGGAATCGTCGAGGGCGCGGGAGCCGGCGCGCGTGGTCTGTCCCTTGATGTCGAAGAGATCCTTGATCGAGACCGGAATACCGGCATAAGGCGACGGCGCCGCCTTGGCCTTGCGCAGGGCGTCCATGGCATCCGCCGTCGCCAGTGCCGCTTCCTTGTCGACACGGATGAAGGCGCGTTGGCCCTCGCCTGCGGGGTCGGCAATCCTGGCGATGCACTCCTCGACCAGTTTTCGGGACGTGGTGCGGCCGTCCTCGAGATCGGTGGCGAGCGTGGCGAGCGTCGGAAGAGCGGGCATGTCTGTCTCACGGAATATTTTCGGCGCGGCGCAATCTATCCCGCTGGCTCAGTCCGATACAAGCACTGTACGCATGATGGCATGCGCGCGCGTTGCTGGACCGTTGACGCCCAATGGTCGATTGTCGCATCAAGATCGAAACAGCGGGCCATGCAGCCCCGCCTGGGAGGATTTGCCGACATGGCCGAACCGCAGCGCGCGCGACCGAAACCGACGCCGGAGACCCAGGAGTTCTGGGATGGCGCGAAGGCAGGCGAACTGCGGCTGCAGCGCTGCGACGCCTGCGCGCACGTCTACTTTCCGCCGCGCCCGTTCTGCCCGTCCTGTGCCTCGCGCAAGGTCAGCACCTTCAAGGCGAGCGGCAAGGGTTTCCTCTACAGTTACGTGATCAATCACCGGCCCGCGGCGCCCGGCTTCACGCCGCCTTACGCGATCGCGGTGGTCGAGCTGGACGAGGGCCCGCGGATGATGAGCAACATCATCGACTGCCCGCAGACGCCCGAGGCGCTCGAACTCGATATGAGGCTCGAGGTCGCCTTCGAGAAGCTCGACGACAAGATCACCCTCCCCGTGTTCCGTCCGGCGAAGGGGTAGGCGGCCATGCGCAAGAACCAGGTTGCCGTCGTCGGCGCGGCCGAGACCACCGAGCTCGGCATCATCCCCAACATGTCGCAGATCCAGCTTCATGCGGATGCGGCGCTCAATGCCATTGCAGATGCCGGGCTGAAGCTGTCCGACATCGACGGCTTTGCCACCGCAGTCGAATCGCCGCAGCAGGTCTGTCATTATCTCGGCATCAAGCCCACCTGGGTCGACGGCACCTCGGTCGGCGGCTGCTCGTTCATGCTGCATGTCCGCCACGCAGCCGCCGCGATCGAGGCCGGGCTGTGCAAGACCGTGCTGATCACGCATGCCGAGAGCGGCAAGTCGATGATCGGCAAATTGCCGCGCTCGACGCCTGCGGACAGCCTCAACGGCCAGTTCGAGGCGCCCTATGGCGTCTACGGTCCGCCCAGCATGTTCCCGATACCCGTGCTGCGCTTCATGAAGACCTACGGCATCACCCATGAGCAGCTTGCCGCGGTCGCGGTGGTGCAGCGGGAATGGGCGGCGAAGAATCCGCGGGCGATGATGAAGGATCCGATCACGGTCGCCGACGTCCTCAACTCGCGCATGATCGCCTACCCGTTCCGCCTCCTGCAGTGCTGCCTCGTCACCGATGGCGGTGGCGCGCTGATCCTGACCTCGGCCGACCGCGCCAAGGATTTTCCGAGGAAGCCCGTCTACATCATGGGCACCGGGGAGAGCGTCGAGACGCCGATGGTCAGCCAGATGGAGACGTTCAACTCCTCGCGCGCCTTCAAGACTGCGGGCCCGCTGGCGTTCAAGGAGGCCGGCATCGCCCACAAGGACGTCGACCACCTCATGATCTACGATGCTTTCGCGCACCTTCCGCTGTTCGGGCTCGGCGATCTCGGCTTCATGCCGCACGAAGAGACCGGCAAGTTCATCGCGGACGGCAACACGCGGCCGGGCGGCAAGCTGCCGCTCAACACCAATGGCGGCGGGCTCAGCTACATGCATTCGGGCATGTACGGGATGTATGCGCTGCAGGAGAGCGTGCGACAGATGCGCGGCATCGCGCCGGCGCAGGTGCCGAACGCCAAGATTTCGGTGTGTCACGGCGTCGGCGGCATGTTCGCAGCGTCGGGCACGATCGTGTTTACGAACGAGAGGTAATCCCCATGACAAAATCACTGCAGGACAAGGTCATCATCGTCACCGGCGCAGGCCGCGGCATCGGGCGCGAGATCGCGCTGCTTTGCGCGGCTGAGGGCGCGAAGGTCGTCGTCAACGATCCCGGTGGCGCCGCCGACGGCGCCGGTTCGAACGCCGCGCCCGCCGAGGAGGTCGTTGCGGAGATCAAGAAGCGCGGCGGCATTGCGGTGCCGAACTTCGAGTCGGTCGCGGAAGCGATCCCCGCGAGCAAGATCGTGAAGACCGCGACCGATCATTTCGGCCGGCTCGACGGCGTCGTCAACAATGCCGGCATCTTGCGCGACATGATCTTCCACAAGATGAGCGTGGAAGCCTTTGAGGCCGTCATCAAGGTGCATTTGATGGGCTCGTTCTACGTCTCTCACGCGGCGGCACGGATCTTCCGCGAGCAGGAGTCCGGCTCCTTCGTGCACTTCACCTCGACCTCCGGCCTGATCGGCAATTTCGGCCAGGCCAACTACGCTGCCGCCAAGCTCGGCATCGTCGGTCTTTCCAAGTCGATCGCGCTCGACATGGGCCGCTTCAACGTGCGTTCCAACTGCGTCTCGCCGTTCGCCTGGACCCGCATGATCGGCACCATCCCGACCGAAACGGACGCCCAGAAGGCACGCGTGGAGAAGATCAAGCAGATGGGCCCGGAAAAGATCGCGCCGGTCTGCGCCTATCTGATGAGCGACCAGGCCAAGGACGTCACCGGGCAGATTTTTGGCGTGCGCATGAACGAGATCTTCCTGTTCAGCCAGAACCGCCCGATCCGCTCGGTGCATCGTGGCGAGGGCTGGACGCCCCAGAGCATCGCCGAGCACGGCATGCCGGCGCTGAAGGATTCGTTCTACAAGCTCGATCGGTCGGCGGATATCTTTCCGTGGGATCCGATTTGAGGGCCTACTGGGGTCCTGCTGTTTCCACGCGTCATGGCCGGGCTTGTCCCGGCCATCCACGTTCTTGGGGGCAAAGACGTGGGTGCCCGGGACAAGC
>NZ_PPPT01000140.1 GCF_006483445.1 Bradyrhizobium guangdongense | reverse complement strand
TAGCTCGCCAGGAACGCCTGGTAGGAAGCCGCCGTATTGATCGCAACGGCGATCGCCCATGCCCGCATCAGATAGCGGCGTTCGAGCTGGACGCGCACGCGCATATTGTAGGGGGGCTGGGCCGCGAACAATGCGACGTAGGCCTCATAGGCGGGGACCGTGTCCTCGGCGATCACGAGTTCATAGGCCACCCTTGGATCCTTACCGCGCAATTCCTTGCGCCATTCTTCCATGCTCCGCCCCGCGGATGCCGCCTTGCTCGTGGCTGCCACCTTTTGGTCCGACGGTCCCTGCGTCGAGGCCTGTCCGCTCGCGAAGAACTTGAATTCGTTCGTCAGCGATGAACTCTCCCATGGCGTCTGCCTTCCGTCGGTCGCCTGATTGACCGCGACGCGAACCCGCTTGAAGGCTTCTTCGATCGGCAGATTCGGCTCCTTCGCGACCGAAAGCAGCGCCGTCGTATACGGGCTGTTCTCGCCGCTGCCGTCCTCGGCGATCGCGCCAGGCGAGGTCGAATAGGAAATGAACGAGCCGGCCGCACCGGCCTTGGTATCGACGATCGCGAGCCCGTGCCCGGCTGCGGCGTTGATGTTGGGGAAGGGATTGTTGCGGCAGGCATCGAGCATGATGATCCGCATCCGCGTTGGCACGGCCGCCAGGGTATTCAAGACGTCGTTGAGTCGGACGGCTTGCAAGGGAATGTCGGCGTCGCGCTTCGGGTCGACATCGACCGGTACGAGATAGTTTTCGCCGTCGATCTGCAATCCGTGACCGGCGTAGAACATGAGCGCCACGGTGTCCGGGCCGCTTGCGGCAACCGTTGCGGCAAAGTTGCTCACCGCCTGGCGCATGTCGGTCTGCGTCAAATCGCCGGCCTTGGTGACCTTGAACCCGGCGTTGCCGAGCAACTCCATCATCTTCTCGGCGTCGTTCGCGGGGTTGGGCAGTACCGCCACCGAACGGTAACTCGACTGGCCAATGACCAGCGCTACCCGGTTCTCGGCAAAGGCGGAAGGAATGGTCATCGGGGAGAGCATCAAGAGCGCCGATGCCAGACATCGATTCCAATGGAATAGGCGGGACATATGTCCTCCTGCAGAAAAAGGGGTGCACGCAAATCGAAGAAGAAAACTGTCCATCCTGATTAGCGAGATCGGCATTCGGGAACGTTGATTTGCGTCAACCGGATCCGTTCGATCCGGCTGCAGATAGTTCTGTCCTCATTGTCGGTGGTATGCGGTGCGCGCGGCGTCGTCAGGATGCCCGCTGCATCGCATCATCAGGGAGACGGCTGTGCGATCGGCAATCCACGCGACGGTACTCTTGATCAGCCTCGGCTCCCCCGCATTCGCCGGCGACACGAGCACGGCCGACCTCATCGCAGCATGCGACAAGGCAGCCGCGAGCCCGCAGGACAAGACGGTTCCAGCCGGTATTGCCGCTGTTGCTCCGGAGAAGATCGAAGCTGCGAGCGCTATTCCCGCATGCGAGGCGGCGGCCAGGGCGGCCCCGGGCAATCCGCGCGTTCTGTTCGAACTCGGCCGGGCCTATCGGGCCGGCAAGAACTACGATGCCGCTCGCATCAGGTACGAAGAAGCGATGAGAGCGGGCAGCGCGCTCGCGGCCAGCAATCTGGGTTCGCTCTATGCGGAAGGTCTCGGCAGCCTTCCGAGGGACGATCGCGAGGCAGCGCGTCTGTTCAGGATCGCCGCCGATCAAGGCGTCGCCGCTGCGCAAAGCAACTTGGGTTCTTTCTATCAGAACGGCCGCGGCGGCTTGCCTAAGGACGATGTCGAGGCGGTGCGCCTGTACAGGCTTGCCGCCGGCCAAGGATATGCCGCAGCTCAGAACGCGCTCGGCAATTTCTTTCACAATGGTCGCGGTGGACTACCTCAGGATGATGTTGAGGCCGCCCGCCTCTACAAGTTGGCAGCGGACCAGGAATTTCCCTCTGCGCAGACCAATCTTGGCTACTTCTACCAGGAAGGACGCGGCGGCCTGCCCAGGGACGACAACGCGGCCGCCCGCCTGTACAAGCTCGCGACAGAGCATGGAAACCCGTTCGGCCAGCATGGTCTCGCCTATTTCTACCAGGTTGGCCGTGGCGGATTGCCGAAGGATGATGTCGAGGCCGCGCGGTTGTACAGGCTGGCGGCCGATCAGGGTAATGCTTCTTCGCAAAATTCCCTCGGCACCTTCTATCAGTCTGGTCGTGGTGGACTACCCCGGGACGATGTCGAGGCGGCTCGTCTCTACAAGTTGGCGGCTGGCAAGGGAAACTCCTACGCGCAAAACAATCTCGCCTATTTCTTTCAGGAGGGCCGCGGCGGCTTGCCGAAGGACGATGGTGAGGCGGTCCGCCTTTACAAGCTCGCGGTCGACCAGAACAATGCCGCCGCGCAAAGCAATCTGGGTTATTTCCATGCCACCGGTCGTGGCGGGATGCCGAAGGATGATGCCGAGGCGGCCCGTCTCTACCGGCTGTCCGCGGCGCAGGGCAGCGCGCTGGGGCAAGTCAACCTCGGCAACTTCTATCAGCAAGGCCGCGGCGGCCTTCGCAAGGACGATGTCGAGGCCGCGCGCTACTACAGGCTTGCCGCCGACCAAGGCAATGCGGTTGCGCAATGCAACCTCGGGATCCTCTATGCCAACGGTCGCGGCGGGCTCG
>NZ_PPPT01000139.1 GCF_006483445.1 Bradyrhizobium guangdongense | reverse complement strand
CGCTGACCAACAGCGCCGGTACGTTCGGCAACGCCGGGACAATTTCGGGTGCGGTTGTCGTCAACGGTGGCGCCTTCACGACGACGGGCACGGTCGGCGGCAGCCTCGGCAACAATGGTGCGACGGTCAACGCGCAGGGTCAGGTCAACGGCAGCATCACCAACAACTCCGCCGGCCTGTTCACCGTTACCGGCGACCTCGCCGGCAACAGCAGCTTCGATAACGGTGGCACCGCACGGTTGGCGCTATCCGGCGGCAATTTCACCGGCATCACCACGCTGAGCAATAGCTCCACCAACGGGTCGGGCATCAGCATCTCCGCGGGCCGGACGTTGAGCGCGAACGACATCAGCAACAACGCCGGCGCGACCATCGACAATCTGGGCACGCTGATCGCGTTGAACAGCCTGACGAACAACGGCACGATCACCGGCGCCTATGCGATGGCGGGCGGCACCCTGAGCGGCACCGGCAATACCGCAAATCTCACCGTCAGTGGCGGCACCTTCGCTCCCGGCAACGGGACGGCGGGCTCGTCGATGACCGTCACCGGCAGCCTCACGCTGCAGTCGAGCGCCCTCTACATGGTGCAGATCAACCCGGCGACATCGAGTTTCACCAACGTGACGGGTGCCGCGACGCTGGGTGGATCGATGGTCCAGGCGATCTATGCCAATGGCAGTTACGTGGCGCGGCAATACACCATCCTGACCGCCAGCGGCGGCGTCAGCGGCACGTTCGCCTCGCTGGCCGACACCAACTTGCCGGCGAACTTCCACACCACGCTGAGCTATGACGCCACGCACGCCTATCTCAACCTGGTGCTGAATTTCGTGCCACCGCCGGGCAGCGGCCTGAGTGGCAACCAGCAGGGCGCTGGCAACGCGATCATCAACTACTTCAACAGCAATGGCACCATTCCGCTGGTGTTCGGCGGGTTGACGCCGACCGGGCTGACCCAGATTTCCGGCGAGACCGCGGCCGGCTCGCAAACGACCACTTTCAACGCCATGACCCAGTTCATGGGGTTGATGACCGACCCATATGCGGCCGGACGCAGCAACGGCGCGAATACGCCGGCCTATGCGGACGAGGACGTCGCCGGCAATGCCTACGCGCCGCGCCAGAGCCCGCGCACGAAGAACGAGCGCGACGCCTACGCCGCGATCTATAGCAAGGCGCCGCTGGTGAGGAATTACGATCCACGCTGGAGCGTGTGGGCGGCCGGTTTTGGCGGCTCGCAGACCACCGACGGCAATGCCACGCAGGGCACCGGCACCACCACCAGCAGCCTGTTCGGCGTGGCGGCAGGCGCCGACTATGTCTTCTCGCCCAACACCGTCGCCGGCTTTGCGCTGGCCGGCGGCGGCACCAATTTCAGCGTTGCGAATGGCGGCAGCGGTCGCTCCGACCTGTTCCAGGCCGGCGCCTTCGTGCGTCATGCCGCGGGCGCGGCCTATGTCACGGGCGCGCTGGCCTATGGCTGGCAGGACGTCACCACCGATCGCACCGTCACCATCGCCGGCGTCGATCGCCTGCGCGCGCAGTTCAACGCCAACGCCTTCTCCGGCCGCGCCGAGGGCGGCTATCGTTTCGTCAGCCCGTGGATCGGCGGCATCGGCATCACGCCTTACGCCGCCGGACAGTTCACGACGTTCGATCTGCCCGCCTATGCCGAGCAGGTCGTCTCCGGCGCCAACACGTTTGCCCTCGCCTACGGCTCCCGCAGCGTGACCGCGACCCGCGGCGAGCTCGGTTTCCGCGCCGACAAACCCTTTGCGCTGCAGACCGCCATCCTCACCCTGCGCGGCCGCGCCGCCTGGGCCCACGACTACAATACGGACCGCGCCGTGGGCGCCACCTTCCAGGCCCTGCCCGGCGCCTCCTTCGTCGTGAACGGCGCCCGCCCCGCCAGCGACTCCGCGCTGACTACGGCATCAGTCGAGATCAAATGGACCAACGGATGGTCGGCGGCCGGCACCTACGAAGGCGAGTTCTCGAACGTCACCGCCAGCCATGCCGGCAAGGGTGTGGTGCGGTTTGTTTGGTAGGTCGAAGTAGCCCACACACCGTCATTCCGGGACGCGCCTCTTGGCGCGGGCCCGGAATCCATTCATCCGCAGAATCTGTAGCCCGATGGATTCCGGGCTCGCGACTTCGTCGCGCCCCGGAATGACGGAGAGACTATACGGGCTTCACCGGCGCGGTCGGCCTCACCGGCTCCGCTTCCACCTTCATCTTCGGCTCCCGGTCCCCCGCCAGCACGCGCTGCACGGAGACGAAGAACACCGGCACCATCAGCAGCGCCAGGATGACCACGGCGATCATGCCGCCCATCACGGTGGTGCCGAGCGATTGCTGGCTGGCGCCGCCGGCGCCGTGGGCGATCGCCATCGGCAGCACGCCGCAGATGAAGGCAAGGCCGGTCATCAGGATCGGGCGGAAGCGCAGGCGGCAGGCTTCGATGGTGGCTTCGAGGAGCGGCTTGCCTTCCTTGCGAAGATCCTTGGCGAACTCGATGATGAGGATCGCGTCCTTGGCCGCGAGGCCGATGATGGTGATGAGGCCGACGGTGAAATAGACGTCGTTCGGCAGGCCGCGCAGCATCGCCGCGATCACGGCACCGGTGACGCCGAGCGGCACGGTGAGCAGCACCGCGAGCGGAATGGTCCAGCTCTCATAGAGCGCGGCGAGACACAGGAACACGACGAAGATCGACAGCGCCAGCAGGATCGGCGCCTGCGAGCCCGACAGCTTTTCCTGCAGCGACTGTCCGGTCCATTCATAGCCAAAGCCGCGCGGCAGGCGGCCGGCGAGCCGCTCCATCTCGGCGATCGCATCGCCCGAGGTGAAGCCGGGTTTTGCTTCGCCCGAGATGCGCACCGCCGGATAATAGTTGAAGCCGGCAATTTGAGTGGGCCCGCGCGACCATTCGACCGTCGCGAAGGAGGACAGCGGCACGAGCTGGCCGCGGCTGTTCTTGACGTTGTAGTTCAGAATGTCCTCGGTCTTCATGCGGTCGGCACGATCGGCCTGCACCACGACGCGCTGCATGCGGCCACGGTTCGGGAAATCGTTGATGTAGTTCGAGCCGAGATTGGTCGAGATCGTGTTGTTGATGTCCTCGAAGGTGACGCCGAAGGCGCCGGCCTTCTCGCGATCGATCATCAGATTGACCTGCGGTGCCTCGGGCAGGCCTTCGATATAGACCTTCTGCAGCACCGGGCTCGCATTGGCCTCCGCGATCAACTGGTCGGCGGCGCGCATCAGCGCCGGATAGCCCTTCTGGCCGCGATCCTGGAGGCGGAACGAGAAGCCGGAGGAGTTGCCGAGATTGTCGATCGGCGGCGGCTGCAGCGCCGTGATCTTGGCGTCGCTGATCGAGGCGAGGTCGCGGTTGATGTCGGCAACGATCGCGGCGGCCGATTCCTTCGGCCCACGCTCCGACCAGTCCTTCAGCGTGATGAAGGCCTGCGCGGTGTTCATGCCCTGGCCGGAGAAGCTGAAGCCGGTGAGGAAGGTGACCTCGTCCACGCCCGGCTTCTGCAACAGATATTTTTCGACCTTCTCGATCACGGCCTCGGTGCGCTTGTAGGAGGAATCAGACGGCGTCTGCACGTCGGTGGTGATGAAGCCCTGGTCGTCGACCGGCAAAAAGCCGCCGGGCAGGCTGACAAAGCCCCAGGAGAGGCCGACGAGCAGCGCGGCATAGACCAGCATCAGGCGTCCGGTGCGCTTCAGCGAGAAGCCGACGGTCTTGGAATAGCCCTCCTTGCCGCCCTCGAGCATGCGGTTGAACCAGCCGAAGACGCCCTTCCTGGCATGACCGTGACCCGCCGTGACGGGCTTGAGCAGCGTCGCGCACAGCGCAGGGGTCAGCGACAGCGCGAGGAAGGCCGAGAAGCCGATCGCGGCCACCATGGTGACGGAGAACTGGCGGTAGATGATGCCCACCGAGCCCGGGAAGAACGCCATCGGCACGAACACCGCCATCAGCACCAGCGTGATGCCGATAATGGCGCTGGTGATCTGCGACATCGCCTTGCGGGTCGCTTCCTTCGGCGGCAGGCCTTCCTCGGCCATGATGCGCTCGACATTCTCGACCACGACGATGGCGTCGTCGACGAGGATGCCGACCGCGAGCACCATGCCGAACATCGAGAGCATGTTGATGGAGTACCCGGCGAGCAGCAGCGTGCTGCAGGCACCCAGCAGCGCCACCGGCACGACGATGGTCGGGATGATGGTGTAGCGGATGTTCTGCAGGAACAGGAACATCACCACGAACACCAGCACGACGGCCTCGACCAGCGTCATCAGCACCTTCTGGATCGAGGCTTTCACCACAGGCGTGATGTTGTAGGGAATCTCGTATTTGATGTTGGCCGGGAAGAAGCGCGACAGCTCCTTCATCTTCTCCTCGACCGCGCTCGCGGTCGCCAGCGCGTTGCCGGTCGGCGACATCAGCACCGAAAGGCCCGCGGTCGGCTTGCCGTTGAGGCGGGTATTGAACTGATAGCTGAGGCCGCCGACCTCGATGCGCGCAACGTCGCGCAGACGGACAGTCGAACCGTCGGGGTTGGCGCGCAGGATGATCGCACCGAACTCGTCCGGCGAGGCGAGCTGGCCCTTGACCAGCACCAGCGCCGAGACGCGCTGGTCCTTGGTCGAAGGTTCCGCGCCGATACTGCCCGAAGCCACCTGCGCGTTCTGCGCGGTAATGGCCTTGTTGACGTCATCGACCGTCATGCCGTAGCCGACGAGCTTTGCCGGATCGATCCAGACGCGCAAGCTTCGCTCGGTCGAATACAACGTGGCGCGGCCGACGCCGGGAATGCGGCGGATTTCGCCGAGCACGTTGCGGATCATGAAATCGCCCAGGCCGACCTCGTCGAGGCTGCCGTCGGTCGAGTTCAGCGTGATGATCTGCAGCACCGCGCTCGAGGCTTCCTCGATCAAAATGCCCTGCTGGATCACCGCGCGCGGCAGGCGGGCTTCGACGCGCTTGATGCGGTTCTGCACCTCGACCGAGGCGTCGTTGGTCGAGGTCCCCGGCACGAAGTTGGCGATGATCTCGACCTGGCCGAGCGAGTCGCTGGTGGATTCGAAGTTGAGGATCCCGGAGGCGCCGTTCAGCTCCTCCTCGATCAGCCGCGTGACGCTGTTGTAGAGATTTTCCGGCGAGGCGCCGGGATAGCTGGTCGAGATCGAGATCGAGGGCGGCGCGATGATCGGATATTGCGCGATCGGCAACAGCGGAATCGAGATCGCGCCGATCAAGCAGATGAACAGCGCCACGACCCAGGCGAAGATCGGCCTGTCGATGAAGAAGCTCGGCATGATCGGTTACCGCAATGCTTGCGCTTGCTGGCTGTCCGCCGCGTCGGCCTCGGCCCAGGATTGCGGCTTGACCTTGTCGCCGGCGGCAAACTTCTGGAACCCTTCGACCACGACCTTGTCGCCGGCCTTCAGGCCGTCGGTGACGAACCAGTAGCCGTCCTGCACCTGGCCGGTGCGCACCGGCTGCACGGCGATGCGGTTGTCGTCCTTGACGACGAACACTTCGCTGCCGCCGCCGCCATTACGCTGGATCGCCTGCTGCGGCACCGCTATTGCGTCGGAGTCGAGACCCTGGTCGATGCGGACGCGGACATACATGCCCGGCAGCAGCTCGCGCTTGGGATTGCGGAACTCGCCGCGCAGCGTCACCTGGCCGGTATGGGCGTCGACCTTGGCCTCGGAGAACAGCAGCTTGCCGTTGAGCGCATAGAGTTTGTTGTCGTCGAGCACGAGGCGCACCTTGGCGGCATCGGCATCGATGCGCTCGAGATCGCCGCTCTCGAAGGCGCGGCGAAGCTGGTTCATTTCGGTGACCGACTGGGTGAAGTCGGCATAGATCGGATCGAGCTGCTGGACGGTGGCGAGATTGGTTTCGTTCTGCACGACCAGCGCGCCTTCGGACACCAGCGCCGCGCCGACAACGCCGTCGATCGGCGCGCGCACGGTCGCATAATCCAGGTTGAGCTTTGCGCGCGCGAGGTCCGCCTTGCGGCCCTCGACTTCGGCATGGGCCTGGCGTTCGCCGGCAACAGCCTTCTCGTTCTCCGCTTCAGGTGCTGCGCGCTGACTGGTGAGCAGAGCGACGCGGCGGGCCTGTTGCTGCGCCTGCAGCAGCACGGCCTCCGCCTTGGCGACCGCGGCCTCATGGGCCATGACCTCGACTTCGAACGGACGCGGATCGATGCGATAGAGCGGATCGCCCGCCTTCACCTCGCTGCCCTGGCGGAACAGGCGCTCGACCACGATGCCGGAGACACGCGGCCGCACCTCGGCGACGCGCGTCGGCGCGATGCGGCCGGGCAGTTCGCGCACCACGGCGCGGGCCTGCGGCTTGACGATGACGATACTGACATCAGGCTCGGGGGCTTGTGCGGCTGAGATTGCGGAGCTGGATTCGTCGCAAGCTCCAAGAAGCGGCGCAAAGGCCGCGAGCATCACTGCGACGCATGCCGATCGCGCACGAAGTCCTGACATGGAGTGGGTGGCCCCCGAGGTTTGTTGCAAACACAATCACGCTCCGCGCGGCATGCTTTCGACAGCGAATTCCGCGCGGCTGATGAGGCCAAAATAGAATGGTCTTATTGCATTGCAACGCGCGACGCGGGCGGCCCAATGTCACAGAAGCTATCGCACTGAACGCACGACCTTTTTCCGGTCTCACCCGATTGTGAGTCGGGTTCCATCTCGGTGGTGCTGCGACAGAACAACGCGCTTTTAGTCCGCAGCCTTCATCCGGTAGTGGCTGACGCCCCATTCGGTTCCGTCGGCGTGACCGAACAAGCCTGACGTCGCCAGGAAGAACCAGCGCCAGCGGCGCATCCACAGCGCGGTCTCGTTGCCATAGACCTTGCGCATGGTGGACTCGATCCGGTCACGGCCTGCGTCGAAATTACCAAGCCAGTCATCCGCGGTGCGCTGATAATGCGTGCCGCTCCAGCACCACTCCTTCTCGATCTCGAAGAGGTCGCCATATTGCCTGACCAGGTGATGGCTCGGCATCACGCCGCCGGTGAAGAAGTGCTGCGCGATCCAGTCTTCGCGATCGGCCCGGTCGAACAGATAGGAGCCGGACCGATGGGTGAAGACGTGCATGAAGAAGCGGCCGTCCGGATTGAGCCATGAGCGCACGCGCGTCAGCAGCTTGCGCCAGTTCATCATGTGCTCGAACATCTCGACCGAGACGATGCGGTCGAACCGGCCGTCGGGCGCGAACACGTTCATGTCTGCGGTGACGACGCGCAGATTGGTCAACCCGCGCAGCCGCGCCTGCTCCTCGACGTAGTCGCGCTGCGACCGCGAGTTCGACACCGCAAGGATCTTGGCATGAGGGAACAGCCGCGCCATCCACAGCGACAGCGAGCCCCAGCCGCAACCGAGCTCGAGAATGGTCTGCCCGTCGGCCAAATCAGCGTGCTCGACGGTCTGGCGCAGCGCCTCCTCCTCGGCCTCCTGCAGCGTCGTCACATCGGTCCTGTAGAAGCAGGACGAATATTTGCGGTTGGGACCGAGCACGTCGGCGAAGAACGCCGCCGGCACCTCATAGTGCTGCGCATTCGCATCATCGGTGTGCTCGGCGATCGGCCGCAGCATCATCTCGCCGGCGAAGGCGGTGTCCCTTGCCACGCCGCCGCCGGACAGGCGCAGTGCGGTGCGCGCGCAGAGGCGCTGGATCGCCGCGCGGATCACGATGTCAGGCAAGGGCACGCGCTCGGCGGTCCCGATGATGGTGGAGACGACGCTCATGCGGCTACTCCGTCCCTGGGTGACAAGGTCTTCGGCGGTAGCGGAAAGAACATGCTGGTGCGGGCCTGATAGGCGCGGTAGCGCTCGCCGCGCGAGCGCAGCATCTGCGCCTCCAGCGGCGGGATGCCGGTGACGTAGACCAGGATCCAGTACATGAAGATTGGTGCGAGCAGGCTCGCCCAGCCCCACGCATAGCCTGCCGTCAGCGCGATGACGGGATAGGCGAGCCAGGACAGCCATTCGAAAAAGTAGTTCGGATGGCGCGACCAGCGCCACAGCCCGATATCGCAGACGCGGCCGTTGTTCGAAGGATTTTGCCGGAAGCGCTTGAGTTGCGCATCCGCGAGCGCTTCGCCAAAAATGCCGATCAGGAGGATCGCTGCGCCAAGATAATCCTGCGCGCGCAAGGCCGGCTCAGGGACATGCGCGGCGACAAAAATCGCAAACACCAGCGGCACCGAACCGAGTGCCTGGTTCTGCAGGAAGATGAACATCCGCCGCGGCGCGTTGAGACCCCACTCCTTCGCGAAGTCGGCATAGCGTGGATCGTCCGAAATGCCTGAGGTGCGGATCGCGATATGGGTGCCGAGCCGCAGCGACCAGAGCGCGACGAGACTCGCCACCAGCCATTGCCGCGCATTGGGGCCCTCGCCCACGACCGGCCACAGGGCGGCCCCGGCGCCGACCAGGCCGACCGCAAACGTCCAGATCGTGTCCACCCAGCCGGAATTGCCGGTCCGCTGCTGCACGACCCAGGCGAGCGCCATCAGCGCCGCCAGTGACAGCGCGATGACGAAGAGAGCAGCAACATGTGTCGTCATGCAAAAATTCCGTCCCAAGTCCGTGAAACGCCGAAGTTTTGCAAAATACGAACGTAACTAAGCCCGGTTTCGGCTTAGGGTTCCCCCGCCCGCCTCGAAATCGGCATCTCCCCGCTTTTTTCCGGCTGGCGCTGTGCCATAGTGCAAAAATGCCCGCCTGAAGCTTCGTTACGGATGATATCGGCCATGCCGCCTGGGACTTCGCCCCGCTCCACCATGGAGATCGAGCTCACAAAACTGTCCTCGCCCAGCGTGTTCCTGGTGCGGATGCTGGTGTTCCTGGTGCTCTGCGGCCTCGTGGGGGTGGTGCTCTACAAGCAGATCATCGTCGCCTTCTTCGCCAATCCGGGCCTCAATGCCCTGATCGGGGCCGTGCTGTTCATCGGCATCATCCTGGCCTTCCGCCAGGTGATCCGGCTCTATCCGGAGGTCTCCTGGGTCAATAATTTCCGCATCGCCGACCCCGGCCTGGCGCCGGCGCGTCACCCAAAGCTGCTGGCGCCGATGGCGGCGATCCTCGGCGGCGAGCGCTCCGGCCGGATGTCGATCTCGCAGACGACGATGCGGCATTTGCTCGATTCCATCGCGACCCGCCTCGATGAAGCCCGCGATATCTCGCGCTACATGACCGGGCTGCTGGTCTTCCTCGGCCTGCTCGGCACCTTCTGGGGCCTGATCGAGACGGTCGGCTCGGTCGGCAAGGTGATCGATGGCTTGAAGGTCGGCGGCGACGCCGGCGCGCTGTTCGACACGCTCAAGGAAGGCCTCGCCGCCCCACTCGGCGGCATGGGCATTTCGTTCTCCAGCTCGCTGTTCGGCCTCGCCGGCTCGCTGATCCTCGGCTTCCTCGATCTGCAATCGAGCCAGGCGCAAAACCGCTTCTACACCGACCTCGAGGACTGGCTCGCCACCACCGTGCGCGAATATGGCCGCGACGCGCCGGCCGGCGGGGGCGCCGGCGTGATGTCCGGCGAGCTGCAGGCGGCGATCGATCGGCTGCGTGCAACGCTGGAAGAAGGCAGCGGCAGCCGCAGCACCACGACCGCGATGGCGAGCCTTGCCGAAGCGATCCAGGCGCTGGTCCAGCACATGCGGACCGAGCAGCAGATGATCCGGGAGTGGGCCGACGGCCAGGGCGAGCAGAACCGCGAGATCCGCCGCCTGCTCGAGCGCCTCGCGCGCCAGCCCGAGAAGAGTTAGCAAGCGGAGACATCCATGGCTTTGGCCCGCCGCCGCAGCAGCGAAGGCCCCTTCAACTACTGGCCCGGATTCGTCGACGCGCTGTCGACGCTGGTGCTGTCGATCGTGTTCCTGCTCTCGGTCTTCCTGGTCGTGCAGTTCTTCCTGTCGCAGGAGGTCACCGGCAAGGACAAGGCGCTGGAGGCGCTCAACGCCAAGATCGCGCAGCTCACGGAAATGCTGTCGCTGGAAAAGCTCGGCAAGCTCTCGCTCGACGACCAGGTCTCGCAATTGAAGGCCGGCCTCGTCTCGGCCGAGACCGAGCGCGACCGCCTCAAGGGCCTCTATGAGGGGCTCGCGAGCGCCGGTAACGACGCGCAGGGCAAGGCCTCCGAGCTCAACAAGGCGCTGGATTCCGAGAAGGCGGTCTCGGCCCGCGCGCTCGCGCAGATCGAGGTGCTGAACCAGCAGATCAGCGCGCTGCGGCGGCAACTCGCCGCGCTCGAAGAAGCCCTCAACGCGTCGGAGAAGCGCGATAAGGAATCGCAGAGCCGGATCGCCGATCTGGGTTCGCGGCTCAACGTGGCGCTGGCGCAGCGCGTGCAGGAATTGTCACGCTATCGCTCCGAGTTCTTCGGCCGCCTGCGCGCCATTCTCGGCAACCGGCCCGACATCCGCATCGTCGGCGACCGTTTTGTGTTCCAGTCCGAGGTGTTCTTCGACACCGGACAGGCGACGCTGCTGCCCGAGGGCCGCGCCGAGCTCGATACACTGGCCTCGGCACTTATCGAGCTCGACAAAAAAATCCCGGCCGAGATCGCCTGGGTGCTGCGGGTCGACGGGCACACCGACGTGCGTCCGGTCACGGGTATAAACTTCAAATCGAACTGGGAGCTCTCGGCCGCGCGCGCGATTTCGGTCGTGCAGTATCTGGTCTCGCTCGGCGTGTCCCCCCAGCGCCTCGTCGCAGCTGGATTTGGCGAATTCCAGCCGCTCGACACCGCCAACACCGAAGAGGCCTACAAGCGCAACCGTCGCATCGAGCTGAAGCTGACGGAGCGGTAGTGGCTCTCCACATCCGCCCCTACGCGCCCTCGGACGAAGCCGCCAGCATCGACGTCTGGCATCGCACCTGGCAACAGGCTTATCCGCAGATCGACTTTGCGGCGCGGCTCGACTGGTGGCGCGAGCGCTGGCGCAAGGAGCTGGTGCCGAAGGCGGAGATTGCTGTTGCAGAGCAAGACGGCAAGCTGATCGGGTTCGTCACCATCGACGGTGAAGGCTATCTCGATCAGCTCGTAGTTGACCCTGCCCATTGGGGCTCCGATGCGGCACGGCTTTTGGTGGATGAAGCCAAGCGGCTCTCACCCAGCGGCGTCACCCTACTCGTCAACAAGGACAATGCCCGCGCCATCCGCTTCTACGAGCGCAACGGTTTTGTGCATGCGGGTGATGACGTGAACCCGACCTCGGGGCGGCCGGTGCTGAAGATGGCATGGAAGCCGTAGGGCTCACGCCCCCTCGAACTGCAACCTCGCCAGCCGTGCATAAAGCCCGTTCGCCGCAACCAGCTCCGCATGCGTGCCCTGCTCGACGATTTGGCCCTGGTCCATCACCAGAATACGGTCGCAGGACAGCACTGTTGCGAGACGGTGCGCGATCACGATGGTGGTGCGGTGGCGCATCAGCTCTTCCAGCGCGGTCTGCACCAGCGTCTCGCTTTCGGCATCGAGCGAGGACGTCGCCTCGTCGAGCAGCAACAGCGGCGCGTCGCGCAAAATCGCGCGCGCGATCGCGATGCGCTGACGCTGGCCGCCGGACAGCGTCACACCGCGCTCGCCGAGCGGCGTCTCAAAACCTTCGGGCATGCGGCGGATGAATTCGGCGGCGTGCGCAAGCTCGGCGGCACGCTCGACTTCGGCGTCGGTCGCGCTCGGCCGGCCAAAGCGGATGTTTTCGCGCGCGGTGGCGGCGAACACCACGGATTCCTGCGGCACCAGCGCGATGCGGGCCCGCAGGTCGCGCGGATCGGCCGATTTAAGCGGCACGCCATCGAGCGAGATCGCACCCCTCTTCGGGTCGTAGAAGCGCAACAGCAAATGAAACAGCGTGCTCTTGCCGGCACCTGAGGGCCCGACGATCGCGACCTTCTCGCCGGGTCGCACGTTCAGCGAGACAGCATCGAGCACGTTGACATCGGGCCGCGCCGGATAGGCGAAGCTGACTTTGTCGAAACCGACCTCACCGCGCGCAGGCACCGGCAGCGCGCGCGGCTGCGCCGGTGCCGTGATCTCAGGCTGCACGTGAAGGATCTCGAACAGGCGCTCGGCCGCGCCCGAGGCGGCAGAGACTTCGCCCCAGACCTCGCTGAGCTGGCCGAGACCGGCGGCCGCGAATGCCGCATAGAGCACGAACTGGCCGAGCCGGCCCGGCGTGATGCTTCCGGTCAGCACGTCATGCGAGCCGATCCAGAGGATCGCGACCACGCTGGAGAACACGATGAAGATGATGATCGCGGTCAACACCGCGCGCGCCTGCGTCGAGGTGCGCGCCGCCTCATAGGCCTGCTCGACCTCGCCGCCGAAGCGGCGTTCGGCAAAGGCTTCGCTGGTATAGGCCTGCACGGTGCGGATCGCGCCGACGAGCTCCGAGGCATAGGCCGAGGCGTCGGCAAGCGTGTCCTGCGCGTTGCGCGACAGACGGCGCACCCAGCGCCCGAAGGCCACCAGCGGCAGCACGATCAGGGGGATGGCGAGCAGCACGAAACCCGACAGCCGCGGGCTCGTGATCACCATCATCGCGGTTGCGCCAAAAAACATCATCAGATTGCGCAGCGCAATCGAGACGGAGGCGCCGACCGCCGACTTGATCTGCGTCGTATCGGCCGTGAGCCGCGACACCAGCTCGCCGCTGCGCGCCGAGTCAAAAAACTTCGGCGACAGCGACAACAGATGCGTGAACACATCGCGCCTGAGATCGGCGACGATGCGCTCGCCGATCGTCATCACCAGGTAATAGCGGGAGGCACTTGCCAGCGCGAGCACGGCGACGACAGCGATCATGACGGAGAAGTAGCTGTTGATCAGCGCGATGCCTTCAGCCGTCAGGCCGAAATCGATCATGCGGCGAACCGCGACGGGCACCAGCAGCGTCGTCAGCGCGGCGATCGTCAGCGCGACGAAGGCGAGCATGGCGCGGCCGCGATAGCGGGCGACGTAAGGTGCGAGCGCAAGCAAGGGCCGCAGCCGTGCGCGTCCCTTGGCCGGCTGCTCGATCAGCTCGGCTTCGATGGACGGGATTTCGAGAGGCCCGGTTTCGGGCTCGTTGCGATGCCCGTCGTCAAGCCGTTCCACAGCGCTCATCAGCTTCGGCCCATTGGTCAAGTCCGTTCCCAATAGGCCGGTGCAAGGGTAGTGGCAAATCCGGGATGTCCCTTAGGGGCTCCCCCGGTTTTACCTGCCGCCAACGGCTTGTTTTGGGGGCTTTCGTGGGGTATAGAGCCGCCCAAATCCGTCATTCGATAGCCACTCAAGTGAGGCGCCGGGGCGCCGAGGAATTGCCATGAAAGCCGAAATTCACCCGAATTATCATACGATTACGGTCGTGATGACCGACGGCACCGAGTACCTGACCCGCTCCACCTGGGGCAAGGAAGGCGACAAGCTGCACCTCGACATCGACCCGAAGTCGCACCCGGCCTGGACCGGCGGCACCCAGCAGCTCATGGACCGCGGCGGCCGCGTCTCCCGCTTCCAGAAGAAGTTCTCGGGCTTCCTCAAGAAGGATTGATCGACTCTCAACCGGTCGAGACGAAAAACGCCCCTGGCTCAGCCGGGGGCGTTTTTGTTTGGACACAGCGCGCTCTCAGACCCGTCATCCCCGCGCAACGGCGAAGCCGTTGTCGCTGGAGGCGCGAGCCATGCGGCGCGACGCGCCGCGTGGAGAGCCTCGAAGGATGAACGGCCCCCCGCCGGGCAACAGCCGGGCCGTCGCCCTTCGAGGGCCGCTGAAGAAGCGGCCACCTCAGGGTGACGGTTCAATAGCTACGGTGTCTTGGGGCTTACCGCTCGAACGCGGCCTTGAGCGCGTTGAGCTGCGGCACCAGCGGATTGCCGATCGGCACGCGTTCGGGGGCCGGTGCGTGAATGCTGGTGTCGAGGCGGCGGACGCGCGTCTGCAGGCTCATCGAGCGCGCGATCAGCGCCTGCAACTGCTCCGGCAATTTCTCGATCGTGTCGTCGGGGCCGGGATCGGCGGCGGTGAGCTTGACCTTGGTCTTTTCGCGATTGGCCTGGACCAGCGTCATCTCGCCTTCCTTCACCGCGCGGTGCAGCAGCAGCCACGAGGCCAACTGCATCAGGCGCGTGGTGAGGCGCATGCTCTCGGTTGCGTAAGTCAGGCTGACGGCGCGATCGAGCGCCTTGGCTTCGGTGCGGCCCGCACCGTCGAGATAGGAGGCGGTCTCTTCGACCAGATCCATGCCCTCGCGGAACAACACACTGAACGCAGCGGAATTGGTGAACCGCTCACTGAGCTGAACCAGAGCGCCTTCGGCTTGCGAACGGTCCGACATGGTTAACGCCTCTTACGCGACAGTTTACTGTGGGAAACGGCCGGTTAACGCGCCGGCTTATGATGAACAAATCATTGCGCGGGCGGAGCCGTGAGTCCAGCGGAGACCGCGTTTACGGTTACCGCGCGCCGGGCGCGACGATGCGTGACGAAGACGTCACAGATGTCAGGCGCGAACGCAAAAAAAGAGCCGCCGGAGACCGGCGGCTTTGAAAGTTGATAACAGGGAGGCGTCAAACAGAGTGGACAGGAGCCACTCGGTGTCCAAACGAGGACAGTTCCAGTCATAAACCCGAAAGCTTAATCTGGAGTAAACGAGCTAAATTTTTCAGGGTTCATTAGCCACGTCGGCCATTGGCCGAGTGGGTGGCGGAACGTTCTCTCGTCGCCCCCGCTCCAAACCATCCGCCCGTCATTCCGGGGCGCGACGAAGTCGCGAGCCCGGAATCCATAACCACAGGATTTGATTTGGCGAAGACTCGGAGTTGAGAGCCGCGCGCCGCAACTGCTGCCTGTGGTTATGGATTCCGGGCTCGGCGCTGACGCGCCGCCCCGGAATGACGAGAGGAGAGATCGTCGCCCCGCGCCCCAATCTTCACTTCTTGAAAAAATGATCCGCCGCATCGCGCGAGGCGCGCTTCTTGGCGGCGGCTTCCTCGAGCCTCGTGATCTCCGCCTTCAACAAGGCAACACGCTCGGTCAATTCCTCGACCGACAAGAGTGAGAGGTCCTGTCCGATCTCGTGGCTGATTTTCTTGCGCGGACGATCGTCATCTTCGGCTGCCATTGGCGTACTCCTGGGCGTGCTCCTGTCCGTCATCCGGTCAATGAGAGATCGACGGTTTCCTGGCGGTTGCCAGCGCTGGGCAGGCTGGCTAATCAGGGGCCTCGTTCGTTCCTGCTCTCCTCGAAGGACAAATCATGGAAAAGCTGCCCGCGCAAATGACCGTGGTCGCCATCTCGAAACCCGGCGGTCCGGAGGTGCTGATCCCTGAGACGCGTGCGGTGCCGCAGCCCGGTCCGGACGAAATCCTCGTGAAGGTGCTCGCCGCCGGCGTGAACCGGCCTGACGTGGCGCAGCGCTCCGGCGCCTATCCGCCGCCGCCCGGCGCCAGCGACCTGCCCGGCCTCGAGATTGCGGGCGAAGTCGTTGCGGTAGGCCACAATGCCAAGCGGCACAAGGTCGGCGACAAGGTGATGTCGCTCGTCGCCGGCGGCGGCTATGCGCAGTACTGCATCGCCCAGGACGCGCAGGCGATGTCGGTGCCGCCTGCCCTGTCGATACAGGAAGCCGGCGCATTGCCGGAGACGCTGATGACGGTCTGGCACAACGTGTTCGAGCGCGGCGGCCTGAAGGCCGGCGAGACGCTGCTGATCCATGGCGGCTCTTCCGGCATCGGCACCATGGCGATCCAGCTCGCAAAGGCGTTTGGCGCAAAGGTGTTCGTCACCGTCGGCTCGCAGGACAAGATCGATGCCTGCCTCAAGCTCGGGGCCGACCGCGCCATCAACTACAAGACGGAAGACTTCGTCGCCGTGGTCAAGGCCGAGACCAACAATGCCGGTGTCAACCTGATCCTCGACATGGTCGCCGGCGAGTATGTCGACCGCAATTATGACGCTGCCGCGGTCGACGGCCGCATCGTGCAGATCGCAACCCTCAACGGCCCAAAGGTTAACGTCAACATCGCCAAGGTGATGGTGAAGCGCCTGACCCATACCGGCTCGACGCTGCGTCCCCGTACTAATGCGGATAAGGCGGCGATGGTGGCGGCGATCGAGGCCAGGGTGATGCCGCTCTTGCGCGAAGGCCGCGTTAAACCGTTGATGGACAGCACTTTCCCGCTGGAAAAGGCAGCCGATGCTCACCGGCGGATGGAAACGTCAGCACATATTGGCAAAATTGTGTTGGCGGTGTAGCGCGCAACGCCCTGAGAACTCCCCAGGGCGACCGGAAACCCTTTGATTTTCCTCGCTTTCGTGGCATCTATCGCGGGCAGTCAAACCACCCGCTTGTTCGGGAAATGGCTTTGACCTAATCGCCTGAACCTCGAGTTTGCGTCGAACGCGGAGAACTGACCTTGCGTCTGATCAGGCGCCTCGCGCCCCTAGCGCTGGGCCTCATGATTGTTGTCGCCGCGTGGCCTGCACGCGCGCTTGACGCAGTCAGCGTTCGCGGCGATGCGCCCGCGATCGACCTCACCGCCGTTCTCGAGCATCAGCGCAGCGACGCCGACCGCATCCAGGTGTCCACCGCGCCTGGCACCGACGGCATCGTCCGCCGCATCGAGGTCCGCGCCCGCGAAGGCGGCCAGAACTGGATCGTGTTCGCGCTCGCCAACAACACCGACGATCAGCTCGACCGCCTGATCGTCGCGCCGCATTACCGCATCGTATCGTCCGGCCTGTTGTGGCCCGACCTCGGCCTCTCGCGCATCGCCACCATCACGCCGTCGACCGGCGATCGTCCCGAGCGGCAGGAGAGCCCGACCGCCGACGTGTTCCGTATCACGCTCGATCCCGGCGCCGTCGTCACCTTCGTCGCGGAACTGCGCACCGACAAGCTGCCGCAGCTCTATCTGTGGGAACCGGAAGCCTACAAGGACAAGGTCAACTCCTTCACGCTCTACCAGGGCATCGTGATCGGCATATCCGGGCTTTTGGCTCTCGTGCTGACCATCCTCTTCGTCGTGAAGGGCAGCATCATGTTCCCGGCCGCCGCGGCGCTGGCCTGGGCGGTGCTGGTCTATATCGGCGTCGACTTCGGCTTCTGGGGCAAGGTGCTGGACATGTCGAACAACGCCGAGCGCATCTGGCGCGCGGCGGGTGAAGCGATCCTGGCGGCGACGCTGCTCGTGTTCCTATTCGCCTATCTCAACTTAAGCCGCTGGCACGTTCGCTATTCGCACATCACGGTCGGCTGGCTGGCCTTCCTCGGCTCGCTGGTCGCGCTCGCGCTATTCGATCCTGCAGTCGCCTCCGGCATCGCGCGCATGTCGCTGGTGCTGATTGCCTTCGCGGGCTTTGCGCTGATCGTCTATCTCTCCACCCACGGCTTTGACCGCGCGGTGCTGCTGATCCCGACCTGGTTCCTTCTGGTGATCTGGGTCGTCGCGGCCGGCATGACGGTCGCAGGCTCTGTCACCAACGACATCGTCGGCCCGGCCCTGCTCGGCGGCCTCGTGCTGATCGTGATGCTGATCGGCTTCACCGTCATGCAGCACGCCTTTGCCGGCGGCGGTGCCACGACAGGCGTCGTCTCCGACATCGAGCGCCGGGCCCTCGCACTCGCCGGCTCCGGCGACCTGATCTGGGACTGGGACGTTTCCGCCGACAAGGTCTTTACCAGCCCGGAGACGGAAGCCTTGCTGGGTCTCAAGCGCGGTACGCTGGAAGGACCGGCCGCGACCTGGCTCGAAGTGCTGCATCCGCTCGACCAGGACCGCTTCCGCGCCGCGCTCGACAGCGTGCTCGATCAGCGCCGCGGAAGGCTGGTGCAGGATTTCCGCCTGCGCACGCCGGATGGCCATTTCATGTGGTTCGCGCTGAAGGCGCGACCCGTGGTCGGCTCCGACGGTGAGGTCTCGCGCGTGGTCGGCACGCTCACCGACGTCACTGAGTTGCGCAACGCCGAGGAGCGCCTGCTGCACGATTCCGTGCATGACAACCTCACTGGCCTGCCCAACCGAAAGCTGTTCATGGACCGCCTCAACGCGGTCGCGAATTTTGCCAAGACGATGCCGACGCTGCGGCCGACGCTGATGGTGATCGACCTCGACCGCTTCAAGCAGGTCAACGATTCCGTCGGCATCGCGGTCGGCGATTCCATCCTGCTGACGCTGGCCCGCCGCCTCACCCGTATCCTTAAACCCCAGGACACCCTGGCGCGCCTTGCCGGCGACCAGTTCGGCCTGATCCTGTTGTCCGAGCAGGATCCGGCGCGCATCACCAATTTTGCAGAAACCATCCGCAAGACCATCCGCGCGCCGATCGCCTTCAACGAGCGCGAGATTTTTCTCACTGCTTCGATCGGGCTGGCTCTATCTGATCCTCAAACCCAACTCACGGACGAGATCATCAAGGACGCCGAGCTTGCGATGTATCATTCCAAGCGCATCGGCGGCGATCGCATCGACGTCTACAAGCCCGCGATGCGCGCGCGCAAAACCGACCGCCTGACGCTGGAGAGCGAGCTGCGCCGCGCCATCGAGCGCCAGGAGCTCACGACCCTCTATCAACCGATCGTCCGGCTGGAGGATCGTTCGGTCGCCGGCTTCGAGGCGCTGGTGCGCTGGGATCACCCAAAACTCGGGCGCATGGCGCCGTCGGAATTCATCACCATCGCCGAAGAAACCGGCCTGATCGTCGACCTCGGCATGTTCGTGCTCGACCAGACCGCAAAGCAGCTCTCGATCTGGCAGCGCGCGATGCGCTCGCGCGAGCCGATCTTCGCATCCGTCAACGTCTCCTCACGACAGCTGCTGCGCCACGACCTCATCCATGACATCCGCACCGTGCTGTCACGCTCGTCGGTGGCGCGCGGCACGCTCAAGCTCGAATTGACGGAATCGCTTGTGATGGAAAACCCGGAGCACGCGGCGCAAATGCTGACGCGGATCCGCGAGCTCGGCACCGGACTGTCGCTCGATGATTTCGGCACCGGCCATTCCTCGCTGGCCTATCTGCAGCGCTTCCCGTTCGACACCATCAAGATCGACCAGTCCTTCGTGCGCACCACCAGCCGTGGCACGCGGCCCGTGATCCTGAAGTCGATCATCGCGCTCGCGCACGATCTCGGCATGGACGTGGTCGCGGAAGGCGCCGAGACCGATTCCGATGCCGTCGAGCTCTACCAGCTCGGCTGCGAATACGCGCAGGGTTTTGCCTTCGGCGAACCCATGGATGCCGACGCCGCGATGCGCCTGCTGACGGAAGTGCGGCTGGAAGCGGCGAGCTAGGCGCGATAGCGCACTCCCTTCCCTTCTCCCCTTGTGGGAGAAGGTGGCGCGAAGCGCCGGATGAGGGGTTGTCTCAACAAGCTCAACTCAACGAATTCACCCGCAAAGAGAAACCCCTCACCCGTCTCGCCGCTGCTGCGCAGCGCCGAGCCACCCTCTCCCATAGGGGGGAGAGGGAAGAGCGCAGCGCGTATCTCCAAATCGAGCTGAAGACATCAACTCTTCGAAGCTGCTAAAGTCAGCTCCGTACGCGCTTCAACCCATGGTAATGAAATGGACGGTCGCAAGCTCCGGGTCGCAATCCTCTTCGGCGGACGATCGGCCGAGCATGACGTGTCGCGGGCGTCGGCGGCCAACGTGCTGCGCTCGCTCGATCAGGATCGCTACGAGACGGTGCTGATCGGAATCACGCGGGACGGCCGCTGGATCGCGGCCGATGCCGGCAACGGTGCCGGGACAGGTAGCGCGGCTCTGGTCGTTCCGGAAGACGGACCGCAGATCGCGCTGCTTCCCGGCAGCGGCGGCAAGGCGCTGCTCACCGACGATGCGGGATCGCAGGCGCGCCCGCTTCCCGCCTTCGACGTGGTCTTTCCGGTGCTGCACGGCCCGCACGGCGAGGACGGCACGGTGCAGGGCGCGCTCGAACTGGCCGACGTTCCCTATGTCGGATCCGGTGTCGCCGGCTCCGCGGTCGCCATGGACAAGGACATCGCCAAACGGCTGCTGCAGGACGCGGACCTGCCGATCTCCCGCTTCATCGCGATCACGGCGCCTGCGTCGGTCAGCTATGACGACGCCGTCCAGGCTATCGGCACCAAGGAGCTGTTCGTGAAGCCCGCGAACATGGGCTCGTCGGTCGGCGTGTCCCGGGCGCGCAACGCCGAGGAGTTTTCCGAAGCCTGCAAACACGCCTTCCGCTTCGACAGGAAAATCCTGATCGAGCAATGCGTGCCACAGGTGCGCGAGATCGAATGCTCGGTGCTGGAGGATGAGAGCGGCGAGGTGAAGGCGTCCGAGCTCGGCGAGATCGTGCCCGACGACAAGCACGGCTTCTATTCCTACGACGCCAAATATATCGACGCCGACGGTGCCAGCCTCGTCGTGCCTGCGCGCATCGCGCCCGAGCTGAGCGAGACCATCAAGGGGCTCGCGATCAGGACCTTCAAGGTGCTGTGCTGCGAGGGCATGGCACGGATCGATTTCTTCCTCAGCGGTCAAAATGTCTTCGTCAACGAAGCCAACACGCTGCCTGGTTTCACCAACATCAGCATGTATCCAAAGCTCTGGGAAACCAGCGGCCTGCCGCAATCGAAACTGATGGATGCGCTGATCGCGCACGCCATCGCGCGGCATCGGCGCACGAAGACGGTTTCGGTGCATCGCTAGCCGAGCAGCGGCCGCGAACCGTACTACCCGATCACTCCGTCGAGATCGGAGTAGATGACGTCGGCCGTGCGCTGATAGTGCTGCTGCAGCCGACGCACGGCCTCTTCGATATCCTTAGCAAGAACTGCCTGCAGGATATCGCGATGCTCGGCGCCGACCTTGCGCGCCGGATAGGCCTTTGCGATCGACATCATGCGGTAGCGATAGAGCCGGTCGGCGAGTTGCTCACAAAAGCCGAGCAACGGGCGTGAGCCGCACAGGCCGATCAGCGTCGCGTGGAACGCGCGATGCACCTTCTCCCAGTCCGGATTGTCCTCAAAGGTGTCGGCCTTCAGCGAGCGCGGCGTGCGATCAAGCCGGTGATGCGCCACCAGCAGGGACTCTTCCCACGCCTGCGTCGCGTTCTGCATGGACTCGCGCAGGGCCAGGCCTTCGACCCAGCATTTGGTCTTGGTCAGCTCCTGCAGCTCCTCCCTGCTGACCTCCTTCACATAGAAGCCGCGCTGCTCCATGCCGACGACGAACTCTTCCGTGGTCAGGCGGTTGAGCGCCTCGCGCAGCGGCGTCTGCCCGACATTGTATTGCTCCATCAGGAAGCGCGACTGCAGCTTGCGACCGGGCTCGAGCCGCGTGGTCAGGATGTCGGCCTTCAGCCGCGCGTAGATCGTGGTCGCCAGCGTGGCCGGCTGGTCCGCCTTGGGGATTGGCAGGTCAGTGCTCATGGGCGTCCATCTGATTCATCGCGCCTTTTTGTACATTAGCCGACTTCAGCCGATAATTTATAAATTTCTTCTTTACGAGCACTTTTATACATATTAAAGGTCGGCGGTTCGCGTTTCCAGAGTGAGGGAAGCCCAATGTCCGATTTTCCGGTGGCGGCCCTGCGCAGCGTCGAGATTACGACGCCGCATCTCGCCGGGTCGGTCGATTTCTACACGGGGGCCTGGGGTCTCGACATCGCCGCGGAAGCCGGCGGCACGGTGTACCTCGCCGCGACGGGCAGCGATTTTCACGTGCTCGAGCTCACGCCCGGTGAGGCGACGTCGCTCCGCAAGGTCAGCTTCCGTGCCCGCTCGCACGCCGATCTGCACCGCCTGTTCGACCGCGCCCGGCAGGCCGGCTGCGAGGTGATCAGTCCGCTCGCGCCATCCTCAGCGCCGTCGGGTGGCGAAAGCTTTGTGGTGCGTGAGCCGCAGGGCTGCGCGATGGAATTCGTCCATGGCGATCGCACCAAGCCGGCGCGCACCGTCGCGGACCGTCCCGAGCGGCTGGCGCATGTCAACATCAACAGCACCGACGTCGACGGGCTCTCGGCCTTCTACCAGGACGTTTTGGGATTCCGGCAGTCGGACCGCTCGAAGCTGATGGCGTTCCTGTGCTGCAACAGCGACCATCACGCGGTCGTGCTTGCGGAGGCGCCCCGCAACGGCCTCAACCACATTGCCTTCCTGATGCCCGATCTCGAATCGGTCATGCGCGGCTCCGGTCGCATGATCGATCACGGCTTTCCGATCGGCTGGGGCGTCGGGCGACACGGCCCGGGCGATAATGTGTTCGCCTATTTCGTCGATCCGACCGGCGCCGTCATCGAATACACCGCCGAAGTTTTGCAGATCGACGACAGCTACGTCGCGAAAGGCCCGGGCGATTGGGTCTGGCCGCCGGGACGGACCGATCAGTGGGGCATCGCGCCGCCGAAATCCGACGCGTGCAAGACCGCGCAGCTCGCCGTTCCCTTCACAGGGCAAGCGCATGCGTGATGCCACCGACCATGACGTGCTGATCGTCGGCTTCGGGCCGACCGGCGCAGTGGCCGCCGGCCTGCTCGGCCGCCTCAGCCATCGCACGCTGGTGATCGACCGCCTCACTGACGTCTACGACAAGCCGCGCGCAATCGCGCTCGATCACGAGATCTTTCGCCATTTTGACAATATGGGCCTCGCTGGCGCGATCGCACCCTATATCGAGCCCTTCACTGCATCGGAGCATTTTGGCGTCGACGGCCAGTTGATCCGGCGCATCGACATGGTCGCAAAGCCCTATCCGCTCGGTTACACGCCGAGCATGGTGTTCAGCCAGCCCGCGGTCGAAGTCGAGCTGCGCCGCCATGCCACCAGCTTTTCCAACGTGCGGGCCGAGCTCGGCGTCGAGCTGCTCGATCTCGTGCAAACGCCCGATCGCGTCGAAGCGAAGCTGAAGGGCGCGAACGGACAGCTTCGTTCGGTGACGGCGCGCTACGTGCTCGGCTGCGACGGCGCATCGAGCATTGTGCGCGAGATCGCAGGCCTCGCGCTCGAGGACCTCGTCTTCGACGAACCCTGGCTCGTGGTCGACATGCGCGTGAATGAGGACGCGCTTCACAAACTTCCGCAATGCTCCGCGCAATTCTGCAACCCCGCGCGTCCCGTCAGCTTCCTCATCGGCCCGAAAAACCATCGCCGCTGGGAGATCATGCTGCTGCCGGGCGAAGACGCGCGACAGATGGAACGGCCGGAGAATGTCTGGAAGCTGCTCGCGCCCTGGCTCAATCAGCAGGACGGCGAGTTGTGGCGCGCCGCGTCCTACCGCTTCCACGCCCTCGTTGCCGACAACTGGCGCAACGGAAAGATCCTGATCGCCGGCGATGCCGCGCATCAGCAACCGCCCTTCATCGGCCAGGGCATGTGCCAGGGCCTGCGCGACGCCACCAATGTGGTCTGGAAGCTTGATCGCGTGCTGAGGGGCACATCGCCCGACAGCCTGCTCGACAGCTACACCGTCGAGCGCAAGCAGCACGTGATCGAGCTGACCGGCAAGATCAAGGCGATCGGCCAAGCAATCTGCGAGCGCGATGTTGCCGCGGCACGCCGGCGCGATGCGCAACTGCTGGCGCAAGGCGGCGGCAAGCCATTGCAGATCACGCGACAGGAGATCATTCCGCCGCTCCGCGCGGGCTTCCTCGCGCAGCACGAGAGCCCCGCATGCGGCAGCCTGTTTCCGCAGCCGCGCGTCGCAAGCGAAGGCGCCGTGCGCTTGCTCGACGAGGTGGTCGGACCAGGCCTGCGCGTCTTGATCGACGGTCGCCACAGTGAGGCCGCCGCCCTCCTCGCGCTCTGCGCCGCGCAACCCAACCTGTCGGCAGCCGCAATCGCACCTCCCGGTACGCCGGATGCGCTCGAAGAGACCGAGGGCGTGCTCGCAAACTGGTTCGACCGTCACGGCGTCGTCGCCGCAATCGTTCGACCCGACCACTACGTCTTCGGCACCGCGCGCAATGCCAAGGAGCTCGCCGATCTCCTGGACGAGATCAACGCGCGTCTTCGCGGCACCACGGCCGATCAAGCCGACAATTTTCCCGATCCGAGAATGGAGAGAACTCCGTGAAACTAGCCACTGTAGCGATCGACGACCGCACCACCTGGGGCATCGTCGAAGGCGAGACCTTCTTCGATGTCGGCGCGGCGCTTAATGGCCGCTATGCCGATCTCCGAGCGGCCATCGGCGCGCGGCTCGCCGGCGTTGCGGATGCAAAATCCACTTCAACCAGCACGCCGGTCTCGAAGGTCAGATGGCTGCCGGTCATTCCGAACCCCGACAAGATCCTGTGCGTCGGCCTGAACTACGAGACGCATCGCAAGGAAACCGGCCGCGCCGAGGTCGAGCACCCCACCATCTTCGCGCGCTATGCCAACAGCCAGACCGGACATTTGCAGCCGATCGTGCGGCCACGCGTCTCGACCGACCTCGATTTCGAGGGCGAGCTCGCGGTCATCATCGGCAAGGCCGGCCGTTACATTTCGCGCGCAGATGCCATGAGCCATGTCGCCGGCTATGCCTGCTACAATGACGGCAGCATCCGCGATTTCCAGCGTCACACGCATCAGTTCACGCCGGGCAAGAATTTCCCTGACACCGGCGCGTTCGGGCCCTGGATGATGACGCCGGACGAGCTCGGCGAGCTCGCCGAGTTGAAGCTGCAGACCCGTCTCAACGGCCAGGTGATGCAGGAAGCGCGGATCAAGCAGATGATCTTCGATATCCCGCGCCAGATCGAATATTGCTCCACCTTCACGCGGCTCGAGCCCGGCGACGTCATCGTCAGCGGAACGCCCGGCGGCGTCGGCGCGCGGCGCGAGCCGCCGCTCTGGATGAAGCCCGGCGATGTCGTCGAGATCGAGGTCGAGCGCCTCGGCGTGCTCAAGAACACCATCGTCGACGAAACCTGATCGAACGGTGGCAGCCAGCGACCGCGGGCTGCTGCCCTCAGAGCAAAACAAACGCCCGCGAAGTGGCGACTTCCAGGAGGAACACCAATGTCAAAACTCTCTCGACGTCTGCTGCTCGCCGGCGCCGCGCTTTGCGTCTCCCTTCCCGCATTCGCGCAAGGCTGGCCCCAGCGGCCGGTGACGGTCGTGGTGCCACAGCCGGCCGGCAACAGTCCGGACGTGATGTGCCGCCTCATCACGGAAAAATTGTCGCGCGCCCTCGGCCAGCAATTCGTCGTCGAGAACAAGCCCGGCGCCGCCAACCTCGTCGGCACGCAGGCGGTCGCGCGCGCGACGCCCGACGGCTACACGTTCCTGTTTGCGACATCGGCCGCGCTCGTCACCAATCCCTACACCTTCAAGAAGCTGCCCTACGATCCCGTCAAGGACTTCATCCCGGTCGCGATGGCGGCCAAGAGCAACCATGTCCTGCTCGTCAATCCGGAGGTGAAGGCCAAAACGCTGCCCGAGCTGATCAAGCTCGAGAAGTCAGCACCGGGCTCGTTGAGCCTCGCGGTGGACGGCGCGCGCAACCTCTCCGGCCTGATCGCGCAGGCCATCAACAAGCACGCCGGCACCGGCTTCGTCCTCATCCCCTACAACACGACCACCAACGCGGTGCAGGACGCCATCTCCGGCCGCATCCAGGTGACGATCCAGGCCGCCTCCATCGCGGAAGCCTTCATCGCGGCAGGCACGCTCCGGCCGATCGCCGTTGCGGGCGCCAAGCGGATCGGGTCCCTGCCCGATGTCCCCGCGATCTCGGAGACGCTGCAAAGCGTCGATCTGCAGGGCTGGTTCATGTTCCTGGCACCGGTCGGCACGCCCGCCGACATCGTCGACCGGCTGAGCGCCGAGATTGCAAAAGCACTGGAATCGCCAGAGGTGCGCGAGCGCGCGCCCACGCTCGGCTTCGACGTCCGCGTCGGCGATGCCGTCACGCCGAAGGGCGCCAAGCGTTTCCTCGACGAGCAGCTCGCCTCGTCCGGCAAGATCATTCAGGGGCTCGGCATCGAGCCGGAATAGCCGCGCGTCATCCCGGCGTTGCGACAAGAAACCTCGCGCGAGGTCGCAGCCGACCTTGATCTACGTCAACGTTCCCGGTGCTGGACGCAGCCTTACTCCTTCGCGTCGCTGAAGCGGCGGCTTACCTTTGGTTCGCGCGCGCGAAAAAGGAGTATTCCCATGCATGCGAGGAAGCGTCTTTCGATCGGGTCCATGACCGTTGCGGGGATTGCCGCCAGCGCCCTCTTGGGCATTGCGGGCGTCACGTTCACGCCGGCACCGGCCGCAGCCGTCGTCTATTGCCAGTACATCGACTATCCGCCCAGTTGCGTTGCGCGGGCCGGCGTCGTGCTCCGGCCACGCCCGGTGGCGCGCGCGGCGGTGCGAGCCGGCACGGCGAGCGCGACCAATCTCAATGGCGGCATCAATCGCGTCGGCGTGCGGCGTTAAGGGCCGGCTTTGTGACACCCGTGGCGCATCCTACGATACGCCCGCCATCCGCCGGCTCTTGGACCGGGCTCGCGCCAGCGTCTCGGATGGCATCTCGCCGAATGCGGCCTTGTAGCTGGCCGAGAACTCGCCGAGATGCCGAAAGCCCTGCATCATCGCGACCGTCTTCACGATGACGCCGGCGGAACCCGAGAGCAGTTGCCGGCGAACGGACCAGAGCCGCAGAATATGCGCATAGCGGCGCGGGCTCTGCCCGCAGATCGTCTTGCTCGCGTTCTGAAGCGTGCGGACCGGCACGCCGACATGCCGCGCCAGGTCCGTGAGGTGATAGGTTCCTTCCGGATCCTGGCGGACGGCATCCTCCATGCGCTGGACGATCGTTCGATATTTGCCGAGCGACGGATGCGCCCTCGCATTCCGCGACGGCAGGCCGATCAGCGGCTTCAGCATGTTCACGAGCGAACCGGCGATGGTCCGGTCTACGCCCGCGCTGACGAACACTTCCGGCTGTTTCGCCGCGGCATCCACCGCGGTCAGGATCAGGCGACGCAGCCAGAACAGGCTGGCGGGGGGCGGATCGACCAGATGACAACCATCCTTGAGGCTCATCCAGGATTCCCGTGCATCCTGACGCCGCAGGCGGACGATCGCGATGACCCGCCCCTGCGGTTCGTAGCCGACGCAATCCGGGCTGCCCTTCAGCACGACGATGGAGCTTCCGATCGCCTCGCCGTTGATACGTGCGGAGGAGACGTCGTCCATCGGCACCACCACCAGCAGGTCATCCGGCAGCCGGTAGCCGCGCACGACGCGCGGGAACGTTCTCATCAATGACAACGTCACGCCCGGAAGATTCAGCTTCGCCCGTATGATCGGCGTCGTGGCGAACGCCAGAGGCACGCTCACCGCCCAGGCATTGCTTTCACTCGGCTGGAAATGATCGATGTCGATCCGCTCGAGCTCGAGTGCCGGAGACGGCTTGAGCGCCCGCAGCAGCGCATCGAGGGGTCCCCACGGATCTTTCGCCGCCGTACCTGATGCAGGGTCGATATGAAGGGACTGCGGCACGCGCTTTTCGACCTATTTCGACCGTCGCGCTTCGGAACTGGCACGTGTCCCGAGATCATCGGGTCCGTTGATCCCGGCACGAGCGAGATCACGCAGCAACTTTCTCAGCAGCAGCATGTTCGTCCTCTGGAGCTCATGGTTGTTGCCGAACTTGAATGCGTTCTCCTCCGATACGATCAGGCCGGACTTGGTCTCCACGAGAACCCCGAGGCGCTTCAGGCGCGTGACGCGGCGGCGCACCGTCTCCAGCGGCAAGCTCAGGAAACGGGACAGCGCGGCCCGCGAAACCCCCTAGCTTGATGGTATCCGGCTCGACTGCATCGATGCCGGAAAACCGCTCGTCGAGGGTGAGGTCGTTCATGACGTTGATGACGTTCGCATTCAGGACGGCGTGGACGATCAGCAGATCGAGCGGATCGAACTCGGTATAGTGCCGAAGCATCTCGCTGACCGAATACAGGATGTAGGCCAGCGTATGTCGTGAAACGGTTCGGGTGAGATCGGATGAATTGCGCATGAATCGGTGACCGGCTTTGCCCGTTGTAACTGAAAGCAGATGGTTTCCCTGCACTTCGCATACCCAATATGGGTATGTTGATGGTTGCAAATCAGGGGTTTGCGCTTTCTTCTGGGATGGGCCGAGCAGGTGCAGCAATCGCCCGTGACGAGCCCGCATGCGCGACCCGCACGGGCCGCCGATTCCTGCCCGATGCCGATCGAGAGGCACACCTGACATGTCGCAGCGGCCCGGACGCCATGGCTGAACCTGATCGCTCAGAACCCGCGCTTCATCTCCAAGGCCTCAGGCTGGTGCGGGCGTTCCTCCGCATCTCCGACGCATCCGCGAGGGATCATGTCATCCGCCTTGCGGAGGAGTACGCGGATCACCGGGGCGACGACGGCGCCAGCGTCGAAACAACGCGCGTGTCCGAGCCGGCGACCGAGCAATTTCCGTAAACCCCCTCGTGCGCAATCCGGTTCGCCCTACCGGAACCCGGCCGATCTGCTAGATTTGCGCAAGTAGCTCACTGGCGGCGAGCGGCGCATGAAGCAACACGACCTCGTCACGACGGAGTGCGGCGCAGCCGTCGTTCCATGCTGACATCAGACATGAAGCGGCTGATCGAGGAGCAGCGCCTCGGCTTCGTCGCGACCGCATCGCCCGACGGGACGCCGAACGTCTCGCCGAAGGGCACCTTTGCCGTGCTCGACGACCGCACCATCGCCTTCGGCGAGATCCGTTCGCCCGGTACGATCCGGAACCTCAAGGCCAATCCGCGCATCGAGGTCAATTTCGTCGACGCTTTCGTGCGCAAGGGCTATCGCTTTGCCGGCACGGCGACCGTGGTGGAACGCGGCGAGCCCGCCTTTGACACGCTGCTCCCACACTTGCGCAGCTCGCTCGCACACCGCATCCGCGCCATCGTGACCATATCAGTCACAAGAGCGCTGCCGCTGACGTCGCCGGCCTACGATGACGGAGCGAGCGAGCCGGAGCTGCGCCGGGCCTGGACCGCCCGCTTCCGGCTGCTTCAGCCATCGGAGCGTTTCGAGGAGTGAGGTGCCGCGGAGTGGTCTTCGTTCAACGAAGGCGCGCGCGGACCCACCAATCATGGCGGAGGATCGTGTTTGATACTCCGGCTTGCGGACCCCTCGCCTGCGCCGGCCTCAGCGCTCGATGTCGCATCGGGAGACCGCAGCCATTCGGAAAAATGTGCGCCGGTCTCCGCCTGTCTCGCCTTCCGCAGCATCGCCTCGCGCGCTGCCCCAGGCGGAACCGATTTTGCGTCTTCGCGAAGGCGCTTTGCCTCGCCGGCAAGGCGCTCTTCCAGGGTGGTCGTTTGCTTGAAGCGTCTGCGCTGCATGTTGCGCTCCCGTGAACGGCCCCGATCATGCGGACCTTCGCCGTGCGGCGGCCCAGGGCCGCCGCAACCGCATCGGCACGCCTCCGCCCGGCGGAGGATCGTCATCGTCACCGTCGAGCTGCCGGAGCGCGGCAAGGATGTCCGCGAGCCGGATCGTGTGACCCATGCCCGGAATCTCGCGCAGCGCCGGGCAGGATTCGACGGCGAACATGTCCGAGGCCCATGACGACAGGATGATCCGCTTTTCCGGCGCGGTGAGCTCGCTGTCATTGAGCACGTCTTCCGGAGACGCATAGTGCGCAGCCGGATGAAAGAGTGGATGAAGATTGCCTGCATTCGTGTTGGCGTTGGTCATCTTCTGTCTCCCACAAAACTCCTTTCTCGGGATGTCTTCATTGCATGCATCATTGCATGCATCGGGGAGCGCGGCCGCGCTCGCGCGCGCCGCGTTCCGCCGTGAACCTCGATCGAGCGTCAGGCCGCCTTCTTCTGCTCGATCTGCGAGACGGAAGAACCGCCGCCCGCGATCTGGATGCGGCGCGGCTTCATGGCTTCCGGCACCTCACGGACGAGATCGACGATCAGCAGCCCGTCGCGGAACGAGGCCTCCTTCACCTGGACGTAATCGGCCAGGTTGAACACGCGCCGGAACGGACGCGCGGCGATGCCCTGATACAGGTACTCGCCGGCTCCCTTGTCGGGCTTCTTGCCCTCGATGGTGAGCGCGTTCTGCTCGGCCGTCACGACGATATCGTCGGCGCCGAAGCCGGCAACGGCGAGCGTGATCCGGTAGTGGTCCTCGCCGAAGCGTTCGATGTTGTAGGGGGGATAGTTGTCCTCGGTCGCCTGGCGGAGCGCGCTGTCGACGAGGCCGGCCAGATGGTCGAAGCCGATGGTGGAGCGCCACAGGGGCGCGAAGTCAAAGGTGGTCCTCATAACCAAGTCCTCCAAAGAGCAAGATGGATACGAAGGAGCGCAAGGAGGGAATCGGAGCAGGTCCGAAGACCCCGGCCCGGCGCCCGCGCCGGACCCGATCAGAGCATCCGGCACACCGCTCTCGCGGCGAAAAATGAATTAGAAAAGCGGCAATTCGTTTCAAGGGGCGATCGAAAAAATTTTTGCGGCGACCGAAATGCCGCGCGCCGGCTGGCGCGCCTTCCGGGATCTGGCGACAGCCTGGGCCTTGACAGGCCCCCGCCGCCGAATATTTTTTGCGGCGGGAATTTGCTTTTCCCGACTTTCTTAACACCGAAAAGGACCGTGAAAAGACCGTCAGGAGTGACGACGATGCTCGACGAAGATCTGGCCCGCATTCGTGCGCACCGCAACAACATCCACCGCTATCGGCGGCTGCTTCGGACCAAGCTCTCGGAGCTGGAGCGCCAGTACATCGAACGGCGCCTCGCCGAGGAACAGACCTCGCTGAAGTCCCTCGCCGACGACACCTTCCCGATCGCGTTGACCATTCCGCAAGGTCCGGCCGCTCCTGCAGGCCTGGGGGCGACGCCATGACCGATGTCCGCAATCTCTTGATCCGCGGCAGCGAAAAGGTCATCGGGCATTATCTGCTTCTATTGGCCAGTGCCAGGACCGAAGACGAGCGCCGGCTCTACCAGAGCCGGATCGCGCGCGAGCAGCGGCTGCTGGACGAATTGCAGGGCGGCGTTCCGGATCGGCTCGCCGCCTGAGCGACGGAAGGCGCCGTTACCCCGGCGCCTTCATTTTCGTGAACCTGACGCTCGCTCCATCAGGCGTCCGCACCGCCTTTAGGCTCGCGGCACGAACCGCCTCGTGCTGCGGCAATGCAGCTCGGCGATGGCGCAGCGGTTTGACCCCGCTGGCGAACCTCCTCGGAAAATTCCTTTGCCAATTCGTTCCGGAACCGGCAATACAACCGGCAATATTCAGTCATTATGCCTCGTTAAGTAATTGATATATAAATATTAATTCTCATACTGAAAGCGGCAAAAATGGCCTTTCCAACCGCGATGAGGCCCCTTCTCTCGGAGGAGAACAAGGCTTTGTCCGACTTGGCGACCGATCTCGTCGCCAGGAGCAACGCGCTGGCCGGACGTCTCCATCCCATCATCCTTGACGAGGTGCCGAGCTGCCTCGGCCGTACCGGCACCATGTTCGTCTGCGAGCAGACCGAAACCGCACCCGACATCCTCGTCCTCGGCAAGGGCCTCGGCGGCGGCATCATGCCGATGGCGGCCATCCTCGCGCGGGCCGATCTCGACGTCGTGCCCGAGGGCGCGCTCGGCCACTAACCCACGAGAAGAGCCCGGTCGGCTGCGCGGCGGCGCTGGCCACGCTCGATGTGATCGCGGAGGAGCAGTTGCTCACCGCCGCGCGCGTGCTCGGCGCGCACGCGCTCGACCGGCTGCAATCGATGGCGCAGCGTTATCCCCTGATCTCAGAGGTGCGCGGCGCCGGCCTCTATCTCGGCGTCGAGATCGGTCGCCGCGACGCGCGTGATGCGAACGCGCGTGCGGAGCGCTTGCTGTACCGCTGCCTGGAGGCCGGCCTCAGCTTCAAGCTCGGTGGCGGCAACGTGGTGACGCTCTGCCCGCCACTCACGATTACGCGGGACGAGCTGGATCAGGCACTGGATATTCTGGAAGGGTCGATGGCAGGGTTGTGAGCCGCAGGGCCGCCCTTCCCTTCTCCCCTCTTGTTCGCCGAAGCCTTGGCGAAGGCAGATGTGGGGGAAGGTGACATAGGCCGCCTCCGGCGGCCGGTTCCTATAGTTCTTTCGCGAGGGGATCATGACCTGGACGGGGGGCCGAGACGCAGACTCGGCAAGCAAAGCTTGTGGAGCCCGGTCCGCATCGCGTACGCGCCGCCACTTGTCCTTGCTTCACGAGGATCACAGAATGGACGCGACTCTTGTGGTCCGAGGCATATCTGGTTCGGTGCACCGCTTGAAGGAACACCCAGCGCTCGAATTCCGACGCTGCCCCCCGCTCTGGATCGCAGACTAGGGCTTCACGGTCGTCGCGAAATCCTCAATTTCCGCAGCTCGAAACGCTTCGCGTCGCCATCTGCATTGGTCACAGTGACCGCAGGCTGCTCCCGGCTCCCCAAAGTAGCAAGACCAGGTCAACTCAAGGGGAGCCGATATTTTCCGACCGAGGGTTACAACAGCTTGTTTCGATAGATCGATGAGAGGCAACCTGATTTCGACCGGCTTGCCTAACGACGGCATAAGTTTGCCATCGACTATTTCTTGCAGGTGGCCGATAAAATTAGATGGCTTTAGATCGGCGAAGTTGGCAAGGTCATCACCATTCGTCGCAAGCACGACTTCGGCACGGACGACATCGGGCAAGTCACGAAGACGAGCTTCAGCGCCAGCTACAGCAATGAGGGTAAATACCTCATCTCGCGTCGATGGATAGCCGGCCTTTTCCCAACCATTCCGCGGGGAACGCCATCCAACAAATCCCCTCGACCACTCCTCTTGAACCGGGCGATGTTGCGTTCGTCGCATTGCCCCACCGATGGTCATCGTAAAATGTTCGCGAACATTCGGAAACGTTGCCATCAATTTGTCAGCAACTAGTGCTGCATGCTTCCGCTCGGCAGATTCCGCTCCTTGTCCATAGAAAATGGATAGCAACACGACATCGGTATTGGCCTCGCGCGCCACCAAGGTTGCCGCGACCGTGGAATCAATTCCACCACTGAGCAGGCAAACAGAAACAACTTTCAATCAAGCCCTCCCTTGCGCTCGTGTGCGACCACCCGCATTCAGATGGAGTCTGAATGTAAAAACGATATAGATAATATTGTAGGAGAGCATTTGAAACGCGAGCGAACCAGCCAGAAAGGGGTACGCTTCGACACATTCGTTCTGAGCCAGAATCTGACCGAATGTTCCGGACTCTGGTATCTTTGCCTCTAGCATCCCGGCTCCTGTGCAGCCTAGTCGCGTAAAAACAAAGAGTCCGAGCACGGCCAGCGCAGCTAGAACAGGAAGATCGAGCAGAAAGAGCACCGCCCTCAGCTCTTCGGCGAGAGCCTGAGCTTGACCGTTTGTGCTCGCCTTTCGCGATAGAGAGCGCGAAAGGTGCCAATCGATAGCGGCAAACAAGAAGGTTACGGTGAGGACGAGCATGTAGTGATAGAAAAGAGAATGTACTTCGTAGAGCGCGCTAAGCAGCAGGGCAATGGATAGAACCAGACAAATATTGACGAAATTGATGCCCTGGAAGCCCTTGCCGTCCAAGAATGCTTTTATGTCGTCCAGAGAGTCGAAATAGATCACTGCCATGAAAGCGGTCGAAGCGAGTGCGACAATCTCCCAGCGCTCGCGATGAGAGCGAATGAAGCCAGGTTCTTGAAAGGGAATCAATCGGGATACATCCTCGGCACCTACCGAGCCAACGATCACAAATGTTGTGAGTACCACCACAAACAAGGGGCCGGTTGGCGTCTTGTCATTGTGATACATGAGCAAAGCAAGACACAGAATGCCGCAACCGATAAGGAGCACCTCCGATACTGATGTGCTGATTGGCGGCTGATATTTGTAAGCACCCCAGGCCACTAAGGCGAGCATCAACACAGTGACCCAAAGATTGCTCGAGATTCCCTTTCGCCCTCGCCTGAACTGATCGAGCCGCCGCTGTTGCCAACTGCTCGGTGGCCCAGAAGGAGGTGCGGGCTGATTCTCTGGTGGGACAGATTGATTCTCTGTCATCGCAAATGATCCAGACTAGACTATTGCTCAAATGAAGTTGACGTCCCCCTCGCGCGTTGAACCACTCGCGCGACGGACCAAGCGATCGTGCCGCTCTCAACGGCGCTGGTAACGAAGAGGATTGGAAGGCTCAGATAAAACAGTGATAGTGCCGCTTCCCAGCCAAAGACGAAGTATGAATAGATTTGGCCCAACGCTCCAGCGAGACCCGCCGCAATAGCGAACGTGACAAATCCGGGACGCCGATACCCCGTCGCCATAAAGACAATCTCAACGGCGGCCCCGTGGATGACGCCCCAGCCGAGCACATACGCTCCTGATGGGTCACCCAACAGGAGTTGGCCAACCGTCGTGAGTACAGACGTAATAAAGGCCGTACCGGGCTTAAGCAGAATGGCGAACGCCAGGAGATGCCCAAACTGGAAAAGCCCTAGAAACGCACCGCCCAGCGGCCCAAAAGCCGCTGTCAATGCAGTCCACAATTGGGCAAGTAGGACGTAGGCGACAGCCGAAACCGCTGCGAGCATCGCCATTACAACATAGTCGTAAGTGCCGTACCTCATCAGTACGCCCCGCCCCCTATACAACCCGTGGGCGAGTATGCCAGTCTGCCGTTAGGTGACAAGCATGTAAATTGACCCAAATCGAATATTTTGCGCGTTGGACAGCGAACCTCAATGAATGGCCTTCAGTCATGGAAGGGCGCTTCTTCTCGGAAGATCGTTCTTGTTGAAGCGCCCGCTGTGCAGCTCGTCCTGGATGACGTTCCGCTTAATCCCGTCGTTCTCAGATATCCGAAGTATGCACAGCTGCTGCTTGCATCAAATATTGCCGCCGAGACCGAATCCATCGTCGTTGATATGAAGGGAGCGGCCGGCTCCGAGTCGAGACTCGAAAAGCAATGCTACCGATCCATGATATACGAAGGTCGCCGGCTGGACTTCTTTCGCATCGGACTGCCGGATAGCGAACTCTTCCAGATGGCGTGCGGCACAGGTATCGTTGGCTTTTCTTGCAACTTTTCGATGGAGCGCGCGATTGTCGCTCACCTCATTGCTGAACTGCGGTCGAAATCACCCGCGACGCTCATAGTCGTCGGAGGGCATGACGCCACGGTGGCACCAAAGCCATATCTCGATGCCGGCGCCGATCTTTGCATTTCGGGCGAAGGGGAGACCGTTATCGACGACATCCTCTCCACCGAAAGCATGGAAGATCTCATAAAACTTCGAGGTATTTCATACAGTACGTCAGCGGGCTTGAAGCGCACTGGAAAGCGGCCCATACACTCTCTGGACCGCATTCGATACCCGTCTGCGCGAATGCTTGCAGACTACGTCTATGACGAACATCCCGACGGGGCCTGGCCCGCTGGCGTGGGTACCAGGTTTGCCGTCTTGGAGACCAGCAGGGGGTGCGATGAAGCCTGCAACTTTTGTAGCAGCACGTTCGTTTCCGGGCGGTTTAGAAGATGGAGTATCGAAGGGATTCTCCGACAATTGGACGAAACGAAGCGGGCAGGAATTCGCAGTCTCCTGATCGCTGACGATAACATGCTCTACAGAACGCTCGACGCCTTCGACGGAAACAAGGGTCGAGAAGACCTGATCGTGCTGTTCAACGCCCTGAGAGATGAGGGCTTCGCCTGGACTTTTCAAAACGGCATTCAATTCGGTTTGCTTGAGCGGGACGGACGAATTGATGAAGGGCTCGTTTCCGCACTCTTCAAGAATGAGCTGCGAGACGGTCGACGTATCGGTTGTTTCGAGGTTTACTTGCCGCTTGAGCGCTTTGAGCCGGGTGACATTCTGGAGCTTCCGAAACTGAAAAGTCCGGCCACCCAGATGAGCATCGTACGTTCAATTGCGGAGCAGGGTGTCTATCGCTGCAATCTTGGCTTCATCATCGGCACGCCGTCGGATTCGCGAGAAAGCCTTTCTCATGCGGAAGAGCAAGCGAAGAGGTTCGACGAACTGATTGCACGGTCTTCATCAGGACGGACTAAGGTTCAGCACTTGCCCTGGTGCTCTATTCCGCTGCCAGGAACACCCAATCGATCGAACTATCGCTGCAATATTCGTTATGATCTCGATCACTGGCCGGAGCTTCACAGCAACTACATTTCGGTGATCGGCAATGACGAGATGAATCCGATCGACTTCACGATCGCCCGGCACCAGCTTGATCTCGAGCTCAACACCTCGATCGCCCCCCGGAGATCACTCCGTGTCGAGCGGCAAGGCGCAGCCCATATTGCACCATCATGCTGACCCGGCTGAAACTCGAAGATGTCGCGCTCAGTTTTGGGACGAGGGCTTCCTCGCACATATCCAGATTTTCCATGACCGTCGATGCCGGAGACGTGCTCTCCGTTTTTGGAAGAAGCGGTTCAGGCAAGACTACATTGCTAATGTCGATTACCAAACGCGCGCTGGGTCGAGTCGACAGAAGAATTGACGGTGAAATTTTTTTTGGTTTCCGTAACTCCTCGCCAGGTCGATTGGGCGTCGTCTTTGACGATGCCAATTGGTCATTCTGTAACCTGCGAGTCGATGAGGAACTCGCTTTCGTGCTCGAAAACGGCGAGGTCGAACCGGTCGAGATGCAGAAAAGGGTTCATCAGACCCTGACTGAGGTCGGTCTTGAGGGGTTTGGTGCACGGCAGATATCCTCCCTCTCGGGGGGCGAGTTGCGCAAATTGGCCGTCGGGACCGCGCTGATCGGACGACCCGATGTTATTCTCTCTGATGATCTCGATGCCAGCCTCGATCCGAACGCCATTGATGATCTCCGAAACTTGATCGAATCCCATTCCAAAGCTCAGGGTGCAGCCTGGATCGACTTTTCGAGACGATGGATGGGATTTGCGATTCCTGAGCGCCCTTTTGCCGCTATCGTCGACGGGACGTTGAGCACGTTTTCGGTTTCCTCTCATCAAGATCACGTCGCAGCGCGTACGATGGCAGGTGCGGTGGGGCCGCCGCTGGGAATGTCACTTGGAAACCTGATGGCGTCCGTCGAGCCAAGGCAAACACCACCTGGGTACTTTGATACGGAGGGCTCGGCGTTTGCCTATTTGCAGTCGACCGCGAAGAAAATGGTTAGCACGGCAAAGCCGCGCTCTAACGGCGATGTCATACTCGCAGCCGATGGCCTGAACTTCTCCTATCGGGGACGCGGGCATATCCTGCGTGAGTGCGCCGTGAGGCTCGAAGCGGGTGTTGTGCAAGTTTTGGCGGGTAAGAATGGGGTAGGAAAAACGACCCTCGCTCGAATCTTGTGCGGCCTGCTTCGTCCGAGCGTCGGCCGCATCACCTTGACGGGACGGGACGCGTCCCGAGCGGATTTGTTGAAGGCCGGATCTCTCGTTTTCCAGAATCCGGAGTACCAATTTGTCACGGATGCTGCGCGCAGGGAGATTGAAACAGCGCTTGCCAGCCAGGGAAGTCCGATAGCGCATGCGGAACAGGTGCTCGGAGAACTGCACCTCTTGGATCGGGCTGCCGAACATCCATTCAATCTAACACTGGGCGAGAAAAGGAGGCTTGCCGTTGGTGTCGCTCTGGCGCTGGGCCGTAAATTTCTGATCGTCGATGAACCCACTCTCGGTCAGGACATCTTCCAGACGCAAGTCTTGGGACACAGATTGAGGCAAGCCGCGGATTCAGGCGTTGCAGTCCTTGTGATTACTCACGATCCGGATTTCGTTACAGCTTTCGGCGATCGAATTCTACTTATGGAGGACGGGAACGTGTCTTCGATTGGCGGCCCCGGCGATGCGTTTTCTACACACCGTCAGACGCTCTTTTCTGGCCGCTCTCACCTCATAAACTTCTGGGAGCTGGCAAAGAGCGCCGGCAGTGCGTCTGGTCATGTTCCCCGAACTGTCTCTGATATCGCGCTCAGTGATGATTGACGACGCCAAGCTTTCCCTGGCCGCGCGGCTCGACCCGTTAGCCAAGCTGGCATGGCTTCTGGCCGCGGGCGTCGCAAGCAGTGTACTGGCCACGTCCTCAAAGCTGCTGGCGATGACATTGATAGTCGGCGCGGGCTTTCTTATGTGCCGACCGCGCGAGCTTGCGAACGTCTACCGATACAGGGTCATTATTTTCCTGGTGCCTTCGCTCCTGCTCTTTTTCAACGCCATCATGATACCGATCTACAGTGCTGAGGTTTGGCAGGTCTCTGTCATCAAGTGGAGCGCGCTGGCCTACTCGCTTAAGATCTTCAATTCAATTCTTGCTCTGGTGTTCTTTCTTGTTTCGACTGACATCCGTCAGCTTGTGAATCGATTGACGTGGGCACGTGTACCGGTAGGAGTCGCGTTTTCGATCTATCTCATGCTGCGATTCATCGAGATCTTGCGCGTTGACGCTCTGCACGTTCGCGATGCGTTGCGAATGCGACGCAGCCCGCGCCCGCCACTGTCCGGGCTTTCCGTGACAATGGGTAGGTATTTAGCCACGCTGGTTCTCCTGGGTATCTATCGCTCCGAGCAGGCCGCGATGGCAATGGACCTCCGCGGGTTCTCAAGTTCAAAGGGACGCACGTTTTATGCTGATCAGAAATGGTCACGCGCGAGCTGGCTGTTGCTATTTGCGGGCATCGTCCTGATCGCCATCATAACCCTCACGACTACCCTCTGAGAGCTGTCACGCCTGCGCCCTCGTCCGGCTGGAAGATCAGCCGCGCAGGCTGCGTACAAAGTGTGTCGCGGACATCCCTCTCGCAAGAATGCGCTTGGAGACGCAGAACACAGCGTCAGAGACTAGGAACGCCGAAGCAAACCTTCGGCTATGGCGCCGGGATGAGGGGTTCTCTCCGCGAGTTCGAGAGGCGCGATGCGACGGCTCGCAGGACAAAGATCATCAATTGAGTGCACTGGACTGCACCCCTTAAGTGAGACACGCTATTGCGGTGACAGGCATTCCGAGGATGACCTGTGGCAGCACGAGGAAAGAACCGTTAGTTTCCGACGGCGTTTAAATTGAAGGCGATCAAGCGTGTTGAACGAGGCAACGGCGTTCTGCCCAATTGCGGTGTCTCATTCCAGGGTGCAGTTCAAGTGTGGAACGCACTCAATCCCATTGCACCTCTCGAAGTCGCCGATAGACCCCGCATCCGGCGCTTCGCGCCACCTTCTCCCGCCTTCGCCAAGGCTTTGGCGGACAAGAGGGGAGAAGGGACGACGCAACTACACCCTCACCTCGGCTTCTTCATCTTCGTAAACCTGACGCTCGTGCCGTCCGGCATCCGCACCGCCTTGAAGCCCGCGGCAAGAACCGCCTCGCGCTGCGGCATCTGGATGTCGGGGCTGCGCAGGCTGTCCCACCATGAGGCACGGTGCGCTGCACGCGGCAGGGCCGCGCCGATGATCTCCTCGATCTCCTCGAAGGTCAGGACGAACTCGGCCTGCTTGTGCCGCGTCAGGTAATCGCGCAATGCGTCGTAATCGTTCACGTCAGTCCTCGTCCCGGGGGCGCTCGGGCCGCTTTCTGCCGGAAAGCGTGCGCCGTGGAAACCATTTCTTAACCGATCGCGGCGGGAACGTCGCTGCTTAAACACTACGCAAGATTTCGGGCGCATCCGTAAATGTTCGGGAGTGAACGATGCTGTTCGGAAGGCGCGACGGCACGGCCAGGCGGCCCTGGCGGATTTCGGCGAAGCTGCTGATCATCTCGTCGGTCGTGACGGTGATCGGCTTCTCCGCCATTTGCGTCAACGTGATGCTCGACATGCGCCGGGGCGAGGAGGCGCTGGCCCGCCAGACCCTGGAAAACCTCGCCACCACAATCGAGGCCGACATCGGCCGCAACATCGAGATCTACGACCTCTCCTTGCGCGCCGTCGCCGGCAACATGCTGCTGCCGGAGATCTGGACGGTCTCGAAGCCGATCCGGCAGCTGATCCTGTTCGACCACGCCACCACGGCGCGGCATTTCGGCGCCATCCAGGTGTTCGACAGCGAGGGCAAGCTCACGATCGATGCCTCCACGCTCGATCCTCTGCCAGAGAACCGGTCCGACGAGGACTATTTCAGGGTTCATCGCGACAACCCGAATGCGGGCCTGTTCATCAGCCGCCCGATGCTGTTCCGCGGCGCCTACGCCATCGTGCTCTCCCGGCGCGTCAGCGACCAGGACGGCGGCTTTTTGGGCGTCGTCGCCGGCTCGATCCGCTACGGTTATTTCCACGAGCTGTTCGAGCGGCTGACGCTCGACCCCGAGGACGTCATCACCGTGCTCAAGCGCGACCGCACCATCATGATGCGGCGCCCGTTCGACCTCGACGTCATCGGCAGGAACCTCGGCCAGCGCCCGGACTGGAAGGCTGACAACCTCAAGGCCGGCGGGACCTATTCCGGCCAGGGTCCGGTGGATGCAACGCCGCGGCTCTATGCGCGCAGCAGCGGCTCCGGCCCGCTGTTCGTCGTGGCCGGCAAGCCGCTGACCGCCGTGTTCGCGCTGTGGAAGACCGAGGCTATCAGGATCGGCGCCGTGGTGCTGACGCTGATCTTGTTCGTGCTGGGCTCGACCCTGGTGCTGGCGCGCGAGATGCGCCGGCGCGCGGAGGCCGAGAACAAGCTCGAGGAGATGGCGACGACGGACGCGCTCACCGGCCTGCGCAACCGGCGCAAGTTCGACCAGGTGATCGACGTCGAATGGCGGCGCGCGATGCGGCAGCAGACGCCGCTGGCGCTGCTGATGATCGATGCCGATCACTTCAAGGCCTATAACGACACCTATGGCCACCAGGCCGGCGACCAGGTGCTGGTCGGCATCGCCATCTGCATCTCCGATTCGGTGAGCCGCGCCGGCGATTGCGCCGCGCGCTATGGCGGCGAGGAGTTTGCCGTGCTGCTGCCGAACGTTGCGGCCGAGGATGCGTTCAAGGTCGCCGAAAAGATCCGCACCAAGGTGCAGGGCTGGTCGGACGACGGCGCGATGTCGACGGTATCCTGCGGCGTCGCGAGCCTGATCCCGACCGCCGGCATGGACTGGTCGGTGCTGGTCACCGCCGCCGACAAGGCGCTCTACGCTGCAAAAGCCGGCGGCAGAAACCAGTCGGTGGTGGCGAATCTGCCGAAATTGTCGCTGGTGGCGTGAGGCGCCCTCCGCGCGGTCGGTTTGCGCGGTCGCAGCCAATTCGCTCGACACGTCAACCGCTTCCGCAACGCTGGTCAGCCATCGCGCCGCCAACCCCATCCTACTGTGCATGGGGTTGTTTTCGACGCGGTCCGGCCCCTCAGCCCTTGAGATACTTTTTCATCTCCGCAATCAGCCCGTCGCGCAGCTCGGGGCGCTTGAGGCCGAAGGCGATATTGGCGCGCAGGAAGCCGGCTTTTGAGCCGCAATCGTGCCGTTCGCCCTCGAATTCGACGCCGTAGAAGCTTTGCGACTTCGCAAGCGCGATCATCGCATCGGTGAGCTGGATCTCGCCGCCGGCGCCGCGCTCCTGCGTCTCGAGGATCTTGAAGATCTCCGGCTGCAGGATGTAGCGGCCGGTGATGGAGAGGTTCGAGGGCGCGGTGCCCTTCGCAGGCTTCTCCACCATGCCATCGACCTCAAAGATCTTGCCGGTGCGCTTGCCGACGCCGCAGATGCCGTATTGATGCGTCAGCTCTTCCGGCACCGGCTCGACCGCGATCAGGTTCGACTTCTCGCCGAGCTTGGAGGCCGCCTCGATCATCTGCTTCAGGCAGCCCGGCGTGTTGAGCACGAGCTCGTCGGGCAGCACGACGGCGAACGGCTCGTTGCCGACGATGTCGCGCGCGCACCAGACGGCGTGCCCGAGGCCGAGCGGCGCCTGCTGGCGCGTGAAGCTGGTGGCGCCGGCCGGCGGCTGGTTCTCGGCGAGCACGTCCTGCTCGGCCTTCTTGTTGCCGCGCGCGGCGAGCGTGGTGTCGAGCTCGAACATGCGATCGAAATGATCCTCGATGACCGCCTTGTTGCGCCCGGTGACGAACACGAAATGCTCGATGCCGGCCTCCCGCGCCTCGTCATAGACGTACTGGATCAGCGGCTTGTCGACGATGGTGAGCATTTCCTTCGGCATCGCCTTGGTGGCGGGCAGGACACGGGTGCCGAGGCCGGCGACGGGGAATACGGCTTTGCGGATTTTCATGGGACGGATCGAATACCTTGGAACGTGAACCGAGCAATGGTGTCTTAGCTAGCCTGTTTGCAGCCAGTAACAAAGGCGGATGTAGGGCTCTTTAGGAAAAGGCCGCCCACAAAACTTCACCTTCGTTAAGATATTGGCAACCGTAACGAGGGCCTCTTGAGGGCCGATTTTCTGGCCGGACAGGTGGGAGATGATGCAATCAGCGGCACGACTGAGACGGCACGTTCGGCCGCTGATCGGCGCGTTAATGATCGCACCTGCGCTGTTGTTCCCTCTGCCCGCGCAAGCCCAGCAAAACGGCCTCCCGAGCTTTCTGGATAACCTGTTTTCCGGGTCGAAGTCCGCGCCCTCGCAGCCCGCCCCCGGACCCGACGGACCAAAGCCCTGGAGCGGCGAGGACGGCGCCTCCGGTCATCCGCTGATGACGGCAGCGGCGATCCGCGAGGCGGCCTCCAACTTCAACACTTGCGTCGCGGGGATGTGGCCCGATGCCGCACGGCGCGGCGTGACCCAGGAGAACTTTCAACGCTTCACGACGGGCCTCTCGCCCGATCTGCGCATCATGGACCTGATGGATTCGCAGCCGGAGTTCACAAAGTCGATCTGGGACTATCTCGACATCCTCGTGAACGACAACCGGCTCGCCAAGGGCAAGGAAGTCCTCGCCAAATACAAGGCGCAGTTCGACGCGACGGAAAAGGCCTATGGCGTCGACCGCTACATCATCGCCTCGATCTGGGGCATCGAGTCCAACTACTCGACCCAGATGGGCGATCGCAGTGTGCTGCAATCGACCGCGACGCTCGCCTGCATCGGCCGCCGCCAGGCCTATTTCAAGGATGAGTTTCTCTCCGCGCTTGAGATCCTCAACCGCGGCGATCTCAGGCCCGAGCAGCTCCGCGGCTCCTGGGCCGGCGCATTCGGCCCGACGCAGTTCATGCCGACCGCGTTCAAGCGCTTTGCCGTCGATGGCGACGGCGACGGGCGGCGCGACGTCGTCGATAATCCGACCGATTTGATCGCCTCGACCGCGAACAACCTGAAGAAGGACGGCTGGCAGGCCGGCCAGACCTGGGGCTACGAGGTCGTCGTTCCCCAGGGCTTCAACTACATGCTGGCCGACCGCGCCAAGGCGATGACGATCGCGCAGTGGGAGAAGCTCGGCCTCACGCGCCCGAACCGCCAATCCTTCCCGCACCCGAACGACAAGGCCTATCTGCTGGCACCCGCCGGCGCGCAAGGGCCCGGCTTCCTGATGCTGCAGAACTACCGCGTCATCATGAAATACAACCCGGCCGAGGCCTATGCGCTCGCGATCGGGCACTTTGCGGACCGGCTGCGCGGCGGCCAGCCTTTCGTGCAGCCCTGGCCGCGGCAGGAGCGCGAATTGTCCCGCACCGAACGGCTGGAGCTGCAGCAGCTTTTGGCCCGGCGCGGCTTCTACAAGGGCACCCCGGACGGTCAGTTCGGCGGACAGACCCGGGAGGCGCTCCGTAACTTCCAAGCCTCGATCGGGGCCCCCGCCGACGGATTCGCCTCCTCGGACATGCTGGACCGGCTGCGGGGGCGGTAAAAGGCTCTCAAAAGTAACCCTGAAGGGGGAATTCGGCCCAAATCCTTGATGGGACTGGCCGATCGCCGGTGGATGGCGTAATCAAGCCTGCCTGTTTGCGGCCCGATTCCGCTATTATATTTGCCGTCTCCAAATCTCCTTGCGCGCGTCCGAAATCGCATGTCCGAGCCGAAGCCGAAATCATTCTTCAAGGCGATGACCCAGACCGGCCCGTTGATCGCGCTGGGGACCGCGCTTGCGATTTTGGTGTCGATTGCCGCGCCTGCCTCGGCGCAGCTCTTCAACTTCCCCGGCTTTGGCGGACCGTCACGGCCGGCGCCGCCGCGCAGCGGTGGTGGTGGCGGCGGCTGGTTCGGCGGCGACTTCTTCGCGCCCTTCCAGCAGCAACAGCCGCAGGCCCCGCGTCAGGATTTTTCGCGCGCACCGGCACCGGCCAAGCGCGACACGATTCCCGAGCGCAACATTCTGGTCATCGGCGACGGCATGGCGGACTGGCTCGCCTACGGCCTCGAAGACGCCTACACCGAGCAGCCCGACATGGGCGTGATCCGCAAGCACAAGACCAATTCGGGCCTGATCAAGTATCAGCCGCGCGGCGAGCCCTCGGATTGGGCCGCGGCTGCGAAGGGTATCCTCGAAACCGAAAAGCCTGACGCCATCGTCGTCATGCTCGGCCTCAACGACCGCATGGCGATACGCGAGCCCGCCGCGGACAAATCCGACACCAAGGCGACCGACAAGAAGAACGACAAGGGCGCGCGCGCAAAACCGCCGGCGGCCAAGCCCGACGCTGCAGCCAAGCCGGACGACAAGCCCGACGCCGACCTGCCGCAGGACGACGCCGACAACGCCGATACGCCGCAGGTCGCAGCACCCGAGAAGACCGCGCGTTCGCCGAACGGCCTCTACGAATTCCGCGACGACCGCTGGGTCGAGCTCTACAGCAAGAAGATCGAAGAGCTGATCGGTGTGCTCAAGAGCAAGGGCGTGCCGGTGCTCTGGGTCGGCCTGCCCGCGATCCGCGGCCCGAAGGGAACGGCCGACATGCTGTTCCTGGACTCGCTCTATCGCGAAGGCTCGGCGAAGGCCGGCATCACCTATGTCGACGTCTGGGACGGTTTTGTCGACGAAGCCGGTCGCTTCCTGCAAAAGGGCCCGGACTTCGAAGGTCAGATCCGCCAGTTGCGCACTGGCGATGGCGTTTATTTCACGAAGCCCGGCGCGCGCAAGCTCGCGCATTATGTCGAGCGCGAGGTCACGCGCCTGCTCACCGGACGCTTGGGCCCGATCGCGTTGCCGAGCGAGCCCGCGACGCCCGACACCAATGTCGAGCCCGGCAAACCGGCGCCGCGCCCGCTTGCGGGACCGATCGTGCCGCTGGTCGCCGCCTCGATCTCGACCGATCAATTGCTGGGTGGACCTGGATCGCGCCCCGCCTCCGTCGATGCGCTCGCCGCACGCACGCTGGTGAAGGGTGAGCCGTTGAGCGCGCCCGCGGGCCGCGCCGACGATTATACCTGGCCGCGCCGCGAAGTCGGCCGCGAACAAGCCAAGGGCGACACGCCTGTTGCCGCGACCACGCCGGGCGAGACCAGTGCCAATCCCGGGGCGGCGGCCGCGATCGCGCCGCCCAAGCTGTTGCCGAAGAAGCCGCCGGTGCAGCAACCGGCGCAGCAGGCGACACCGTCGCTACGCGATTTCTTCGGCTTTGGCTCGCCCTCTCCGGCACCGCAGCCGCGGCAGTTCGCGCCTCAACCGCAGCCGCGCAATCCGGCCAACCCGGCGATCCCGCGTCCGCCCGGCAGCGTCGGCCGATCGGCCGAATTGCCGGGTGCTCCGGTCCGCTAGGTTTTGTGAACTAGCCGTAGTAGCGCCAGCGCGGCGGCGGA
>NZ_PPPT01000013.1 GCF_006483445.1 Bradyrhizobium guangdongense | reverse complement strand
CCGGCTCCGGCAAGTCGGTCGCCATCAACACCATGATCCTCAGCCTGGTCTACCGGCTGCGCCCGGACCAGTGTCGCCTGATCATGGTCGACCCGAAAATGCTCGAACTCTCCGTCTATGACGGCATCCCGCATCTGCTCACCCCCGTCGTCACCGATCCGAAGAAGGCGGTGGTCGCGCTGAAATGGGCCGTGCGCGAGATGGAAGAGCGCTACAAGAACATGGCCAAGCTCGGTGTGCGCAACATCGACGGCTACAATACGCGACTGGTCGAGCTGAAGGCCAAGGGCGAAGAGCCGACGCGCACGGTGCATACCGGCTTCGACAAGGAGACCGGCAAGGCGATCTACGAGGAAGAGAAGCTCTCGCTCGATCCGCTGCCCTACATCGTCATCATCGTCGACGAAATGGCGGACCTGATGATGGTCGCCGGCAAGGACATCGAAGGCGCGGTGCAACGCCTGGCGCAGATGGCGCGCGCCGCCGGTCTGCACGTGATCCTCGCGACACAGCGTCCGTCGGTCGACGTCATCACCGGCACGATCAAGGCGAACTTCCCGACCCGCATCGCCTTCCAGGTCACGTCAAAAATCGACAGCCGCACCATTCTCGGCGAGATGGGCGCCGAGCAACTGCTCGGCCAGGGCGACATGCTCTACATGGCGGGCGGCGGCCGCATCAGCCGCGTGCACGGTCCCTTCGCCTCGGACGAGGAAGTCGAGAAGGTGGTGCGTCACCTCAAGACGCAGGGCCAGCCGGAATATCTCGAAGCGGTCACGGCGGAAGAGCCTGCGGAGGGCGAAGACGGCGCCGTGTTCGACGCGACCGGCATGGGCGCCGACGGTGGCGGCGACCTGTTCCAGCAGGCGGTTGCGATCGTCAAACGCGATCGCAAGGCCTCCACCAGCTACATCCAGCGCCGGCTCCAGATCGGCTACAACCGTGCCGCCTCGCTGATGGAGCGCATGGAACTGGAAGGCATCGTCGGCCCGGCCAACCATGCCGGCAAACGCGAGATTCTGGTCGAGGAAGAAGACAGCCATATGTGAGGCAAGAGGCTTCCAGCCTGCCTCGGAATGAGATTTTCACGCAAAAACGATATCCGCTTTTGACCGAAATCACGGTAAAAGGGCGCCTAGCCACACAGGACGACGCGTTGACCAGACTTTCGAAAATTTCATTCGCCGCAGCCTTTGCCGCGCGAAGCGCTCGCCTCGCCGGCGCGCTTCTCATCACCGCATCCCTGGCCACGGCAACGTCCTATGCGCAATCCGTGCCCGTTCCGAAGCCGGCACCGAAGGGCCGCGACGCCGGAGCCGACGCCCAGCGGGGACCGGCGACCACGGGCGCGACGCAGGCGCCGCCGAATCCGATCATCCCCGACCCGCGCCGCAACGTGCCGGCCAACATCTTCCAGAGTTTTGACGCCAACCAGAAGGCGCAGGCCGCCAAGGTCAGTGCCTATCTGTCGTCGATGCAGACGCTGGTCGGAAATTTCGTGCAGGTCGGCCCCGACGGCAACAAGACCCAGGGCGACTTCTACATCCAGAAGCCCGGCAAGATGCGCGTCGAATACGATCCGCCAAACCCGATCGACATCATCGCCGACGGCTCGTCGCTGGTGGTGCGCGATCGCAAGCTCGCGACCCAGGACGTTTATCCGCTGTCGCAGACGCCGCTGCGCTTTCTGCTGTCCGACCGCATCGACCTGATGAAGGACACCAACGTCATCGGCGTGACCGCTGACGACATGTTCGTCAGCGTCACCATCGAGGAGAAGCAGGCGCTGGTCGGTACCAGCCGGCTGCTGCTGATGTTCGGCGCCAAGGACGGCCTGTTGAAGCAGTGGACCGTCACCGATCCGCAAGGTTACGATACGACCTTTGCGGTCTACAATCTGGATGCGACCAAGAAGCTCGATCCCGGCATGTTCAAGATCGACTTCACCAACTACGCAACGCCGCCGGGCTGAACAAACGGTGGGCACGGCGCTTTGCGCCTTTGCCCACGCCACGGCGACTTGCTAAGACGCAACTCCCATGCGTCTTTCCCTGACAACCTGGAACATCAACTCGGTGCGCCTGCGCATCGACCTCGTCGCGAAATTCCTCAAGAGCGCGCGGCCGGACGTGCTGTGCCTGCAGGAAACCAAGTGCATCGACGACGCCTTTCCGCTCAAGCGCTTCAAGCGGCTCGGCTATGAGCACGTCGCGCTGAACGGGCAGAAGGGCTATCACGGCGTCGCCATCGTCTCGAAGATTCCGTTCGAGAGCAAGGACATCAGGACCTTCTGCGACAAGGTGGATTCACGTCACATCTCGGTGTCGTTCGGCGAGAAGGCGAAGATCGAAAAGCTGCTGGTGTTGCATAATTTCTACGTGCCGGCCGGCGGCGACATTCCCGATCCCGCGCTGAACGAAAAATTCGACCACAAGCTCCGCTTTCTCGACGAGATGAAAGCCTGCGAGCCGCTGCATCCGCGCGGCGAGGATCGCCACATCCTCGTCGGCGATCTCAACGTCGCGCCGCATGAGAACGACGTCTGGTCGCACAAGCAGCTTCTGAAAGTCGTCTCGCACACGCCGGTCGAGACCGAGAAGCTCAAGGCGGCGCTGGCGGCCGGCGAATGGGTCGACGTCGCGCGCGAACGCATCCCGATGTCGGAGAAGGTCTATACGTGGTGGAGCTACCGCGCCGCCGACTGGACCGTCGGCGACCGCGGCCGCAGGCTCGACCACATCTGGGTGTCACGCGCGCTGAAGGACGCGGTCAGCGATTTCAAGATTTTGCGCGATGCCCGCGGCTGGGAGCGGCCGTCGGACCATGTGCCCGTCACGGTGACGCTGGACGTCTGATCAAATGCTCAGCTTCGCGCCGGCCATCAAAATGTCGCTGGCGATCTGGCTGGAGCGGATCGCGAACTCGTCGCGCAGGCGTCGCGCAGCGGCGGGGTCGCTCTCCAGCACGCGCTGAAACAGGCTGCGCGCGATCCGGATCACGGCGGCATGCTCGATCGCGATCGCGGTCGAGGGCCGCTTCATCGGCACCACCAGAGCCAGCTCGCCGATCAGCGTGCCGACGCCAGCGACCATCTCGGCGCCGGCACCGTCCTCGACGCGGAAGGCACCGCGCTGGACCACGAAGCCGGCGTCGGCGTCATCCCCGAGATTGAACAGAGTATCGCCGCGCGCAAAGCCGCGTTGCTCCGAGCCGATCGCAAGCATGCGCAGCGAGGCGTCTCCCAACAGGCGCAGTGTCGGGACACGCTCGAGCAGCGCTACATCGTCTTCGATCGACATTCAGGACCGAGCTCAAAGGACCCGCGAAAACGGACGAATCGCAGGTTCTTCAAGCGTATCACGGCACCAGCTTGTAGCCACCGGCTTCGGTGACCAGGATCTCGGGGTTGGCCGCGTCCTTCTCGATCTTCTGCCGGAGGCGGTAGATGTGGGTTTCGAGCGTGTGGGTGGTGACGCCGGAATTGTAGCCCCAGACCTCCTGGAGCAGGGTCTCGCGCGAGACCGGCATCTGGCCGGCCCGGTAGAGGAAGCGGAGAATGGCGGTTTCCTTCTCCGTCAGCCGTACCTTGCGGGCATTGGCCGCCGTCAGCATCTTCGAGCCCGGCCGGAAGCTGTAGGGGCCGACCGAGAACACCGCGTCCTCGCTAGCCTCATGCTGGCGGAGCTGGGCGCGGATGCGGGCGAGAAGAACGGCAAAGCGGAAGGGCTTGGCCACATAGTCATTGGCGCCGGATTCCAAGCCCAAAATGGTGTCGGAATCGGTGTCGTGCCCGGTCAGCATGATGATCGGGGCCTTGAAGCCGCCTTTGCGCAAGCTACGCACGACCTCGCGGCCGTCGGTGTCGGGCAGGCCGACATCCATCAAGACCAGATCCGGGGAATTCGCTTTCGCGGCGCTCGCACCCTTGGCGCCGGTATCGACGGCGGAGGCCTCGAACTCTTCGTGCAGAGATAGTTGCTCCACCAACGTGTCGCGCAGATCGGTGTCGTCATCCACGATCAGGATCTTGCGGGCATTGGCCATGGGGTCATCCTTTTGGGGGTCGAACTCGGCGCGCATACATGCTGCACCCAGCCGCGATGGTAAGTTAGGGGTCGCCGTTATTATTGTTGTTCGTCTTGAAGTAGTGGGCTGTTACCGATTCACAAGCCAGAACTACTCTAACTCAGAATAGCAGGCCATTTTGATGAATGTCCTGTAATGAAGCCGACATACCCTGTTCATATGAAAAAACATTCTGTGTCAGTGGGTTACGCCAAGAAGACGACCGCCGGACCGCTGTCGGCGATGATCGTTAAGGCTGCGGCCGGTAATCCCAGGCGGGGCTGGCTGACCGCCGGACCGCTGGTCATTCCCGTGGCCCTGGGGCGCGGCGGCATCCTCGCCAACAAGCGCGAAGGGGACGGCGGCACGCCCAAGGGCAGCTTTCGTCCACGGCAGCTCTGGTGGCGCGGCGACCGCCATAGCCGGCCCAAGACCTTTTTGCCGGTGCGCACGATCAAGCCTGAAGACGCCTGGTGCGAAGACCCCGGCGACCGGCATTACAACCAGCCGATCCGGCTGGAGCGGGAGCAAGGCGGCGACCGGCTGACGCGGGCCGACCATCTCTATGATTTCATCATCGAGATCGACCACAACACCAGGCCGCGCATTCCCGGCCGCGGCAGCGCCGTCTTCCTGCATCTGGCGCGCGACAATTTTGGTCCGACCGCGGGCTGCGTCTCGATGACGAGACAAGCGATGCTGCAATTGTTGCGACGGATGGGGCCACGCACAAAAATCATCATCGGGTGAGGGATCATGCTGGACAAGGATCAGATCGCGGCTGCATCAAAGACCCTGTTCGATCATTGGCGCGCAGGTACCAAGCTGGGCGAACTCACGGCAGCCCAACGCCCGCGCAGCCGTGCGGAAGGCTACGCGGTGCAGGCCGCGCTCGAGCAGCAGTCAGCGGGAAAACTATTCGGCTGGAAGATCGCGGCCACCAGCGAAGCCGGACAGAAGCATATCAATGTCGCGGGTCCCATGGCCGGCCGCATTTTCAGCGATACCGTGATCGCCGATGGCGACCCAGCATCAATGAAGGGCAATGCGATGGCGGTGGGCGAGCCGGAGTTCGCCTTCCGCATGGCGCGCGATCTGCCGCCGCGGTCCACGCCCTACAGTGTGGACGAGGTGCTCGCTGCCGTCAGCAGCCTGCATCCGGCCATCGAGATTCCGGATTCGCGCTTCCGCGATTTCGTCAGCGCCGGCGAGGCCCAGCTCATCGCCGACAATGCCTGCGCACATCTGTTCGTGCTGGGTGCTGCGACCGGCGCAAACTGGCGCACGATGGATCTGATCGAGGAGCGCCCGAACATCACGCTGCGTGGGAAAGCTTACGTCGGTCACGGCAAGAACGTGCTCGGCGATCCCCGCGTAGCGCTCGCCTGGCTCGCCAATGAGCTGCGCGGCCTCGGCATCACGCTGCGGGCAGGGGAGGTGGTGACCACAGGCACGTGCCATCCGCCATTGCCGATCCAGGCCGGCGATCATTTCGCCGCGGATTTTGGCGTGCTGGGAAAAGTGTCGGTGGGATTCGTGTAGGCGCTAGCGATGCCCGAAGATCGCCGAGCCCACGCGCACATGCGTGGCGCCGAGCATGATGGCAGTGGCGAAATCCGCGCTCATGCCCATCGACAAATTTGTCAGCCCGTTGCGCGCCGCGATTTTTGCGGTCAGCGCGAAATGCGCCGCCGGCGGCTCGTCGACCGGCGGGATGCACATCAACCCGGAAATTTCGAGGCCGTAGGTGTCGCGGCAGCTCACGAGGAACGCATCGGCGTCACCGGGCGCAATGCCGGCCTTCTGCGGCTCCTCGCCGGTATTGATCTGCACGAAGAGCTGTGGGCGCCTTTTCTGGGATTCGATTTCTTTGGCTAACGCCTGGCAAATGCTCGGACGGTCCACCGAATGGATGGCGTCGAACAGCGCCACGGCCTCCTTCGCCTTGTTGGATTGCAGCGGGCCAATGAGATGCAACGCGATACCGGGGTAAGCGGAAATTAACGCTGGCCACTTGCCCTTGGCTTCCTGCACGCGATTTTCGCCGAATACGCGCTGTCCGGCGGCGATGACCGGCACGATCGCATCGGCCGCAAATGTCTTGGACACTGCGATCAGCGTCACCGAGGCCCGATCGCGCCGCGCGTCCTTGCAGGCACGCGCGATCTCGGCTTCGACTGCGGCGAGCGCGTTTGGTGAATCCGCGGTTAGCGGCGAGGCGTTAGCATGCGTCATGATGTCGATTGTCCGTACTCTTACGGAAGTAGGTCCAATTTTACCGAGTTCAAGAAAGGCTTTTTGAACCCTTCGGGCTACCTTGCGCGCGGGGTGGGTAGCAAAAGATGCCGAACGTCAGTCTCAACCGCAAACGAGCGAAACTCAAGCAGGTTCTCGGGATCCGGGCACGCCTGGCATTGCTGGCAGTGATTCTGGTCGCGCCGCTGATGCTCGAGCGCATCCGCTCGCTCGAAGAGGCGCGGGTCAAGCAGATCGCACAGGCCACCACTGAATTCAGCATCGTGGCACGCCACAGCGCGGATGCGCAGCGCGAGGTGATCTCCTCGGTCGAGACCATCCTGAAATCGGAAGCCTTTATCCGCGCATCCGCCGGCGGCATCAGCCGCAGTTGCGACGTGCTGCGCGCCAGCCTGCCGTCGAGCCTGCCCTGGATCCGCACGCTGCTGATCGCAGGTGAAGAAGGCCGCATCCAGTGCTCGACCAACAACATGTATGTCGGACTCGATTTGAGCGATCGTCCCTATTTCCAGCAGGCACAGCAGACCGGACGCTTCGTGCTGTCCGACTTCCTGCTCGCGCGTCCCGCGCAGACCCCGACCGTGATGGCCGCCTATCCGGTCTCCGCGATGGGCAGCGACTCCGGCGCCGTTGTGCTCGCAACCGTGAACCTCGACTGGATGTCGAAGGTCATGAACAATCTGGGCGGCCGCCCCGGCATCTCCGCGATGCTGGTCGACAGCGCCGGCACCGTGCTTGCGGCACCCGCCGATCAGCGCAGCGAGATCGGTCGCCCGCTCGACAACATGCCGCTGATGTCGGCCATCGCAGACATGGCGCTGCGCTCGGACCAGGACGAGGGCTCGCTCTCCTTCATGGCGGTCGACGGCTCCAAGCGCGCCGTCAGCTTCATTCGTATCGCCGGGACCAACGCGCGCCTCATCACCAGCATCGATGAGGACAAGGTGTCCGCGGCCGTCAACCGCGACATCCGCACCGCCTATCTGCAGCTCGGCTTCGTCGTCGTGTTCGTTCTGCTCGGCGCGCTCATCGCCGCCGAAAAGCTCGTGATCAAGCCGATCGAAATGCTCGCCGACATGGCCAAGCGCTTTGGCGAAGGCGATCTCTCGGCGCGCGCGGCGCGCAATCGCCTGCCGTCCGAATTCGTGCCGCTGGCACGCGCCTTCAACGCCATGGCGGCACAGCTCGGCCAGCGCGAGCGCGAGCTCGTCGCCAGCAATGATCGCCTGACCGTGATGGCGTCGATCGACATGCTCTCGGGCCTCGCCAACCGCCGCGGCTTCCAGAGCCGCCTCGACTTCGAATGGATGCGGGCACAGCAATATGGCAGCGACCTGTCGCTGCTGATGATCGACGTCGACCATTTCAAGCTCTACAACGACAGCTATGGCCACCTCGAAGGCGACGCCTGCCTGACCCGACTCGGCGAGACGCTGTCCGGCATCGCCGCCGACACCATGGGCTTTGCGGCCCGCTATGGCGGCGAGGAATTTTGCCTGCTGCTGCCGAACACCGACCAGGCCCGCGCCGGCGAGATCGGCGAGAAGGTGCGTGGGGCCGTGTTAAAGCTTTCCCTGCCCCACATCACCTCGAACCACATGCTGGTAACCGTCTCGATCGGCGTCGCCGCGACCAAGCCGAACGACGCCCTGCGTCCCGGCGACCTGATCGAAGCCGCCGACGCCGCCCTCTACGCCGCCAAGCATCGCGGCCGGAATACCGTCGCCGAGCACGGCATCGTACGATTGTCCGAGGGCGATGCCGATATGGCCATGGCGGGCTGAGACGGTGGGATCGCCTCCGCACGGTCTGCCTTTCGGTCTTTTCGGGGGTCCCGGCCGTTGACCCAACAGCCTTTTTTGTGGCCTAGTCCGCCGTCTTTAGGACGGCCAGAGCCCACGAAAACCCCAACGATTCCATGACCTCCGAACGCTATAACGCCCGCGATTCCGAACCGCGCTGGCAACGCCAGTGGGACCAGAAGGCGATCTTCGCCTCCAAGAACGACGATCCGCGGCCGAAATATTACGTGCTCGAGATGTTCCCCTACCCGTCCGGGCGCATCCATATCGGCCATGTCCGGAACTACACGCTCGGCGACGTGCTGGCCCGCTTCATGCGTGCCAAGGGTTTCAACGTGCTGCACCCGATGGGCTGGGATGCGTTCGGCCTGCCGGCGGAGAATGCCGCCATCGAGCGCAAGGTGGCGCCGAAGGCGTGGACCTACGACAACATCGCCGCGATGAAGAAGCAGTTGCAGTCGATCGGCCTGTCGCTCGACTGGAGCAGAGAGTTCGCGACCTGCGACCCCAGCTATTACAAGCATCAGCAGAAGATGTTCCTGGACATGCTGGCCGCCGGCCTCGCCGAGCGCGAGAAGCGCAAGCTGAACTGGGATCCCGTCGACATGACCGTGCTCGCCAACGAGCAGGTGATCGACGGCCGCGGCTGGCGCTCGGGCGCCGTTGTCGAGCAGCGCGAGATGAGCCAGTGGGTTTTCAAGATCACGAAATACTCGCAGGAGCTGCTGGACGCGCTCGACGGTCTGGATCGCTGGCCCGACAAGGTGCGGCTGATGCAGCGCAACTGGATCGGCCGGTCCGAAGGCCTGTTGATCCGCTTCGCGCTGGACCAAGCTACGACGCCCGCCGGCGAAACGGAGCTGAAGATCTTCACCACGCGCCCGGACACGCTGTTCGGCGCGAAGTTCATGGCGATCTCGGCCGATCATCCGCTGGCGCAGGCGGCAGCCGCGAAGAACCCAAAACTTGCGGAGTTCATCGCCGACATCAAGAAGATCGGCACCGCGCAGGAGATCATCGACACCGCGGAGAAGCAGGGTTTTGACACCGGCATCCGCGCGATCCATCCGTTCGACCCGAGCTGGAAGCTGCCTGTCTATGTCGCGAACTTCGTGCTGATGGAATACGGCACGGGCGCCATCTTCGGCTGTCCCGCGCACGACCAACGCGACCTCGACTTCGTCAACAAATACGGCCTCGGCAATACGCCTGTCGTTTGCCCCGAGGGCCAAGATCCAAAGTCGTTCGTGATCACCGACACCGCCTATGACGGTGACGGGCGCATGATCAATTCGCGCTTCCTCGACGGCATGACCATCGAGCAGGCCAAGGAAGACGTTGCAAAGCGCTTGGAGAACGAGCTGCGCGGCAACGCGCCGGTCGGCGAGCGACAGGTCAATTTCCGCCTGCGCGACTGGGGCATTTCACGCCAGCGCTATTGGGGATGCCCGATCCCGATCATCCACTGTCCGACATGCGATGTCGTTCCGGTACCGGACGATCAACTGCCGGTGACGCTGCCCGAGGATGTGAGCTTCGACAAGCCGGGCAACGCGCTCGACCATCATCCGACCTGGAAACACGTCAATTGCCCCAAATGCGGCGGCAAGGCGCAACGCGAAACCGACACCATGGACACCTTCGTGGACTCGTCCTGGTACTTTGCGCGCTTCACCGATCCGTGGAACGCGAATGAACCGACGACGCCCGCGATCGCCAACCGCATGTTGCCGATCGATCAGTATATCGGCGGCGTCGAGCACGCGATCCTGCATCTACTCTACAGCCGCTTCTTCACCCGCGCGATGAAGGCCACCGGCCATATCGACATGAGCGAGCCGTTCGCCGGCATGTTCACCCAGGGCATGGTGGTGCACGAGACCTATCAGAAGGCCGACGGCACCTATGTCACGCCGGCCGAGGTCAAGATCGAGGTTGGCGGCAACGGCAGGCGCGCCGTGCTGATGGCGACCGGCGAGGACGTCGCGGTCGGTCCGATCGAGAAGATGTCGAAGTCGAAGAAGAACACCGTCGACCCCGACGACATCATCGAGACCTACGGCGCCGACGTCGCGCGCTGGTTCATGCTGTCGGACTCACCGCCTGACCGCGACGTGATCTGGAGCGACGAGCGCGTCCAGGGCGCCTCGCGCTTCCTGCAGCGGCTGTGGCGGCTGGTGAACGAGTCGGCCGTAATCGCCAAGGGCGCACCGGCAGCCCGGCCGGCTGCGTTCGGCGCGGATGCACTGGCGCTGCGCAAGGCGGCCCATGGTGCCCTGGACAAGGTCTCGACCGGGATCGAGCGGCTGCACTTCAATGTCTGCCTGGCCCATATCCGCGAGTTCACCAACTCGCTGGCTGAGGTGCTGGGCAAGGGCGGTACGCCGGCGCCCGATCTCGCCTGGGCGATCAAGGAGGCCTCGATCATCCTTGTTCAACTGTTTGCGCCCATGATGCCTCATCTGGCCGAGGAGTGCTGGGTGGTGCTGGGCCAGCAGGGGCTGATTTCCGAGGCCAATTGGCCCCAAATCGAACGCGATTTGCTGGTTGAAGACACCGTGACCCTGGTGGTCCAGGTCAACGGCAAGAAGCGGGGTGAGATCACGGTTGCAACAGCGGCCCAGAATCCGGAAATCGAGGCTGCCGTTCTGGCGCTCGATGCGGTAAAACTGGCCCTGGACGGCAAGGCCGTCCGCAAGGTGATCATCGTCCCCAAGAGGATCGTGAATGTTGTCGGCTAGGATCCGCATTGCAGCCCGTTTCGTCGCGGTCGCCGCCCTGGCAGCCCTGACGGCCGGCTGCTTCCAGCCGATGTATGCCGAACGGACCGACGGCACCCCCGGCCTGCGCGAGAAGCTGATGGGGGTCGAGATTCCCCCGGTCGACAAGCCGAATGCCTCCCGCGAAGCCCGCGTCCAGGTGGAAGTCCGCAATGCGCTGGCGTTCAAGCTTTACGGCACGGCAACCGGCATGCCGCCGACCCACCGCCTGGTGCTGCGCTTCACGACCAGCCGCCAGTCGCTGATCGTCGACGCCACGACGGGCCTGCCGAGCAGCGAGAATTTCGGCATCGACGCCCAGTACAATCTGATCGAGATCGCGACCAACAAGTCGGTGATGACGGGCACGACCTTCTCCCGCCTGTCCTATGACATGCCGGGCTCCTACCAGCGCTTTGCCCGCACCCGCGCCTATCGCGATGCCGAGGACCGCGCGGCCAACGAGATCGCCGAGAACATCACGACCCGGCTGGCCTCGTTCTTCACCGCCGGTACCTGAACCACTCCGTCATTCCGGGGCTCGCGAAGCGAGAACCCGGAATCTCGATCCATAACCTCTGGATTCCAGGTTCGCGCGTTGCGCGCCCCGGAATGACGATTGGGCCCATGGTCGCGCTTCGCGGAAAAGAGATCGATTCCTTCCTTGCCCGGCCTGACGCTGGCCGCCCGATCATCCTGCTCTACGGCCCTGACGCGGGGCTGGTGCGCGAGCGCGCCGACGCGCTGATCGCCTCCGCCGTCGATGATCCCAACGACCCCTTCTCGCTCGTGAAACTCGACGGTGACGAATTGTCCGCCGAGCCTTCGCGCCTGGTCGATGAGGCCATGACGATCCCGATGTTCGGCGGCCGCCGCGCCATTCGCATCCGCGCGGGCTCGCGCAGTTTTGCCAGCGGCGTCGACACACTGGCCGACATGAACGTCAGAGATTGCCGTATCGTGATCGAGGCCGGCGAGCTGCGTCCGGAATCGCCGCTGCGAAAAGCCTGCGAGCGCGCCAAGACTGCTGTGGCGATCGGCTGCTATCCCGACACCGAGCGCGACCTGGCAAAGCTGATGGACGACGAGCTCAGGATCGCGAACCTGCGCATCGCCCAGGATGCGCGCGCGGCCCTGATGTCGTTCCTCGGCGGCGACCGCCAGGCCTCGCGCAATGAGCTGCGCAAGCTGACGCTCTACGCCCATGGCAAGGGCGAGATCACGCTCGACGACGTCATGGCCGTCGTCGCCGATGCCTCGGAGCTGAAGCTTGATCCGATCGTCGATGGGGCCTTCGCAGGCCGGCCCGACATCGTCGAGAACGAATTCGCAAAGGCGATGATTGCCGGTACCTACCCCGGCGTCATCATCTCGGCGGCCCAGCGCCAGGCAGCATGGCTGCACAAATCCGCGCTCGCTGTCGCCGAGGGCACGCCGATCTCCGCGGTGCTCGATGGCGGCTTTCCGCGGCTGCATTTTTCGCGCAAGGGCGCGGTCGAAACGGCACTGCGCAATTTCAGCGCTGTACGCCTGACCGGCATCATCGAGCAGCTCGCCACCGCAGCCCTCGACACCCGCAAGCAGCCAGCGCTGGCCGCCGCGATCGCCCAGCGCGCGCTGATAGCGATCGCCGCGAATGCGAAGCGAAGGGGTTAAGCCCCGACGTCGTCCTGGCGAAAGCCAGGACCCATTACCCCAGATAGGAGTTTGGCGACGACCCGCTGTCGTCCTCTCTTCGCCGGTACTCCGACTGCCGCAGACCGAGAGATCACGCGGTATGGGTCCTGGCTTTCGCCAGGACGACACCGAATCTACAGCACACCCTTCGCCAGCCGCTTCATCACCTCGTCGAGCTGATCGAGGTTGCGGTAGCTGATCTGCACGCTGCCGCCGGGATCGCGGTGGTTGACGACGACCTTGAGCCCGAGCGCGTCGCTGACGCGCTTCTCGAGATCGAGCGTATCAGGGTCCTTTTCCTTGGCGCCTGCGCGCGCCTTCTGTGGTCTGCGCTCCGGCACGCCTTCTTCATGCGCGAGCGCTTCGGCCTGGCGCACGTTGAGGCCCTCTTCGACGATGCGATTGGCAGCGGCGAGCGGATCGGGCACGCCGATCAGCGCGCGGGCATGGCCGGCCGTCAACTGACCGGTCGCGATGAAGGCCTGCACTTCGGCGGGAAGTTTCGTCAGCCGCATCATGTTGGCAACATGGCTGCGGCTCTTGCCGACGACCTTTGCGATGTCTTCCTGGCTGCGTTTGAACTCGTTGGCGAGCGCGTGATAGCCCTGCGCCTCTTCCATCGGGTTGAGGTCTTCGCGCTGCACGTTCTCGATGATCGCGAATTCCAGCGCGTCGCTGTCGCTGATGTCGACCGGCACGATCGGCACTTCGTGCAAGCCCGCGATCTGCGACGCACGCCAGCGCCGCTCGCCGGCGATGATCTCGTAACGGTCCTGCGCGCCCTTCACCGGACGCACCACGATCGGCTGGATCACGCCATGCTGCCTGATCGAATCGGAAAGCTCCTTGAGCTCGACTTCCGAAAAGGTCCGGCGCGGGTTGCGCGGATTGGGCTTGATGAATTCGATCGGCACCTTGCGCTGCGCGCGCGGCCGCTCGACATGCGCGGCCTCACCGCCGACATCGCCGATCAGACTTGCAAGACCCCGGCCCAGTCGCGAACGCGCTTCGTCGGCCATCGCCAGCTCCCTTGGATTCACGCTGCAGTACTCCAGAACTGAATTTCGAATCGTAGGGTGGGCAAAGCGAAGCGTGCCCACCAGTTATGTGCGCGAGGTGGTGGGCACGGCGAAGAAGCCTTTGCCCACCCTACGGCACCGTCAATGCGTCGTGCGCAGCTCGCGCTCGCGCTGGATCACTTCGGTGGCGAGCCGCAAATAGGCTTCGCTGCCGACGCATTTGAGATCGTAGACCAGCACCGGCTTGCCGTAAGACGGCGCCTCGGAGATGCGCACGTTGCGCGGGATCATGGTCTTGTAGACCTTCTCGCCCATGAACTGGCGGACGTCGGCGACGACTTGGTTCGAGAGGTTGTTGCGCGAGTCGAACATGGTCAGCACGATGCCGTGGATCGACAGGTTCGGATTGAGCGTCGAACGCACCTGCTCGACCGTCTGCAACAGTTGCGACAGACCTTCGAGCGCGAAGAATTCACACTGCAACGGCACGAGGATCGCATCCGACGCGGCCATCGCATTCACCGTCAGCAGATTGAGCGAGGGCGGACAGTCGATCAGCACGTATGTGTAGTCGGAGTCCGGCGAGACGTTGTTGTTGAGCGAGGCAATCGCGTCGCGCAGCTTGAAGGCGCGACCGGGCGTGGTGCCGAGCTCGAGCTCCAGACCTGAAAGGTCCATGGTTGAGGGCGCGATGTGCAACCGCGGCACCGCGGTCGCGACGACCGCTTCGCGCAAGGCGGCTTCGCCGACCAGCACGTCATAGGTCGAGCAGCTCCGGTTGCGGCGATCGATGCCGAGGCCGGTCGATGCGTTGCCCTGGGGATCGAGATCGACAATCAGGACGCGCTCGCCAATCGCCGCGAGTGCCGTGCCTAGATTGATCGCCGTGGTTGTCTTTCCCACACCACCCTTCTGATTCGCGAGCGCCAGGATGCGCGGATGGCCCGGCAGGACCGTATCCGTCTGTTCTTGCTGCGGTTCGTCGATCACGGCCATGCCTGGTCCCCACTCACCCCTTGACGCCTCAGCCGCGGCGCGTGGCCGTGGCGAGCTCCACGATCCAGCCGTCACCCGTCCGGCTTTGGTGGAGTTGAGACTGAATATTCCAATATTTAGCGGCTTCGGTCAATTCAGCCTCTACATCTTGACCCTTCGGGAATAGCGCTTTTGCACCACCGCGCATCAGCGGCTCCGCGAAGCCGATCAGTTGATGTAGCGGAGCCAGCGCGCGTGCGGTGACGCAATCGACGGGGCCGGTGATTCTATCCACATTATCCCCGATCTCAGCGAGATGTACGACTCCTGGCGACGCGGTGACACGGATCGCTTCGCGCAGGAAGGCGGCCTTCTTTGCGATTCGCTCCACCAGATGGACGCTGGCGCCCGGCACCTCGGCCATGACGCAGGCCAGGACCACGCCGGGAAAACCGCCGCCGCTGCCAAGATCGGCCCAGCGTTTTGCGCCGGGGGCGAGTGAGACGAGCTGAAGCGAATCGGCGATGTGTCGGGTCCAGAGATGCGGCAGTGTCGAAGGCGCGACGAGGTTGGTCTTGGCTTGCCATTCGAGCAGAAGTGCAACGTAGCGATCGAGCCGTGCTTCCGTTTCACGTGAAACCGGCGCGAGTTTGAGCGCGGCGAACTTGTCCGCGGCGATGTCCTGGTCCAATGGCCGACCTTGAGCTGCGGGCGACTTCACCGCCCTCTCGCTCGCGCCAGATCTCCGTGAATCGGATCTCTCTTTGCCGGGTCCGCGCTGTTTCACGTGAAACCCTACGCCGTGAGCTTCGAAGTCTTCCGCCGCGCTTGACGGCGCAGATAGGCCGCAAGGATGCCGAGCGCCGCCGGCGTCATGCCGTCAAGCCGGCCCGCCTGCCCGATCGTGAAGGGCCGCGCACGCTCGAGCTTGCCGCGGACTTCGTTGGAAAGACCGGGTACGTCTGCGTAATCAACATCTGACAGCACCAAGCCTTCGTCCCGGCGGAAGGCTTCGACGTCAGCGCTCTGGCGCTCCAGATAGACGTCGTATTTGGCGTCGATCACGAGATGGGTCGCAATGACAGGGTCAATGGCCCACAGCTCCGGCCAGATGGCACGAACCTGGGTCCACCCGATCTCGGGATAGGCCAGGAGTTCAAAGGCTGATCGGCGCTGTCCATCCCGGTTGAGGGCCAGGCCGTGCTTGGCGGCTTCGTTCGGGGTGATGGTCAGCGACTTCGAGAGTGTCTTCGCCGCCGCTAGGGTGGCCATCTTGGTCCGGTGATACTGAGTCCGGACACTGCCCACGCATCCGAGCGCAATGCCCTTCTCGGTCAGGCGCTGGTCGGCATTGTCGGCCCGGAGCGTGAGGCGATACTCGGCCCGCGAGGTGAACATCCGATAGGGTTCGGTGATCCCGCGGGTCACGAGGTCGTCGATCATCACGCCGAGATAACCGTCGGCGCGATCGAAGACTGTCAGGGCCGCACCACTGGCGGCCAATGCCGCATTGAGACCGGCGACAATGCCTTGGGCGCCGGCTTCTTCGTAACCCGTGGTCCCATTGATCTGCCCGGCCAGGAAAAGGCCGCGCAGACGCTTGGTCTGGAGGGTCGGATCGAGCTCGCGGGGATCGACATGATCGTATTCGATGGCATAGCCCGCCCGGACCATCTTGACCCCCTCGAGGCCCGGTATGGTGGCGAGGATCGCGAGTTGGACCTCCTCCGGCAGCGAGGTAGAGATGCCGTTGGGATAGACGGTCGTATCGTCGAGCCCCTCGGGCTCCAGGAAGATCTGGTGGCCGTCACGGTCGCCGAAGCGGACGATCTTGTCCTCGATCGAGGGGCAATAGCGCGGGCCGGAGCTCTTGATCTGGCCGGAGTACATCGGGGAACGGTGCACGTTCGCCCGGATCACCTCATGGGTCGCGGGGGTCGTCCGGGTGATCCCGCACTGGATCTGGGGCGTCGTGATCCGCTCGGTCAGGACCGAAAAGGGTTCTGGCGGATCGTCGCCAGGCTGCATTTCGACCGCCGACCAGTCGATCGTGGTGCCGTCGAGCCGCGGCGGGGTGCCGGTCTTCAGCCGGCCCAGGGTGAAGCCTGCAGCTTCAAAAGACTTCGAGAGGCCCATGGCGGGGGCCTCTCCAACTCGACCGGCCGGCCAATTCTTCTCACCGAGATGGATCAGGCCGCGCAGGAAGGTGCCGGTCGTGACCACGACCGCCCCTGCCCCCAGCTTCCGGCCGTCGGCCAGTCGCAGACCCGTAACGCGTCCGTCCACGACGATCAGCTCGTTCGCCTCGCCTTCGATCACGCTAAGACCATCGGTCTCCCGGATCGCCGTCTGCATCGCGGCGGCGTAAAGCTTCCGGTCGGCCTGGGCGCGGGGACCGCGAACGGCTGGACCCTTGCGGCGGTTGAGCATGCGAAACTGGATGCCGCCGGCATCTGCAACCCGGCCCATCAGACCATCCAAGGCATCGATCTCCCGGACCAGATGGCCCTTGCCGAGACCGCCGATCGCGGGATTGCAGGACATCGCGCCGATAGTTGCAAAACGGTGCGTCACCAGCGCAGTAGCAGCGCCCATTCGCGCAGAAGCGGCCGCGGCTTCACAGCCGGCGTGGCCGCCGCCAATCACGATGACGTCGAAGGAATCTCGTTCTGTGCGCATAGCGCGGACTTTTAGCCCAGAGCGGGGAAGGTCGGAAGCGGAAAGTCGGGCAGATGTTTCACGTGAAACAAGGCAACAGGTGCGTCGGACAAGACGCGGAAAACAACCCCATGCACAGTAGGAGGGCTCCTCCTCCTCCTTCTGTTTCACGTGAAACAACGAAAGAGCGGAACAAGAAATAGTTCTACAATGTAGAACTAGTCTTACTTTCCGATGCAGAATTTCTGGAAGATGGCCCCAAGGACGTCCTCGACGTCCACCCGGCCAAGCAGCCGACCCAAGGCATAGGCCGCCGCCCGGAGTTCCTCGGCGGCGAGTTCCTCGCCTTGGCCGAGAAGTTCCATGCTCCGCTTCAGGGAGGCGGCGGTCTGCCGCAACAGCTCCCGCTGGCGGGCGCGGGTGACGAGCGCGCCTTCGCTTGCCCCGAAGAATGCGCCGGCGAACTCGACCAGGGCCTCGATCAGGTCAGGCAGTCCGTCGCCGCGCTGCGCCGAGATCGCAAAGATCCTGGCGCCACCGTCCGGGGCCATAGCCTTCCCTCCCGGCGGACTCAAGTCTTCCGAAGCGAGGTCGATCTTGTTTCGCACAATCCACACCGGCGCCGCTCCAGCGGATTTTGCCTCGCCGTCGCCCCCGTCGGAAAGCCACAGCACGAGATCCGCCTCATCCGCACGCGCAAGCGCACGGCGCACGCCTTCCTGCTCGACGGGATCGTCCGTCTCACGAATGCCAGCGGTGTCGATGACGGTGACGGGATAGCCGTCGAGATCGAGCTGCACCTCGATCACATCGCGCGTCGTGCCGGCGTGCGGCGAGACGATCGCGACGTCACGACGCGCGAGCTGATTGATCAACGTCGACTTGCCGACGTTCGGCGGGCCGGCGATGGCGACGACGAGTCCATCTCGCAGGCGTTCAGCTTTGCCCTGCGCTGCAAGCACTTTTGCGATTTCGTCGTGCAGCGCCTCAATCGCCTTCAACGCCGGCGCCTGCAATTCCAGCGGCACGTCGCCTTCGTCGGAGAAATCGATGCCGGCTTCGATCAGTGCAGACGCCTCGATGATTCGTTCGCGCCAGTCGCGCGCGCGGTCGCCGAGTAATCCCTGCAACTGGCGCAAAGCCTGGCGGCGCTGCCGGTCGGTGTCGGCATGGATGAGGTCGTCGAGACCCTCGGCCTCGGTGAGGTCGAGCTTGCCGTTCTCGAATCCGCGCCGCGTGAACTCACCGGGCTCGGCGGCGCGAATATTCTGAATACCAGAAATCTCTGACAGCAGCGCCGCCAGCACCGCGCGGCCGCCATGGACGTGGAATTCGGCAACGTCCTCACCCGTGGCGCTGCCAGGTCCTGGAAACCACAGCACGACCGCATCGTCGATCGGCTCGCCGGCCGCATCCCGCAGGGTCACCCGGCTGGCCTGGCGCGGCCCTGGGACCTTGCCGGCGAGCGCGGTCAGCACCTCGCGCGCGGCCGGGCCCGAGACCCGCACGATCGCAATCGCGCTCGGCGGCCGTCCCGACGACAGCGCAAAGATGGTCTGGTCCCTCGGATGCATGGCGGCCTATTTGTCCGTCGCCGGGTCAAAACGCAAACGCCGAATTGCGACGATGCCACCCGCTTGAAGCGAACCCTGCGGGCAGCAAATGCCCGATATTGCGGCGCAACATATCATGCAGCATTCCTGCAGCAAAAATCCTGCGGCTGTCCGGCCCGCCCTCGCAAGAAGAAATAATAGTTAAATAAACCAAATACTTAATTGAGAGATAGGACCAGCCGGTGTTTCGGTCATGGCTGCAACAATTCCGCAGCAAGAGTGCAGCAAAAGCAAAAGGGCGCCAAAGGCGCCCTTCGCAAACTCTGCTGCAGCAAACTCAGGTGTTCATCGAATCGAAGAACTCCGAATTGCTCTTGGTCGAGCGCAGCTTGTCGAGCAGGAAGTCGATCGCGTCCATGGTGCCCATCGGGTTCAGGATGCGGCGGAGCACGTACATCTTCTTCAGCACCTGCGGATCGGTGATGAGCTCCTCCTTGCGGGTGCCGGAGCGCGAGATGTCGATGGCCGGGAAGGTCCGCTTGTCCGAGACCTTGCGGTCCAGGATCAGTTCGGAGTTACCGGTGCCCTTGAACTCTTCGAAGATGACTTCGTCCATACGGCTGCCGGTATCGACCAGCGCGGTGGCGATGATCGTCAGCGAGCCGCCCTCCTCGATGTTGCGGGCGGCACCGAAGAAGCGTTTTGGACGCTGCAGCGCGTTGGCATCGACACCGCCGGTCAGCACCTTGCCGGATGACGGCACCACGGTGTTGTAGGCGCGGCCCAGGCGCGTGATCGAATCGAGCAGGATGACGACGTCGCGGCCATGCTCGACCAGACGCTTGGCTTTCTCGATCACCATCTCGGCGACCTGGACGTGGCGCACCGCCGGCTCGTCGAAGGTCGAGGACACGACCTCGCCCTTCACCGAGCGCTGCATGTCCGTGACTTCTTCCGGACGTTCGTCGATCAGCAGCACGATCAGGTAGCAGTCCGGGTGATTCGCGGTGATCGAATGCGCGATGTTCTGCATCAGCACCGTCTTGCCGGTGCGTGGCGGCGCGACGATCAGCGCGCGCTGGCCCTTGCCGATCGGCGCGACGATGTCGATCACCCTTGCAGAAAGGTCTTTTCGCGTCGGGTCGTCGATTTCCATGCGGAAGCGCTGATTGGGAAATAGCGGCGTGAGGTTGTCGAAATTGACCTTGTGCTTGGCCTTTTCCGGGTCCTCGAAATTCAGCGTGTTGACCTTGAGCAGCGCAAAGTATCGCTCGCCCTCTTTCGGGCTGCGGATGTGGCCTTCGATGGTGTCGCCGGTGCGCAGGCCGAAACGGCGGATTTGCGACGGCGAAACGTAGATGTCGTCAGGGCCGGGCAAATAGTTGGCGTCGGGCGAACGGAGAAAGCCAAAGCCGTCGGAGAGAACCTCAACGACGCCTTCGCCGACGATGTCAGTTTCCTGAATCGAAAGCTGCTTGAGGATGGCGAACAGCAGCTCCTGTTTGCGCAGTGTGCTGGCGTTCTCGACCCCTTTCTCTTCGGCGAACGAGACGAGCTCGGCCGGCGTCTTGGATTTAAGGTCTTGGAGTTTGATTTCCCGCATTGGGGTGGTCCTGTGGGGTAACCTTGGGAAGGGGGTGCGAGGTGGCCTGAGAAATGCGGACGCGAGCAGGTAAGGTCCGCAGGTCTAGCAAGGTGAGTGCCGGTGGGGCTTCAAACCTGATGCGGTGTCCGGCTGTGAAAAGCTCGGACACAACCACATCCGCCTGCGTTGGGTGGGATGCCGCCAATATAGAAAATCGCTTCTCGCAGCGCAAGGCGAAGCACTGAGCGGGCGATCACGTTCATTGCCTAGAACGGCTTCACGATCACCATGATGACGATGAGAATCATCAGGACGGTCGGCACCTCGTTGATAATGCGATAGAATTTCTGGCTCCGCGGGCGCCGGTCAGCTTTGAAATCCTTCACCCAGCGGGAAAAAAAACCGTGGACCGCGGAGAGCGCCAGCACCAGTGCCAGTTTTACGTGCAACCAAGGCGACGAGAACCAATGGCCGGACCATGCGAGATAGAGCCCGGCGAGCCAGGTGACGATCATCGCGGGGTTGATGATCGCCTTGAGCAGCCGCCACTCCATGACCTTGAAGGTCTCGGACTGCTTTGAGCCGATCTCGGCCTCGCAGTGGTAGACGAACAGCCGCGGCAGATAGAGCATTCCCGCCATCCAGGAGATGACGGCAATCACGTGCACCGCCTTGATCCACTCGTACATGCGTCAAAACCTCTGATCTCATCAATCGGTGGAGGAACCGAGATTGGTAAGAATTCGTTTAGAGATGGGAGCGCACACATATCCGCTTGCCCGGCTCTTCTAAACTTAAAACTTCTAGATTCTTAGAGTCTGAGTCTAAGTGACGGTGGATTGGACTCACGCAATATCGTCAGCCAGTTCGCCGACGCTTTTTCACATCCATCAACATATCCCACGCTGGCTCGCCCCATCCGGATAAGCCGACTGCGCTCAAGGCCTTGCGCAAGACCATCGACAGCTTATCAAGAGACCTGTCCACGCAATCCCGTTTCCCCCTTGGCAGGCCGGCGGACTTGTCCCTTGGGGCAGTGGTGTGAAGAAAATTGGCGGTTGTCCCGCCCCTGGTGTCGCACAACCCTTTCCGAGGGGTTAAGGTCCACACCTATTCACAGTTCGTCCCGCCGACATACAAAGAGATTTCGTGCCGACCTCGAACAATTATTTCCATCTGCATCTGGTTTCCGACTCCACCGGTGAGACCCTGATCACCGTGGCGCGCGCGGTCGCCGCGCAATACGCCAATGTCACGCCGGTCGAGCATGTCTATCCGCTGGTGCGCAGCCAAAAGCAGCTCGATCGCGTGCTCGACGAGATCGAGGAAGCGCCGGGCATCGTGTTGTTCACGCTGCTCGAGAAGGATCTGGTCGCGAGACTCGAGAACAAGTGCAAGGACATCAACGTTCCCAGCCTCTCGATCATCGGTCCGGTGATGCAGTTGTTCGAGGCCTATCTCGGCGCAAACACCACCGGCCGTGTCGGCGCGCAGCACGTGCTCAATGCCGAATATTTCAAGCGGATCGACGCGTTGAACTACACGATGCTGCATGACGACGGTCAGCACGTCGAAGGCCTCGAGGAGGCCGACGTGGTGCTGGTGGGCGTCTCGCGCACCTCGAAGACGCCGACCTCGATCTATCTTGCCAACCGCGGCATCCGCACCGCCAACGTTCCGCTGGTGCCGGGAATCCCTGTGCCGCATCAGCTGGAGACGTTGACGCGGCCCCTCGTGGTGAGCCTGCACGCCACGCCGGAGCGCCTGATCCAGGTACGCCAGAACCGGCTGCTCAGCATGGGCGCAGAGCGCGGCAGCGAGACCTATATCGACAGGCAGGCGGTCACCGACGAGGTTGCTTTTGCGCGCAAGCTCAGCGCCAAGCACAATTGGGCGCTGCTCGACGTGACGCGCCGCTCGATCGAGGAAACGGCTGCGGCGGTCATGAAGCTTTACACCGACCGGCAACGCAACCGGCCCTCGGACTAGATGCGACCGATGACTCTCTGGCGCGGCAAAGCTCCGCTGATCCTGGCCTCGCAGAGCCAGGCGCGAAAAATGCTGCTCGCAAATGCCGGCCTTCCATTCGCGGCCATGCCTGCGGATATCGACGAGCGCGGAATTCAGGCCGGGTCAAGGCTCTCCAGCCCGCGCGACGTTGCGATGCTGCTGGCCCGCGAAAAGGCGAAGGCGATCTCGGTGCGGCAGCGTGATCGCTACGTCATCGGCGCAGACCAGACGCTGGCCCTCGGCGAGCGCCTGTTCAGCAAGCCTGCTGGACGGGAGCAGGCGACCGGGCAACTGCGCGATCTTGCCGGGCGAACTCACGAGCTCCATTCAGCGGTCGCGATTGCCCGCGGCGGCAAGCTGTTGTTCGAGGAGGCCTCGGTCGCGCACATGACGATGCGATCACTTTCGGAAGCCGAAATATCCGCCTATCTCGACGCCGCCGGCGACGCCGTCACTACAAGCGTCGGCGCCTATCAGCTCGAAGGTCTTGGCGTGCATCTGTTCGAACGCATCGAGGGCGACCATTTCACCATCCTCGGCCTGCCGCTGCTGCCGCTCCTTGCCTTCCTCCGTAGCGAAGGGCTAGTAGCGGTGTGATCCGAGAGAATGGCGGCGCTATCATGTTGATCCTCGGACTGACCGGCTCGATCGGAATGGGAAAATCCACGACGGCAAAACTGTTCGCGGAGGCCGGCGTTCCCATCTATGACGCCGACGCCGCGGTCCATCAGCTCTACGAGGGCGAAGCGGTGCCGGCGATCGAGGCGGCCTTCCCCGGCACGACCGCCAATGGCAAGGTCGATCGCGCAAAACTGTCGGCACGTGTGGTCGGCGATGCCGCGGCGATGAAGCAGCTCGAGCAGATCGTGCATCCGATGCTGGGGGCCTCGCGCCAAAAGTTCTTTGCCGACGCGGAAGCTGCGAAGGCGCCGGTGGTGCTGCTCGACATTCCGCTGCTGTACGAGACCGGCGGCGAGAAGCGGGTCGATGCGGTCGTCGTAGTGACGACGTCGCCTGAACTTCAGCGCGAGCGCGTGCTGGCGCGCGGTACCATGGACGCGCAAAAGCTCGATGCCATCATCGCAAAACAGATGCCCGACGCCGAGAAGCGCAAGCGTGCGGATTTCGTGGTGGATACCTCGTACGGCCTCGATCCGGTGCGGGCCCAGATCAAGCACATCCTTGCCGAGGTCGCTAAGATGCCGCAACGGCGAAGCTGATTCGCCTGACAACGGCGGCCTGACTTATGCGTGAAATCGTCCTCGACACCGAAACCACCGGCCTCGATCCCCTGCGCGGCGATCGCCTGGTCGAAATTGGCTGTGTGGAGATGTTCAACCGCATGCCGACGGGGCAGAGCTACCACTGCTACATCAATCCCCAGCGGGACATGCCGGCGGAAGCCTTCGCGGTGCATGGGCTGTCGAGCGAATTTTTGTCGACCAAGCCGCTGTTCACCGAGGTGGTCGAGGAATTCCTGGAATTCATCGGTGACGCGCCGCTGGTGATCCACAACGCCTCGTTCGACATCAGCTTCATCAATGCCGAGCTCGATCGCGTCAAGCGGGCGCCGATTCCGCGCGAGCGGCTGGTGGATACGCTGCTGCTGGCGCGGCGCAAGCATCCCGGCGTGTCAAATCGCCTCGACGATCTCTGCTCGCGCTATGCGATCGACAATTCCCACCGCACCAAGCACGGCGCCCTGCTCGACGCCGAACTGCTGGCGGAAGTCTATGTCGACCTGATTGGCGCCCGTCAGTCGCAGCTCATCCTGGCGGGTGAAACCGACGAAATCCGCCTCAATGCCAGCGGCGAAGCGCCGCGGCGGCAGCGGCTGGCGCCGCTCAGCCCCCGCATCACGGATGCCGAGCGTGAGGCCCATCGTGCCTTCATCGCGACGATGGGAGACAAGGCGATCTGGAACGAGTACCTCGCCGCGCCTGCGGCGAACCCGGGCTGAAGTCTAGCCGGCTCGCCTTAGCTGGGCTTGACTTAGCTCGGCTTGACTTAGCTGGGCTTGACCTGGGCCTGCTGCTGGGCCCGTTCCATGTTCTGGCGGTACAGACCGACGAAATCGACCGGATCGAGCATCAGGGGCGGGAACCCGCCGTCGCGGACGGCGGTCGCGATGATCTCGCGGGCGAACGGGAACAGCAGCCGCGGGCATTCGATCATGACCAGCGGATGCAGGTTTTCCTTCGGCACGTTGACGATGCGGAACACGCCCGCATAGGCGAGCTCGAACGAGAACATCACCTTGCTGGCCATTTCGGCCTTGCCCTCGACCGACAGCACCACCTCGAACTCCTGTTCGCTCAGATTGTTGGCGGTGACGTTGATCTGGATGTTGATCTGCGGCTGCTGACCCTGCTGCTGCAGCGAGGCGGGCGCGTTCGGATTCTCGAACGAGAGGTCCTTGGTATACTGCGCCAGAACGTTGAGCTGAGGCGCCGGGGCCGCATCGGGGGCGTTGCCGTTACCGTTGGTCATGAAATTCTCTCCTTAACCCCGAATGGGCCTGATATCGCGGCCGGTTGGCTAACATAGGGCCGCCTCATTCCACAAGGACGAACGGCCCCGGAAGCGCTTTTCCGGCGGGGGGTGCGGGGCTGCCTCCCCACCCGTCCAGGTTCGCCCGCATGCATCTTAAACGTTTGAAGATGCGTGATTTCCAGGCAGGATCGGGTTTCCCCTTAAGCATAAAACGCGCTACAATTCGCACTGTGCCAAAAGGCGCCATTGGCCGGGCCAGATTTCGTGCCTACATCCCGCGGACCCAAATCGGTCCGAAAGAGGCGGACCTAAAAAGGTGATGTAGTGTTGCCGTTCCGGTAAGGAACGGTCTACTGGCCGGGCTTATGTTTCCGGCGATGGCCTGACGGCAAGGACCAGAAAGCGAATACCCAAGTGGACATCTACACCATCATCTTCCTAGCGCTGGCGGTCTTCATCTTTGTGCGCCTGCGCAGCGTGCTGGGGCAGCGCACCGGCAACGAGCGGCCGCCGTTCGACCGCACCGCCGCGCGCAATGCGCTCCAGCGCGCCGACAAGAATGTCGTGACGATGCCCGGCAAGGTGATCGACCAGGCTCCGCAGGCGCCGAGCGCCGATGTCACCCCGCCCAGCGATCGCTGGAAGGATCTCGCCGAACCCGGCTCATCGCTCGCGCAGGGCCTCGATGCCATCGTCGAGAAGGATTCCTCGTTCGACCCGCGCCACTTCCTCTCGGGCGCCCGCAGCGCCTACGAGATGATCGTGCTCGCCTTCGCCAATGGCGACCGCCGCGCGCTGCGCGACCTATTGTCGTCGGACGTCTATGAGAGCTTCGACGCTGCGATCAAGGAACGCGAGAAGGCGGAGCAGAAGACCGAGACGCGCTTCGTCTCGATCGACAAGGCCGAGCTGGTCGGCGCCGAGGCGCGCGACCGCAATGCGCAGCTCACCGTGCGTTTCGTCTCGCAGATGATTTCGGTCACCCGCGACAAGGCCGGCGCGATCGTCGACGGCAGCGCCGACAAGGTCGCCGACATCACCGACGTCTGGACCTTTGCCCGCGATACGGGCTCTCGCGATCCGAACTGGAAGCTGGTTGGCACCGGAAGCGCCCATTAAGCAGGCCTTTTGGAATTGCGTGACGGCGCTGTGCGCAGGTGCCGTCGCGCTGTCGTCGTTTTCGCTGACGGCAGAAGCTGCGCGACGCCACTCCCACAGCCGTCATCATCCTTCGCCCCCGATCGCCGCAGCCGTGCCGAAGCGGGCGCTGCCCTACCCCAGCCTCGCGCTGCCCTTCGACATTCCCGGCACGCAATATCTGCCGCTTGCCTGGACCGAAATCGCCGGCTGGAGCGACGACGATCATCTCGCCGCCTACAAGGCGTTTCGCGTGAGCTGCAAATCGATCACGCCGCAAAACCAGCCGTCGCCCGAGGCCAAGGCCATCGGCGGTTCGCTCAACGAACCCTGCCGGGTCGCGAAGACGCTGGAGCTGAATGACGGCGCGAAAGCCAAGGCGTTCTTCGAGGAGCAATTCTCGCCGCTGCGTATCTCGCGCCTCGGTGAGCCCGACGGTTTCGTGACCGGCTATTACGAGCCGATCCTCGACGGCTCGCGCACGCCGACCGATGTCTACACCGTGCCGATCTATCGCCGGCCGTCAAACCTGTTCGTGCGCGGCTTCAGGCAGGACTCCGTCAGCCTGCCCAACAAGGGCCAGGTGTTCCGCAAGATCGGCCGCCGCAAGCTCGTGCCCTATTACGACCGCGGCGAGATCGAGGACGGCATCATCGCCGGCCGCGGACTCGAGATCGCCTATCTCAAGGACTCCACTGATCTGTTGTTTGCGCAGATCCAGGGCTCCGCGCGCATCAAGCTGGAGGACGGCTCGACCATCCGCATCAATTACGATGCCCATAACGGTTATCCCTACACGGCGGTCGGGCGGATCCTGATCGAGCGCGGCATCGTGGCGAAGGACGAGATGTCGATGCAGAAGATCAGGGAGTGGATGGCGCAAAATCCTGACGGCGCAAAAGAGCTGCGGCGGCAGAACCGCTCCTACATCTTCTTCCGCGAGGTGAATTTGTCGGACAAGGACGAAGCCGTGGGCGCGCAAGGCGTGCCGCTCACCGCGGGCCGATCGATCGCGGTGGACAAGGCGCTGCATGTCTACGGCACGCCATTCTTCATCGAGGGGCAGTTGCCGATCGAATCCGATCGGTCGAAGACGCCGTTCCACCGCCTGATGATCGCGCAGGACACGGGATCGGCGATCGTGGGCCCGGCGCGCGCCGATCTCTATTTTGGCGCCGGCCAGGAAGCGGGCCGCGTCTCCGGCCGCCTGCGTCATCCCATGCATTTTGTGATGCTGGTGCCGAAGAGCCTCGATCCCGTCGCGCGGGGTGCTCGGCTGCCGGTGCCGGACCCGCGGCCCTCGGAAAGAATCGCAAAGCTGTTTCCGCAGACGGCTCCTGCCAAGGATCAGAAGGACGCCCAGCCGGTGGCCGCTGCTGCGAAAGCGCCCGAGAATGCAAAGGCTGCCGCTCCCGCGGCGCAGACCAAGGGCGCGACGGTCGCGGTAGCGAACCCGGTGCCGCTGCCGGAGCCGCGTCCGGTCATCAAGCCCAGCCGCGAGCAGCGCAAGCACGTCCATAGGCGTACGCACAGGCAATGAAGCGACCGTCGCGCCCGCCCGTGCTGGATCCGCCTCCATCGCCGCGCCGCCGCGCGCTGAGCGACGAGGATCGCGCGCTCTGGGATCTCGTCGCCAGGCAGATCAAGCCGCTCAAAAAGCGTCGTGCGACCAAGCCGGATGCGCCAAAGCGCGCCGAGGCGGCGGTGCACGCGGCGCCGGTTGCCAAGCCGGCAATGTCGCCGCGACCGCATGCGCCACCTGCCGCGCCGCGGGTCGCAAAACCCGCCGTGCCGCCGCTCGCCCCGCTCGGCAAGCGCGAACGGACAAAACTGTCACGCGGCCGCAGCGAGATCGAGGCACGGCTCGATCTGCATGGCATGACGCAGATCCGCGCCCATCACGCGCTGTCGGGATTCCTGCAGCGCGCGCATCATAACGGGCTAACCTTCGTGCTCATCATCACCGGCAAGGGCAAGACTGATAAGGGCCGCGCCGGCGGCGAGAGCGGCGTGCTGCGCCGGCAGGTCCCGCAATGGCTGAGCCTGCCGGAGTTTCGCAGTCTTGTCGTCGGCTTCGAGGAGGCCGGCATCGGCCATGGCGGCGAGGGCGCGCTGTATGTGCGGATACGGCGGGCGCGGGGCTAGAACGGCCGGACGATCCCGACACGCGGGATCAGGGTGATGATCCAGCCAAAGATGTTGGTCTTCTTGTCCTCCGCCGGAATGAGCGGAGTTTCGCGCGCGGCGGGCAACATCTTCACGGCGTGCAGGATCAGGAACATGCAGACGGCCCAGCTCGAGATCCAGCGCGAATAATCGAACACCATCGCGAACATCACGAGATAGGCGAGGCTGACGCCGATCAGTCCTGTCACGACGAGACGCCGGTGCAGATCATCGGCGAGATTGCGGATGAGATCCGCAAAGACGCGCCACAGCGGCATGTGCAGCCAGATCAGCAGCGCGAAGACGGGAATGCCGAGACTGTTGTGCGGCAGGCGGGCCCAGGTATCCGCAATCTCCTTCGACAGCGGCTGGTACCAGATGTAGCTGAACTGGAGGAGGTCGGATCGGGTCGGATCGACCATCCTGCCTTGCAAATATTTGACGAACTCCGCTTCCGGTATAGGCATCACGCCCCAGAACTGCGCGGCGAAGAACAGCGCGCTGACGGCGAGCAGAGCGACGACGCCGAAGGCGACATTCGCGCGGGTGACGCCGTGCGTGAGGTAATGCCTGACCACGACGATGACGACGATCGTCGGCACGTACATCAGGAGATGGATGTGGTGGATCAGGATCAGGGTGATGGAGAACAATGCGGCCAGCGCGACGTAGAACAGCGAGCGGGCCGGGACCAGCAGCAGGATCAGCGCCAGCGCGCAGCCATAGATATCGAAATGGCCGAGCGTGAACATAAAGTTCTTCAGGAAGAACGGCGAGCCCGCGATGAAGACGAACAGCGGCAGGGTTTTTGCGGTGAAGCCGAACGTCCTTTGGAACAGCTTCAGGAACAGTCCCAGCGTCACCAGCCACGCGGTGCCCGCGATCGCGAACACCAGCCATACCGGCACCTTGGTCGTGAACAGCGCAACGATGGCCCCGATCAGCGCGCGCTTGATGAAGCCGAAGTGATAGTCGACGACGAGGTGGATATAGGGGACCCAGGGCGGGAGCTGGATCTTGTGGACGAACACGCCGACGATGACGGCGGCGTTGATCGCGAGCAGCAGCCGCCAGGGGTTTTGCCTGATTTCAGCGAGCACGGGGCACCCGGCGTGCGTCTACCTCCGCCGTCATCCCGGACAAGCTCGCACGGCGAGCGCCGATCCGGGATCCATAGCCACGAATGCTTGGGTGAGCCGAAACTGAGGCCACTATCTTTTCCAACAAGACCCATCGGGGGTAATGGGTCCTGGCTTTCGCCAGGACGACGGCGGAATAGATAGCGGACTGGCCCGGAATTACAAAATGAACCGGCTCAGATCGGCGTTCTTGGCGAGGTCGCCGACGTGCCTCTCGACATAGTCGGCGTCGACCTGGATGGTGTCGCCGTTACGGTCGGGCGCGGTGAAGGAGATCTCGTCCAGCACCCGCTCCATCACCGTCTGCAGCCGCCGCGCGCCGATGTTCTCGACCGTCGAGTTGACGGCGACCGCGATGTCGGCGAGCGCGTCGATCGCGCTGTCGGTGATGTCGAGCGTGACGCCCTCGGTCTTGAGCAGCGCGACATATTGCTTGATCAGCGAAGCCTCGGGCTCGGTGAGGATGCGCCGCATGTCGTCGCGGGTCAGCGCTTGCAGCTCGACGCGGATCGGCAGGCGGCCCTGCAGCTCCGGCAGCAGGTCCGACGGCTTTGCGATGTGGAAGGCGCCGGACGCGATGAACAGGATGTGGTCGGTCTTCACAGCGCCGTGCTTGGTCGAGACGGTGGTGCCTTCGATCAGCGGCAGCAGGTCGCGCTGCACGCCCTCGCGGGAGACATCGCCGCCGACGCGGCCGTCCCGCACGCAGATCTTGTCGATCTCGTCGAGGAACACGATGCCGTTGTTCTCGGCCGCGCCGATCGCCTCCTGCACGAGTTGATCGTTGTCCAGGAGCTTGTCGGATTCCTCGTTGACGAGGATCTCGTGCGAGCTTTCGACCGTCAGCCGCCGCATCTTGGGCCGGCCGCCGAGCTTGCCGAAGATGTCGCCGAGCGAGACCGCGCCAAGCTGTGCGCCGGGCATGCCCGGGATCTCGAACATCGGCAGGCCGCTGCCGGTGCTCTGGGTCTCGATCTCGATCTCCTTGTCGTTGAGCTCGCCGGCGCGCAGTTTCTTGCGGAACGATTCCCGCGTTCCGGCGCTGGCATTGGCGCCGACCAGCGCATCGAGCACGCGCTCCTCGGCGGCGAGCTGGGCGCGTGCCTGCACGTCCTTGCGCTTCTTCTCGCGCACCTGGGCGATCGCGACCTCGACGAGATCGCGCACGATCTGCTCGACGTCGCGGCCGACATAGCCGACCTCGGTGAACTTGGTCGCTTCCACCTTCAGGAACGGCGCATTCGCGAGCTTTGCGAGACGCCGCGCGATTTCCGTCTTGCCGACGCCGGTCGGCCCGATCATCAAGATGTTCTTCGGCAGCACCTCTTCGCGCAAGGAGCCCGTGAGCTGCTGACGGCGCCAGCGGTTGCGCAGCGCGATCGAGACGGCGCGCTTGGCCTCGGCCTGGCCGACGATGAAACGGTCGAGTTCGGAAACGATTTCGCGGGGCGAGAAGTCTGTCATGTCTGTCTAGCTAGGGTCAGAGACGGCCGAGGACAAGCCGGAATTTTGAGTCGTCAGATGATCGGCGGGCCGGATTGCCACTGCTTTACCGCCTCGAGCGGATGGATCAGCATCAAAATATTCAGCGTCAGATTGTCGCGAATATGCAGCGCCATCACTGTTTCGAAAATCAGCGCGAGAACGATCGTGGCGGTCACCGGCAGCGCGCGGGCAACCAGGAACCCGAGGACCATGGAGAGCGTGTCGGAGACCGAGTTCACGATGCTGTCGCCGTAATAGTCCAGCGAGATGGTGCCGGCGCGATAGCGCTCGATGATGAACGGCGAATTCTCGACGATCTCCCAGGCACCCTCGATCAGCATCGCGACGATCAGGCGCGCGGGCCAGGACAACAGCCGCGAAAACAGCGCCCAGGTCATGGCGTAGAACAGGAAGCCGTGCAGGACATGCGAGAGCGTGTACCAGTCGGCGATGTGCTGCGAATTCTCCGAGCTCTGCACCACGCCGTGCCACAGCTTGACATAGCCGCAGGTGCAGATCGGCACGCGGCCCATCGCGAACAGGATCGAGGCCTGCAGCGCGAGCAGCAGCAGCGCGATACCGACCCAATAGAGCGGCGGGATCGTGACCTTGCTGTCGTGTGTGTGGGTCAGCGTCATGAATCGCGGATCATCAGCAATGAAGGGCCGTCGGGCGTCTCGACCATGCCGACCTTTTCGAAGCCCGCCTTTTCGTAAGCGCGCAACGCGCGCAGGTTCAATGGATCCGGATCCGTGACCATGCGCGGCAGGCCCTGCCGCAACTGGCCGTCGACGAACTGGCGGATGAAAGAGGAGCCGTGGCCGCGTTCGATCATGTCGATCTCGCCGATGAACTGATCGATTCCACGCGTTCCCTCCGGTTGTGGCCCAAGGCCGGTATTCCACGCCGTCAGGCGGTAGCACTGAAGGTAGCCGAACGGCACCTCGCCTGCCAACACGATGAACTGGTCCATCGCCGGTTCGTCGAGATCGCCGCTGACCAGCGCATATTGCTCGTCCGGATCGCCCCACCATTCCCTGACATGCGGTTCGCGCAGCCAGTGCCGGATCAGCGGCAGGTCGGCTGTAGTCATCGGGCGGAAAGTGTAGGCGGCGGCCATGGCCTAGCCGCTCGACAGGGCTTCGATGGTGACGTTGCGGTTGGTGTAGACGCAGATGTCGGCGGCGATATCGAGCGAGCGGCGGACGATGGTCTCGGCATCCTTGTCGGTGTCGAGCAGGGCGCGGGCCGCGGCCAGCGCATAATTGCCGCCGGAGCCGATCGCCATAACGCCCGCTTCCGGCTCGAGCACGTCGCCGGTGCCGGTCAGGACCAGGGAGACGTCCTTGTCGGCCACGATCATCATGGCCTCCAGCCGCCGCAAATAGCGGTCGGTCCGCCAGTCCTTGGCGAGCTCGACCGCCGCCCGGGTCAGTTGTCCCGGATATTGCTCGAGCTTGGATTCCAGCCGCTCGAACAGCGTGAAGGCATCGGCCGTGGCGCCGGCAAAGCCGCCGATCACGTCGCCCTTGCCGAGTTTCCGGACCTTTTTGGCGTTGGACTTGATCACGGTCTGGCCGATCGAGACCTGACCGTCGCCGCCCACGACCACCCGGCCGCCCTTGCGGACCGTCACAATGGTCGTGCCGTGCCAGACCGGCGAGCTGTTCTGGGAATCCTGCATGAAGTACCTCTTTCTCCGGCCTGATCTAGGCGGTCCGGACCGGGGGCACAACGGGGGCTTTTGGGGCGATTCCGCTCACCATAGGCAGAAGTAGGGGCCCGCCCAGCCCATCCCGCAGTAGCGAAGGCAAGATTAGGCTGTTAAAAGACCGCCGTTTTCGGCCCAAACTCCAGCGAAAGCCTTCAATGCGCACCGCGACGATCAAGCGCAAGACCAAGGAGACCGACATCGAGGTATCCGTGAACCTCGATGGCACCGGCGTGTCCAACATCGCAACCGGCATCGGCTTCTTCGACCATATGCTCGATCTCCTTGCCCGCCATTCCCGCATCGACCTCACGGTCAAGGCGGTGGGCGATCTGCACATTGATCATCACCATACGACCGAAGACACCGGCATTGCGCTCGGCCAGGCCGTGAAGCAGGCGCTCGGCAACATGGCGGGCATCACCCGCTATGCCAGCGTTCACATGCCCATGGACGAGACGCTGTCGCGCGTGGTCATCGACATTTCGGGCCGCCCGTTCCTGGTGTTCAAGGCCGACTTCCCCCGCGACAAGATCGGCGAGTTCGACACCGAGCTGGTGCGCGAGTGGTTTCAGGCCTTCGCCATGAACGCAGGCGTGACTCTCCACGTCGAGACCCTATATGGCGATAACAGCCATCATATCGCCGAGTCCTGCTTCAAAGGTCTGGCGCGAGCGTTGCGCACGGCGGTTGCGATCGACCCCAAGGCGGCGGGCGAGATCCCGTCCACCAAGGGCTCGCTCGGCGGCTGACATCTCCGTCTCGCGGCAACGCCGCCGGCGGGTTCACTGAATGATTGAGAACGGGGCATCACCATGCCTGTCTACACTGTTCATGCTCCCTCCCCCCATGGAGCGGATCTGCGCGCCACCGACAAGTTCGTCTTCGTGCGCGACGGCTTTCATTTCTGGGCGATGGTGTTCGGCCCGCTCTGGCTGTTGTGGAATCGGCTGTGGCTGGCGCTGATCGGCTGGATCGTTCTGTTCGCGGCGTTCCAGGCCGCCTTGTCGAGTCTCGGCGTCGGCCGCGGCGGGATCCTGCTAGCCGACATCGTTGTGGCGATCCTGATGGGGCTTGAGGCGACCACCCTGCGCCGCTGGACGCTGTCGCGCGGCAAGTGGCGGCAGCTCGACGTCGTCGTCGCCGACGATGAGGACACCGCCGAGCATCGCTTCTTCGATCGCTGGAGCAAGGCCCAGCGCGGCATCGTCAACGATCAATGGGCCGTCGATCGCGGCGGACCGCCGCCGACCCGCAGCGTGCCGGGTGAGGCGTTCTCCAACCCGCCGCCGCTGCCGTCAGGCGGCATTATCGGATTGTTTCCAGAACCGGGAGGGTCACGATGAGCGTTGCCATCATCGATTACGGTTCCGGCAATCTGCATTCCGCTGCAAAGGCCTTCGAGCGCGCCGCGCGCAGCATGGAGGATCCGCAGAAGATCTTCGTGACCAGCGATCCGGATCGCGCCTACAGCGCGGACCGCATCGTGCTGCCGGGCGTCGGCGCCTTTGCCGATTGCCGGCGTGGGCTGGATTCGGTCAACGGCATGGTCGAGGCGATCACCGAAGCCGTGCGGGTCAAGGCCCGCCCCTTCTTCGGCATCTGCGTCGGCATGCAGTTGATGGCGAGCCGCGGCAAGGAGCACGTCATCACCGAGGGCCTGAACTGGATCTCCGGCGATGTCGAAAAGATCGCGCCGCGCGACGAGAACCTGAAGATCCCGCATATGGGCTGGAACACGCTCGACCTCTTGCGCGAGCATCCCGTGCTGGACAAGCTGCCGCTCGGCCCCAAGGGCCAGCACGCCTATTTCGTGCACTCCTATCACCTCAATCCGGTGAATGAGGCGGATGTGCTGGCGCGCGCCGATTACGGCGGCCCGGTCACGGCCATCGTCGGCAAGGACACCGCCATCGGCACGCAGTTTCACCCCGAGAAGAGCCAGCGCTTTGGCCTGGCGCTGATCCAAAACTTTTTGAGATGGAAGCCGTGATTCTCTTCCCCGCCATCGATCTGAAGAACGGCCAGTGCGTGCGCCTGGAGCAAGGCGACATGGCGCGCGCCACGGTGTTCAACCTCGATCCCGCCGCGCAGGCGCAGAGCTTTGCCGCGCAGGGGTTTGAATATCTCCACGTCGTCGATCTCGACGGCGCCTTTGCCGGCAAGCCGGTCAACGCGCAGGCTGTCGAGGCCATGCTGAAGACGATCAAGATGCCGGTGCAGCTCGGTGGCGGCATCCGCGATCTCGCGACTGTCGAAGCCTGGCTCAGCAAAGGCATCACGCGCGTCATCATCGGCACCGCCGCCGTGCGCGATCCTGAACTGGTGAAGGTGGCCTCGAAAAAATTTCCCGGCCGCGTCGCCGTCGGGCTCGATGCCCGTGACGGCAAGGTCGCCGTCGAAGGTTGGGCCGAGACGTCGCAAGTCACGGTGCTGGAGATCGCCAAGCGTTTCGAGGATGCCGGCGTCGCCGCCATCATCTTCACCGACATCGCACGCGACGGCCTGCTCAAGGGGCTCAATCTCGACGCGACCATTGCGCTCGCCGACGCCATCTCGATCCCCGTGATCGCCTCCGGCGGCCTCGCCTCGATCGAGGACGTCAAGGCCATGCTCACCCCGCGCGCGAAAAAACTCGCCGGCGCGATTGCCGGACGTGCGCTCTATGACGGCAGGCTCGATCCCGCGGCCGCCCTCACCCTGATCCGCAACGCGCGCGCTGCCGCCTAGGAGACATCGGATGTTCAAGGTGCGCGTGATCCCCTGCCTCGACGTCAAGGACGGCCGCGTCGTCAAGGGCGTCAACTTCGTCGACCTGCGCGATGCCGGCGACCCCGTCGAAGCCGCCATCGCCTATGACGCCGCCGGCGCCGACGAGCTGACCTTCCTCGACATAACCGCGACCCATGAGAACCGCGGCATCATGCTGGACGTGGTCCGGCGCACGGCGGAAGCCTGCTTCATGCCGGTCACCGTCGGCGGCGGCGTCCGCACGGTCGACGACATCAAGACCCTGCTGCGCTCCGGCGCCGACAAGGTTTCGATCAACAGCGCCGCGGTGTCCCGGCGCGAGTTCGTCAAGGAAGCCGCAGAAAAATTCGGCGAGCAGTGCATCGTGGTCGCGATCGACGCCAAGCGGGTCAAGCGCGCGGGCGGCGGCGAGCGCTGGGAAATCTTCACCCATGGCGGGCGCAACTCGACCGGCATCGACGCCATCGAATATGCCCAGGAAGTGGTCTCGCTCGGCGCTGGTGAAATTTTGCTCACCTCGATGGATCGCGATGGCACCCGGCAGGGCTTTGACATCCCGCTGACGCGGGCGATCGCCGACAGCATTCCCGTTCCCGTGATCGCGTCCGGCGGCGTCGGCAATCTCGATCACCTCGTCGACGGTATTCGCGAGGGGCACGCCACCGCGGTGCTGGCGGCGTCGATCTTTCACTTCGGCGAATTTACCATTCGCGAGGCGAAGGAGCACATGGTCCGGCGCGGGCTGCCCATGCGCCTGGATGCATGACGACTCCCGGTCGCAAAAGTGCTACATTTGCCGATGGGGACCGGCTCATTGGCTGGCGTGTGAGTTGAGTATTTCGTATGCCGCGTTTCACGATCCACGATCTTGCCGACACCATCGACGCCCGCGCGGCGGCCAGTGGTGAGGCGTCCTATACCCGCAAGCTGCTCGACAAGGGCGCGGAACATTGCGCCAAGAAGTTCGGCGAGGAAGCAGTCGAAACCGTAATCGCAGCAGTCGAAAACGATCGCGCGCATCTGATCGCTGAGAGCGCCGACCTGCTCTATCACTTCCTTGTCTTGTTGAAGTCCCGTGGCGTAAAGCTGGAAGAGGTCGAGGCGGCGCTGGACAAGCGCACCGCGATCTCAGGGTTGGAAGAGAAGGCTTCGCGTAAGGGCGATTAACGGAAAGGTCGCGTCATGGATATCCGCGCACCCGAGCAGCAATATAATCCATACCGCGTCTACACGCGCGATGAGTGGGCGCGGTTGCGCGACGATACGCCGATGACGCTGGAGCCGGGCGAGTTCGACCGCCTGCGTTCGCTGCACGATCGCCTCGACTTGAAGGAAGTCGAGGACATCTATCTGCCGCTGTCCCGCCTGCTCTCGATCTACGTCGATGCGATGCAGCGGCTGTACTACGCGGAGCGTCAGTTCCTCAACATCAGGGATCGCAAGGTCCCCTATATCATCGGCGTCGCAGGCTCCGTCGCGGTCGGAAAATCGACCACCGCTCGTGTGATCCAGGCCTTGCTGGCGCGCTGGTCGCCACGGCCGAAGGTCGAGCTGATCACGACCGACGGATTCCTCTATCCAAACGCCGTGCTCGACCGCCAGGGCATCATGCAGAAGAAGGGCTTTCCCGAGAGCTACGATCTGCAGCTGCTGCTGAGCTTCCTCTCCGATATCAAGTCCGGGCGCCGCAACGTGCGCGCGCCGGTTTATTCGCATCTGACCTACGACATCGTGCCGAACCAGTGGGTGGAGATCGACCAGCCCGACATTTTGATCGTCGAAGGCGTCAACGTGCTGCAGACTGGCAAGCTGCCGCGCGACGGCAAGGCGGTGCCCGTCGTTTCCGACTTCTTCGATTTCTCGGTCTATATCGACGCCAACGAGGCAGCGCTGCGGCAATGGTACATCAAGCGCTTCCTGGCGCTGCGCGACACCGCGTTCACGAATCCAAAGTCTTACTTCAACCGCTATGCGCTGCTGTCAGACGAGGAAGCGATCGCGACCGCGACCGCGATCTGGGAACGCACCAACCTCGCCAATCTCGAAGACAACATCTTGCCCACCCGTCCCCGTGCGACCTTGATCCTCAAGAAGGGCGCCGACCACACGGTGGAGAGCGTGGCGCTGCGGCGGCTGTAAGACGTGTCGTAGGGTGGGCAAAGGCGCGCGCACTTCGCGCGCCGTGCCCACCATCTCTCCAGGTACGAGATAGAAAAGGTGGGCACGCTTCCGCCTTCGCTCTGCGAGCTACGGCGGAAGCTTTGCCCACCCTACGGCTGTGGTGATTGTGGCTCTACGCTACCAGATGCCGGGATGCGGTGAGCCCAGCCAGCGCCTCTTCCAGCTTTTCGCGATCGAGCGGCTTGATCAGGAATCCATCCATGCCGGCCTCGAAGCAGGCGTAGCGATCCTCGACCAGCGTGTTCGCGGTCAGCGCCAGGATCGGCGTGCGACGCGCCGCCTGCGCGGCTTCATGCGTTCGAATGCGTTTCGCCGCCTCGATGCCGTCGAGCTGCGGCATCTGGATGTCCATCAGCACGAGATCGTAGGGCGTGCCGGCCGACCTTGCGGCCTGCCAGGATTCCAGCGCTGCTTCACCATGGGTCGCGATCACGACGCGGTGACCGAGCTTGGTCAGCAGCGAGCGCATCAACAGCGCGTTGATCTCGTTGTCCTCGGCGACCAGGATCGACAGACCTTTCGACGCTGCGTTCGATGAACTTTCCCTGGTTTCGTCCGCCGGCTCCGGTGCGAGATCCGGTGAGGCGACCTCGGGGGTCAGCGACAGCCGTGCGGCGAGCGAGGCCGCACGCAGTGGCTTGACGAGGAAGCCGGTGAGACCCGCCGAAAGCTGTTGCTCGTGCCGTGTCGCCGGTGTCAGCAGCACCAGCCGCTGCGTCGCATGCGCGCGTGCGGCTTCGCTCAGGCGCGCGACGCACTCCGCGCCGAGCGCGCGATCGACCAGCATCGCGTGCCAGGAGCGCTCCGGCAGCAGCGCCTCAGCGACTGCGGCATCCGCGACCATGCAGGTCTGTGCGCCCCAGCGCTCCAGCCGGTGTGCGATCAGCGAGGCCTCGATACCATCAGCGATCAGCAGGATCGATTTGCCATTGAGATCGGGACTCGGGAACGCCGTCTGTCCGGCCCTGGCGTCGGAGGCGAGCAACGGGATCGACACGTCGAAGGTCGAGCCCCTGCCCTGCTCGCTTTCCAGCGTGATCCGGCCACCCATGCGCTTGACGATACGCTCGCTGATCGCAAGCCCGAGACCGGTGCCGCCATAGGTCCGCGCGACACGCTCGTCGGCCTGCTCGAATTCGCGGAAGATGCGCGACTGCGCCTCCGGCGCGATGCCGATGCCGGTGTCGCGCACCAAAAAACTGATCTCGTTCGGCCAGATGCCGGGCTCGACGATCAGCGCGACGCCGCCGGTCGATGTGAACTTGATCGCGTTGCCGGCGAGATTGAGCAGCACCTGGCGAAGCCGGGCGGCATCGCCGACGACTTCGAGCGGCAGGCGCTCGTCGACATAGGCTGCGATCTCCAGCTTCTTGGCCTGCGCCCGCGGCGCGAGCAGCTCGGTGATTTCTTCGATCAACGTCGACAGTGCGAACGGACGCTGCTCGAGGTCGAGCTTGCCGGCTTCGATCTTGGAGTAGTCGAGCAGCTCCTCGATCAGCGCCATCAGCGCCTCGCCCGAGGTTTTCACCGCCTTGGCATAAGTCCCCTGCTCCGGCGTCAGCGTGGTGTCGAGTAACAGGCCGCTCATGCCGATGATGCCGTTGAGCGGCGTGCGGATCTCGTGGCTCGCCATTGCGAGAAAGCGCGATTTTGCGCGGTTGGCGGCGTCGGCCTGGTCGCGTGCCTCAGATAGCGCGCGCTCGCTCTCGGTGCGGTCGGTGACGTCGCGGCCGACGCTCTGCAGTTCGGCGGGCTGGCCGGCGTCTAACCGCACCAGGCCCTCGCGCCAGGCGACCCAGCGCGAGCCGAGCGGCGTTGAAATCTTCTGATCGTGGATGCGCGTGCCGTTGCTCTCGCGCGCACTCTCGCCCTGCTCCAGCACGTCGAAATTGAAGCGCGTGCCGACCAGTGCGCCGCGCTCCTGTCCGGCGAGCGCACAATAGGCGTCATTGGCAAAGGTGATGCGGCCCTGATGGTCGCGCAGCACGATCAGATCGCCCTGCGATTCGAACAGGCTGCGCGCGCGTTCCTCGGCTTCCTTGAGCTCCCAATTGCGATCGACCAGCGCCTCGTTGTGGACCGCCAGCGTGCGCATGCGCTTGTTGACGAAGCGCAGCCGCATGCTGAGCGTGGCAAGCCCGAGGCAGGCCAACGCAAACAGGAAGCTGGCGCCGACCGCAAAGGCGTTGGGATCGTAGCCGGAGTTTTCGGAGCGGCTTGCGGTGATGAAGCCATAGGCGGCGCCGAACGTCGCCGAGAAAATGAAGAAGGAGCGGATCGCGAATGAGATTTTGGGGTAGCGGCGCCTGAAGCGGCGCATGCGCACTTTGATCCGGAACGCCCGACCCATCGCCAATGACCCCGATACTGCCTGAACTTGATGCCAGCCCTCGGTGACGATGCGTCGTTCGACCTTGCGAAGAGTTTGAGGTTTGGCGGCGGGCTTCGAACAGGGTTGACGGATCGTTAATCTCTCAAAGCGAGGCGGCCTGCATGCGGCGGTGGCCGCCGCTGGCACCGACGATCAATGCTGCGGCATCGCGCGGTGAAAACGTCTTCGAGCGCACATAGACGCGATAATCGGCCGGGCCTTCGTGGGAGAGATAGATCACCGGACCCTCGGCGTTCGACCAGCCGGAGATCGCCACCGAGCGCATCATGGCGTGGCCCTGGCAGGCGCCGGTCTCCGAGGTCGAGGTGTCATCGACCAGGGCGAAATCGGCGGCATCGGCGTCGTCGGTGATCTGCACCCGCACCGTGGCGCGGCCGGGATCGTCAGTGAAGCCGACATGCAGGTCCGCGCCCCAGGGAACCGAGGCGAGCTGAACCGAAGTGTCGCCGAAGGCGATGCAGGGATGCGAGGCCGATCCGAGCTCGCCGCGGTGTTTTCCCGCGGCGAGCTCGGATCG
>NZ_PPPT01000138.1 GCF_006483445.1 Bradyrhizobium guangdongense | reverse complement strand
CGCGACCGCCACGCCGATGGGCTACGGCCATGTCTACGCGCCGGAGCATTATGTCGATGCCTGGGTGGCCGTGACGGACGTCCGCTGGCCGGCCGACGCACTCACGAGGCTCAAGGAGCATCTTGGGCATGCGGCGAGGAATCCTTCGGGGAGCGACAATCCCGATGACGACCGGGGCGGATGAGAGCCCGCTCTATTCGGCCATCTCGACCGGCTGCGTGGCGGTGGGGCCAGCGAGCGGCCGTTCCTCCATCAGGATCAGGCAAAGCGCGGCGCAGGCCATCATCGCGGCCGCGGCACCGAACACGTAGCGGAACGCCGTCAACATGTCGGCCGATGCAATCGCGCTGACCGAGCCGTGATGATGATGCTCACCGGCGAGCGGAACATCCGTGCCGAGCGCGATCAAGAGGATCGCGGCGAACGCTGCCACCGTGAATGACGACAGCAGCGAGCGGAAAAAATTCATCGCGCCGGTGATGGTGCCGATCTGGCTGCGGGCGACCGAGTTCTGCAGTGAGACGACGCAGACCGGGAACGTGGTGCCGAGCCCGAGCGCGAACACGCCCATCAACGTGAGGAGACCCCACAGCGGCAGCGTCGTGACCGCAAGGCCAACGCCGCAGATCGCGGCGAACGAGGTGCCGACGATGGCGACGCGCTTGTAATGCTTGGCGCGCGCCATGGTGCGGCCGGCGATCGCAGCACCGCAGGTCGAGATCGCCGCGAGCGGAATGAGCGCGAGCCCGGCCTCGCTGGCGCTGAGATGATAGACCGCCTCATAATAAAGCGGGAGCTGAACCGTCAGGCCCGTGATCGCACCGAGCGCACAGCCGCCGGCTATCATCGCGTAAGGCGCAACGGTGCCGCTCAGCAGCGGCAGCGGCAAGAACGGCTCATTGGCGCGGCGTGCGTACCAGATGAAGGCGAAGGCCAGCGCGACCGAACCGCCGACCATCGCCACGATCGTCGGCGACAGCCAGGGATAGCGCGTGCCGCCCCAGGTCAGCACCAGCATGAAGACGACCGCGGACGCCATCAGCAAGACGCCGCCGAGCCAGTCGACCTTGCGCTTGCGGTGGAACACCGGGATCTTGCCCATCTTCGGCAGCAGCAGCGCAAGGGCTGCGGCCGCGAGCGGCAGATTGATCCAGAAGATCATCGACCAGTGCAGATGCTCGGCGAACACGCCGCCGATCACCGGGCCCAAAATGCCGCCGACCATCCAGACGCTGGAGAAATAAGCCTGGTATTGGCCGCGCTCGCGCGGGGACACCACGTCGGAGATCACGGTCTGCACGACCGGCATGATGCCGCCGCCGCCGAGCCCCTGCAGGCCGCGGGCGAGGATCAGCATCGGCATGTTCGGCGCGACCGCGCAGAGGATCGAGCCCGCCACGAACAGGCTGAGCGAGGTGACGAGCATGGCGCGGCGGCCATAGATGTCGCTGAGCGTGCCGAACACCGGCGCCACGGCCGTGCCGGCGAGCAGATAGGCGGTGATGACCCAGGAGAGGTTCGAGACGTCCTGGAACTGGCGGCCGATGGTCGGCAGCGCCGTTGCGACGATGGTCTGGTCGAGGGCGGCCAGGAACATCGTCAGCATCAGGCTGATCACGATGGTGCGGACTTCGTCCTGCGACAGCGGTGCCGGCGGCGCGAGCGACGGCGCGTCGCTGACGCTGATGACCTCGGTCGGAAGGCGTGACAGCTCTTCGGCAATGTCGTCGGGCAAAGGCCCGATGTCGGCAGAACTGCTCTGCCGGTCGAATTTGTTCATCTCGGACGCAGATCTTGCCGCGGCCCAACGCCGCGATGGATTCGTTCTATGAGCACTAACTTACGCAGCAAATCCTTACTCAGGCAGGCACGTCAGCGCATGGGAGCATCCCGCCTCAGGGCCATCGCAATGATTTGAACGAATCGCCGCGGCTCAGCCCTTCGGCCGCTTCTTCAGCCGAGCCCGTTTCGGCAGCAACGCCGGCCAGCGGACGATGTGATCCTCGAGCTCCTCGACCGGAATCTCGTCCTCGCTGCCCTCGATCCGGCCGCGGACGGAAACGCCGGCCGCGTGCACGGTGTTGGGGTCGCCCGAGATCAGCGGATGCCACCAATAGAGGTCACGGCCCTCGGCGACGAGCTTGTAACCGCAACTTGGCGGCAGCCAGTTGAGGGTGCGGACATTTTCCGGCGTCAGGCGAACGCAGTCGGCGACCTTTTGCGACCGATTCGGATAGTCCTTGCAGGCGCAGGAATCGGCATCGAGGAGCTTGCAGCCGATATGGGTAAAATAGATCTGGCCGGTATCTTCCTCTTCGAGCTTTTCCAGGCAGCAGCGCCCGCAGCCGTCGCACAGGCTTTCCCATTCGGCGTCGGACATCTGTTCCAACGTCTTGGTTTTCCAGAAGAATCCCTCCTGGTCCGAGGGGCGTTTGGGAGCTGCCGTCATCACACCTTCAATCGGCTTCGCAAAAGGACCGGTTAACGCATCTAGGGCGTCGGGCGACGACGCCGCAAGCCGTGTCGTGACGGCCCCGTAGAAGATCGGGGTCCATTCAGCCTGTTGTTCAAAATCGCGAGCGCAGCCATTGGTTTATGGCCCCCGCTCGGTTAGAACAAACCCCTAAGTCCCCTCGGTCGCGGGAGGCGCGCCTTGGGTTTGCCGCAACATCCAAGCAAGACGTCTCGATGCCACCCCGGTCGGGTGCTTGATTGCTATCGAACCGAGCCTCAAGGGTTCTAGGTGCGCCAGATCATACCACCGCATTGGAAGGCCGGGTTCAGGAACTTCTTCCTGGATCTCGATGCGCGCATCGACTCTTCGCTGTTCTCCTCGGCCAAGGGCATCCGCGAGCTCTATGAGCGCTATTCGACGTTCATGGACCGCTTCTATGTCGGGCGGTGGAAGCGCTGGGTGTTCATCGAGCCGCTGTCGGAGGCTGCCACCCTCGGCCTCGGCGGGCTGGTGCTGCTGCTGGCGCTCGCCATCCCCGCCTTCCGCGAGACCGCGGACGAGGACTGGCTGAAGAAGAGCGACCTCGCGGTGACCTTCCTCGACCGCTACGGCAACCCGATCGGCAGCCGCGGCATCAAGCACAACGACTCGATCCCGCTGGAAGACTTTCCGGACGTGCTGATCAAGGCGACGCTGGCAACCGAGGACCGCCGCTTCTACGACCACTTTGGCATCGACATCGCCGGCACGGCCCGTGCGCTCGTCACCAACGCCCAGGCCGGCGGCGTCCGCCAGGGCGGCTCCTCGATCACCCAGCAGCTCGCCAAGAACCTGTTCCTGTCCAACGAGCGCACGATCGAGCGCAAGGTCAACGAAGCCTTCCTCGCGGTGTGGCTGGAAACGCGCCTGACCAAGAACGAAATCCTGAAGCTGTATCTCGACCGCGCCTATATGGGCGGCGGCACCTTCGGCGTCGACGGCGCGGCGCATTTCTACTTCAACAAGTCGGCGCGCGACGTGACGCTGTCGGAAGCCGCGATGCTGGCCGGCCTGTTCAAGGCGCCGACCAAATACGCGCCGCACATCAACCTGCCCGCGGCGCGCGCCCGCGCCAACGTCGTGCTCGACAATCTGGTCGACGCCGGCTTCATGACCGAGGGCCAGGTGTTCGGCGCCCGCCGCAACCCCGCCTTCGCCGTCGACCGCCGCGACGAGGCTTCGCCGAACTATTATCTCGACTACGCTTTCGAGGAGATGCGCAAGCTCGTCGACACCTTCCCGAAGTCCTATACCGAGCGCGTCTTTGTGGTTCGCACTGCGATCGACATGAACGTGCAGCGGGCAGCCGAGGAAGCAGTCGAGAACCAGCTCCGTCAGTTCGGCCGCGACTATCACGCGACGCAGGCCGCGACGGTCGTCGGCGATCTCGACGGCGGCGTCCGCGCCATGGTGGGCGGCCGCGACTATGGCGCGAGCCAGTTCAACCGCGCGACCGACGCCTATCGCCAGCCCGGCTCGTCGTTCAAGCCGTATGTCTACACGACTGCACTGCTGAACGGCTTCAAGCCGACGTCGATCGTGGTCGACGGCCCGGTCTGCATCGGCAATTGGTGCCCGCAAAACTATGGCCACTCCTATTCCGGCTCGGTGACGCTGACGCAGGCGATCACGCGCTCGATCAACGTCGTGCCGGTCAAACTCTCGATCGCGCTGGGCGGCAAGGACGGCCCGAAAGCCGGCCGCGCCAAGATCGTCGAGGTCGCGCGCCGCTTCGGCCTCAAGGCGCCGTTGCCCGACACGCCGTCGATGCCGATCGGCTCGGACGAAGTCACCGTGCTCGAGCACGCGATCGCGTATGCGACCTTCCCCAACCGCGGCCGCTCCGTCACGCCGCATTCGGTGCTGGAAGTGCGCACCGGCGCCGGCGACCTGGTCTGGCGCTGGGACCGCGACGGTCCGAAGCCGAAGCAGGCAATCCCCGCCTCGGTCGCATCTGACATGGCCGGCATGATGAGCCACGTGGTCAGCGAAGGCACCGCGCGCCGCGCCGCGCTCGACGGCATTCCGACCGCCGGCAAGACCGGCACGACGAATGCCTATCGTGACGCCTGGTTCGTCGGCTACACCGGCAACTTCACCTGCGCGGTCTGGTACGGCAATGACGATTACTCGCCGACCAACCGCATGACGGGCGGCTCGCTGCCGGCGCAGACCTGGCACGACATCATGGTCGCCGCACATCAGGGCGTCGAGGTCCGGGAAATTCCCGGCATCGGCATGGGCACGAAACTGCCGCCGCAGCCGGTGGCCAACGCGGCGGGCTTTGCGGCACCGAAGGTGCTGGAGACAAAACCTGGTCCGCCGCCGGTGCTGACCAAGCGCGGCGCGGACATTCTGGTGCGCGTCGAGAAACTGCTCGACGATGCCGCCAAGACCGCGACCAAGACCACGTCCGACGATACGACGAAGCCGGCCAAGCCTGCTCCGACCTCGAGCGCACTGGCCTTCCCGCAGAATTATGCGGCGGAGGACAATTCGAACTCCGCGGCTCCGCGCAAGAACTGATCGAAACCCGTGCGGCTGATCCTCATCACATTGACTGCGCTCGTGCTGGCAACCGTCGTCGGCGTCGGCGCCACCTGGATGACGACGACGCGCGGCACCGACATTGGCGCGCTGACGATCGGCGCCTGGACCGCGCGTCCGCGTACCGGCACCGCCGACGTCGATCCCTATTCGCGCGCCACCATCGTGCGCAACGGCGAGCTGCCGATCGGGACTGGCGACGGCGTCGCCTTCACCGCCACCGCCGACGACAAGAAGAAGGCGCTCGACGGCCGCTGCGACGTCGTGGTGTCAGGCGTCACGCCGCCTGCCCGCTTCTGGACGCTGACGCTGTACGACCGCAAGGGCCACCTCGTTGCGAACGCGCTGCAGCGCTACGGCTTCACCAGCCAGGAAATCCTGCGCCAGTCGGACGGCTCGTTCGAGATCCGTATCGCCTCGCGCTCGCGCGCCGGCAACTGGCTGCCGACCGGCGGCATCGAGCGCTACGCGCTGATGCTGCGGCTGTACGACACGCCGGTGGGCGTCGCCACGCGCACCCAGCGCGACGCGCCGATGCCGACGATATCGACGGTAAACTGCCCATGATCCGGCTGCTGTTCACCATCGTCGCCGGCGTGCTGCTCGGCCTCGTCGTCCATCTCGTCAGCGTGCTGGCGCTGCCGCGGATCGCGACGCAGGACGCCTATTCGCGGCTGACCCCAATGACCAAGGAGAACGCGGTCACCCAGCTCGCGCTGGCCGATCCCAACAATTCGCCGATGCCGTTCATGGACCCGGCCTTCGCGATCGCGATCTGCCGCTACGATCTGTCGGCCGCTCCGCTCAAGCTCAAGGTCCCGGTCAGCCAAGCCTATACCTCGCTGTCGTTCTACACTCGCAACGAGATCGCCTATTACGCCATCAACGACCGTTCGGCGGGGCGCAAGGTGATCGAGCTCGATCTGATGACGGAAGCGCAGCACAGCGCGCTGCCCGAAGACGAGGAAGTCACCGCCGCCGACCGGCTGATCATCGATTCCCCGACCACGACCGGCCTGATCGTGATGAAGGCGCTCGCCCCTGAGCCCGGCCTGATGCCGCAAGCACAGGCTTCGCTGGCGGCTGCGACCTGCGCGCCGCAGACCGACGCGCCCGGCAAGGCTGAAGCGCCGCGCAGCCGGCGCTGAGCCGGCTCTACCCGAGCAGCCCCTTCAAGCCCGCATAGATCGAGCCGACCGCCGTCGCGGCCACGCCCGCCAGCGGACCGATTGTCTGCATGAGGTCCTGGATCAGCCTCGCTCTGCGGCGCAACTGCTCTTCGCCGACATGCTGGCCAAGCAGACGCGCGACGCGGAAGGCGAACGCGTTGGGCTTGCCGCCCTGCGCAAGCACCCGCGGCAGGGTCTGGAAGATGAGGACGCCGAGGATGTTACCCGACAAGAAGGCGAGAAGGATGCTGGCGCCGTACTCGATCACCTCGCGCCATTCGATCCACACTTCGGGCAGGATCGGAACGCGATCGTGAATGCCCGTCACCGTCAGCATCGAGAAGACACTGAGAGCCGCCGTGCAGAATGCGAGCACGAACGCGGTCACCGCCTGCACCCGATGCAGGGGGTAGGCCACGAGGCCGAACAGCAGCGGAATGACGATCGATGCGATGCGAAGCGGGATCGGCGACAGGTTGAAGGTGATGGTGATCAGGATGTGCGCGGCTACCAACAGAAGCGCGGGGATGACGACATAGAGGACGGCATGGGTCGCAAAATATCGGAGCGGGCTGTTGTAGCGCTCGAGCCTGACATTGACGCGATCCAGGTCGCGCTGCAGCTTGTCGAGCTCGGCAACGATGCCGTCGATCTCCAGCAGCATCGGCCGCACCACGCGCAGATCGCGCGAGCAGTGCTTGCACACGATGGCCTCGTCCTTGATCGTTTCAGCGCAGAACGGACACTCCATCGCTAGCGCTGCTTCCTGCGGAGCCTGATCTTTTCGATCTCGCCGCGCGCCTGGCGCAGTTCCTCGACCAGCAATTCCCGCTTGCGCAGGAGATCGTCACGCTCGGCAATCAACGTGGCGGGAATTCCGATGTCACGCGAGCATGCCGAGCATACCATCGCGCCCTCGACATTCTCGCCCTGGCAATACGGACACTTCATCGGTTTATTTCGGGGCGACCTTCAAGGTGAAGCTTGCCGTTCCGGGCCGGCCGTCGCTGTCCTTGATGTCCACCCGCACCATGTATTCGCCGGGCGGCAGCTCGGCGTCCTGCATATTGATGCCATCGGCCTGAATGAAGGGCTTTACGCGCGAGGTCAGATCAACGTTCGGCGTGCGCAGGAAGATCACCTTGACCGATTCCGGATCGACCTTCGCGCTGCCGAAGGACTCGAACTTCAGTTGGAACTTCAGCGGCGAGCTCACGGGTTCGCTCGGCGTAAGCACCTCCACCTTCGGTCCGCGCAGGATGCCGCGCCGATCAGCAGCGATCGCTCCCTTCGGCGGCGGCAGCCTGGCCTCATCCTCCGTGATCAACGGAGTCGCCTGCGCCGCCGAGATCAACAAAGTCCCGGAGATCAACCAGCTTGCCGCAACGGCACCAATGAACTTCTGTCCGATCATATTTTCACTCGATGCTTGTTTCTGACATCCTCAACTATCGTAGGCCGCCATCTCCAATAATCGTGTATGGCGCCCAGAACAGCGGATGCGCATAGGCGAATTCGGTCTTGCCTTCGCCATTGAGATAGCCGGGGCCATCAACCAGCGCCATCATCGCCTGACGCAGCGCCTCGCTTCGCCCAAGCTTCAAATCATCAGCCTGGCGCTTGAACAGGTCGGTGACCAATTGCCGGGCGGATTGCGAATGCACCGACCAGTTCGTGACCAGCAACGCGCGCGTCCCCGCATAGAAGAACGCGCGACCGAGACCGGACGCCGCTTCCGCGCCGGCCCCTGCACCTGCGCCGGTGTTGCAGGCCGACAGGATGACCCAGTCGGCGTCGAGCTTGAGGCCGAGGATTTCCTCCATGGTCAAGAGTCCGTCCCCCTGCTCACCGGTGACGGTCGGGGAGGACAGTGCCAGCGCCGGCTGGGTCAGACCGTTGAGTTCGCCGGGCACGAGCCCGTGGGTGGCGAAGGCCAGGATTTTGAACCCGGACAGGTTCATCGTCTTGACTGCGCCTTCCGTCGCGTTCTTGCCGAGGAACAGCACCTTTGACGGATCCGCTTGCAACGCAACCGCTATCGACTTGAGCTCGTCTGCGGTGTCGGGAAGCCGCGGCAGAAGCCCAAGCTCGGCACTATCCACCCCATCGAGCTTTGGACTGTTACGCCGCTTCAGCGGCATGCCGCGCATCACGTTGCTCGCGTCGGCAACCTGAACCTTGGTCTCCTGAAGCTTCGCTTCCCGGATTTTGGCCTCTTCGGCTTTTGCCTCCGCCTGCTGGTCCTGGTTGAAGTAGGGATCGCCGAACGCCACCAGCTCGCCGCGGCCGGGCTTGCCCGGCGGCAACTGGCGCAGCGTGCGCAGCGCCGCCGCCGACGGCACCGTCGTCACCGCATGCGTGCGCGCCAGCCACGACACCTTGCGATAGCCGACGAACAAGGGATCGTCGTCCTGCGCCACCTCGGCCGGCACGGTCGGCAACAGCGACAGCGGCAGCAGGCCGAGCGCACCATTGGTCACGACGATCAGATTCTTGGCCGGCTTCCAGCCGCTTTCAACCGGCTTCAGCAGCAACTCGTAGAGCTCATAGCCAAGCTTGAGGTCGAACGGCGGAATATCGGAGATCATCGCCGCTTGCGGTTCGAGCGCCTCGCGCAGCTTGCGGATCTTGGTCTCGATCTCTCCGCTCTTTGCCTTGACGGCAGCGAACGCTACGGGGCCCGTCTTGGGCACGGCCCAGACGAAGCTGCCGTTCTGTCCGAAATAGAACGACAGCATGGCCTCGTCATTGCCGAGTGTCGCACGGATTTCCGCCACGCTCGGCGGCTTCGGCGACACCAGGTCGGAATAGACGGGGAATTTCTGCTTGATCTCCAGACGGGCCTTGTCGCGGTCACCGCGCAGGACGGCGATCGACGCCTGGATTTGCTGAACGCCTTTTTCATCGCGCTCGGCCGAGGGAATCGCGAGCACGTTGTTCAGGGTCCCGAGCTGGGCATTCACCTGCTTGGTGAGGTCCTGCTCCTTGCGCACCAGTTCGGCCAGCGCCGGGTCTTTTGCCGCGGCGCGTGCGCTCGAGGCGGCGAGGGCTTTCTGCACCGTTTGACCTCGGATGGCGTCGGCCAGGCCAAAGGTTTCTTCACCGACCTCGCCGGACGTGCCCTCGGCGCGTGCCAGCAGCACAAAATAGCTTTCAACGATGGACTGGAGCCGCTGGCTGCGCGCGGCCACCACGGTCGTGTTCTCGTCGTCGGCATTCTCACGCGCGTTCGCCATCATGATCGGGATGGCGGCCTTGAATTCGCGAATCGCTTCGGCATCCCGCCTGGCGCGCATCAAGCCGACCGCCAGGGTGCCGCGCGCGGAAGCGGCGTCAAAATGATTCTCGCCAACCCGCCCGACCATCTTTTTCACCAATTGCTCGGCAGCGGCGATGCCCGCGTCAACCTGCCCGGCGGCATAGAGCGACATGATGCGCGACGGATTGAGCTCGAACACCTGGCGCCGTTGCGGCTCCCAGTTGGCAACGGCCTTGTCGATCCTCGCAAACAGATCGTTGGCTTCCGCGTTCTTCTTCTCGAGGTTCAGAATCCCGGCGAGTTGCGACAGCAATTGTACCGTGGATTGCGAGTCGTCCGGCACGCCGACGGTCTTGTTGATCTCCAGCGCGACGCGGCCCAACTGCTCGGCCTCTTCGTAGCGCCCCTCCTCGACCAGGATGCCCGCGAGCCCCATCACGTAGCGCGGCGTCACGGGATTGAATTTGCCTGTATCCTTCAAGCGCGACAGCAGGGCACGGCGGGCATCGACCTCGGCTTCGGCGAGCCGCCCCTGCCGCGCCTTCATCCGCGCCTGGCTCAAGACGGTGCCGTCGATCGCGGTGAGCAGAACGGTTTCGGCTGGAGGATTCTCGGA
>NZ_PPPT01000137.1 GCF_006483445.1 Bradyrhizobium guangdongense | reverse complement strand
CCGGCGCTGTTGGTCAGCGAAGCGATGGTGCCGCCGTTGGTCGCGGTCCCGGCATTCGACACGGCACCGGCGCTGCCGCTAGTGTTATTGAAGGTGCCGCCGGTGCCGTTGTCGACCGCCGCAAAAGTACCGCCGCTGTTGGTCACCGTGCCGCCGGTGACGGTGGTGGTGCCGGCAACCGAGCCGCCGCTATTGTTGGTGAACGTGCCGGCGCTGTTGGTCAGCGAAGCGATGGTGCCGCCGTTGGTCGCGGTCCCGGCATTCGACACGGCACCGGCGCTGCCGCTAGTGTTATTGAAGGTGCCGCCGGTGCCGTTGTCGACCGCCGCAAAAGTACCGCCGCTGTTGGTCACCGTGCCGCCGGTGATGGTGGTGGTGCCCGCAACCGAGCCACCGCTATTGTTGGTGAACGTGCCGGCGCTGTTGGTCAGCGAAGCGATGGTGCCGCCGTTGGTCGCGGTCCCGGCATTCGACACGGCACCGGCGCTGCCGCTGGTGTTGTCGAAGGTGCCGCCGGTGCCGTTGTCGACCACCCCAAAAGTACCGCCGCTGTTGGTCACCGTGCCGCCGGTGACGGTGGTGGTGCCGGCAACCGAGCCGCCGGTGTTGTTGGTGAACGTGCCGGCGGTCTGGACATTGCCGGTGATCGAACCTGCGTTCGCAGTGCTGCCGCCTGATTGCGAGAGCGAGCCTGCAAGGGTGGCGCTCGAATTGTTATTGAAAGTGCTTCCGCTGCTGCTGTTGCTGATGTTGCCCGTGGTGGTACCGGTGTTCGTGTATGTCCCCGTGCCGCTAATCGTGACGGTGTTGATCGTCAGGTTTCCGCTGTTGACGAGCGTGCCCAAAAAGACGTCGGCGGTCCCGAATGTGCTGGTGCCGGACAGCGTCAGCGTACTGACTCCGACTTGATTAATTCGCGAAACGCCGCCGTTAAGGTCATTGGCAATGCTGATGGCCTGCCCCGCATTGGCGAAGTTTCGGATCGAATCGGCTGCGACGTTGGCCAATGTAATTGCGGCGCCGGTGACCACATAGGATTGAGATGTGGCGATCTGGTTGAAGTACACGGCGCCAACTGCGACCGGGGCGGTGACGTTCACGGAGGTCGATCCCGTCCCCTCAAATAACGCGGCCACGCCGGCGCCGACGGGAGCGACCCCGGTGCTCCAGTTGCTGCCGAGGTTGTAGTCCGAGGTAAATGTCGTGCTTCCGGCCCCGCCCCAGATGGCCTGGGCCTGCGCCGCATCCGGCATTGCGACCAGCGTCACCGCCACCGCAGCGGATGCGAGCAGCGCAGCGCGATGGCTCAAAATGCTCTGAAAGCTTGCCATGGGTACCTGACGTCTGTTCGACTGTCAGGCCACTGGCGGCGCGACATTCCGACCGTACGGGAGGGAACCTTCGCCCACAATCCGAATAGAGCCGCGGCGGTCTATTGAATCGCTATGTGCTATTTCAGTTACAGTTCATTTCACCGCATTACCGGGCGCGACAAACTGTCAACCTAGGCGAGCGCCGGCTACTTTGCATGGGGTTGTTTCGAGATTTTGTCCGCTTACTTCGCCAGCGGCCGCAGCGTCTTCACCAGCTCGCCGTGCACGAACTCGTTGCCGCACACCACGTGCCCGGTCACCAGCGCGTCGCCTGAGGTGTCGATGTCGCTGACGGTGCCGCCGGCTTCCTTCACCATGATCTGGCCGGCTGCGATGTCCCAGGGCTGCAGGTTGCGCTCCCAGTAGCCGTCGAGGCGGCCAGCGGCGACGAAGGCGAGGTCGAGGGAGGCGGCGCCGAAGCGGCGCAGCCCTGCGACCTGATCCTGGATCGCGCTCATCTCGCGGCGGAACAGGTCGTGGTCGCCGCGGCCGATATGCGGCAGGCCGCAGGCCACGACGCATTCGTCGAGCTTGCGGCGGCCGGCGACGCGCAGGCGCTGGTCGTTGAGGAAGGCGCCCTTGCCGCGCTCGGCGATGTAGAGCTCGTCATTGGCGGGATTGTAGATCACGCCGGCGATGATCGTGCCTTCGCGCGAAAGCCCGATCGAGATCGCGAATTGCGGGATGCCGTGCAGGAAGTTGGTGGTGCCGTCGAGGGGATCGACGATCCAGGTGTGGCTCTTGTCGGTGCCTTCGCGCACTCCGCCTTCCTCGCCGAGGAAGCCGTAGCCGGGGCGTGCCTTGGCGAGGTCCTGGTAGAGGATCTCCTCGGCGCGCTTGTCGGCGAGCGAGACGAAATTGGCCGGGCCCTTCAGCGAGACCTGGAGATGCTCGATCTCGCCGAGGTCGCGCTTGAGGCTGCGGCCGGCGCGGCGCGCGGCCTTGACCATGACGTTGATAGTTGCGGAATACAGCATGATTTTCGGTCTTGATTGGGGGAAGCGGCGGCAAGCGGCCTGATCTCGAGGGATGGGGTGCCCTGCGTAGGGGCTAACGTCAAGTCATTTGGTCCCGAGCCATTTCTTGGCTGCGGCTTCGGCCGCCGCCCGGTCCTCGGGACTGAGGCTCGACAGTTGCGCATCGAGGTCCGGATCGCCCTTGCCGGCGGTTTTTGCGACCAGGTGCCATTTGAAGCCCTCGACCTTGTCGACCGGCGCGCCCATGCCGGTGATGAGGATGCGGGCCAGCCGGTTCTGGGCGATCGGCGAGTTCTGCCGGGCCGCCTTGCGCAGCAGCGCCACGGCCGCCGGCGGATTGCGCGGCGTGCCCGTGCCGTTGAACAGCGCAATGGCATATTCGACCTCGGCATCGACATTCTCGGCCAATGTCGCCGCCTGGAGCAGCCGCACCGCCTTGTCGATGTCCTTCTCGACGCCGGTGCCCTCCTTGTAGAAGGTCGCGAGCGCGTACTGCGCCTCCGGCAGTCCGGCATCGGCCGCCTGGCGCAACAGCTCTGCGGAGCGCCTGACGTCCTGCGGCAGCGTCTGTCCATCGAGATAGAGCAGCGCGAGATTATAGGCGGCCTTCGGCTCGCCGAGTTTTGCGGCGGAGGCCAGCAGCTTGACGGCCTCGCCCTTGTCGATGGGACCGCCGCGCCCGGCGATGCGCAGCATCGCGAGCTCGAACATCGCTTGACGGTCGCCCGCATCGGCGGCGCGCTTGTACCACTCGGCCGCCTTGGCGTAATCGCGCTTGATGCCGAGCGCACCCGAATAGAGCTGGCCCAGCATGGTCATGGCCTTGGGATCGCCGCCTTGCGCGCGCGCGGTGGCGAGGTCGAAGGCGGTCTTGTATTGGCCGCGCTGATAGGCGCCGTAGACGAGGTCGACATTGGAATTGTCGACCGGCGGCGCCGGGATCACCGTCGCCGCCGGCGGCGCGCTCGGCGAGGGCGACGGCTTTGGCGCCGGTGCGGCTTCCTTCTTCTTGGCCGGCGCGGGCGGCTTTGCGGCCTTCGGCTTCTCGGGCGGAGGGCTCGGCACTGTCGCCGGCGGCGTCAGCTGGATCTGCGCGGCCGCGGGCGCGGTCAGCAGCACCAGTGCGGACAGGATCGTGATCGAACGCGGGAGCATCATGACAATCGGCTATCCGCGCCGGCGGACGTGGTCGCCTCTGCATAGGCCTTCTTGATGGCAGCGTCGACGTCGGTCAGCGCGGCCTCCGGTCCGCGCGGATCGGCCCAGATGAAATCGCCGACCAGCACGAAATCGGCGCCCGACGCGGCAAACTCGAACGCTTCCGCCGAGGAGGTGGCAAAGCCCACGCAAGGCGGCTCGAACAGCTCGGCCCACCAGTCGAGCCGCTCGGCGATGGCTGAGGTCGACGGACGCTGGCCCTTCGCGTCGGGCTCGCCGAACAGCACATAGTCCGCGCCCATCTCGCCCGCGCTCATGGAATCGTGACGGGTGGCAAGGCCGCCGACGCCGGCGATGCGATCCGGCTTCAGCGAGGGCGCGGCCTCTTCATACGCGGCGATGCCGGTGAGATGCGCGCCGTCGGCGCCACCGCGCGCGACCAGCTCGGCATGGCCGTCGAGCAGCAGCGCTGCGCCTGCATGCTGCACCGGCGGCGCCAGCGCCTTCACACGCGAGATCATGGTGCGCTGGTCGGTCTCCTTCAACCGCACCAGCACGGCCGCGACATCGGCGGCGGCGAGCAGCGCAGGCAACTCTTTCACCAGCGCGGCGGGATCGTCGACGACCGGCGTTGCGAGATAGAGGCGCGGCGCGGGGCGCGCAGGCGCGGGCTTGGGTTTGTTCGACAAGTCTAGGCCGCCTTCTTTTCCTGGCTCGGATCCCATTTGCCCTGGCTCGCAAGCCCGTTCATGCGTGCGCGATGGGAGAAGGCGCGCTGGCCGGCGGCAACGTTCTCCGCCTTGCCGGACCATGCCTTCTGCGGCGCAGCCTGCAAGGCACGGCCATAGGAGAAGGTGAGGCCCCATGGCAGCCGGCCGAGCCGGTTCATGGCGTCGAGATGCGCGGTCGCTTCCTCATCCGACTGTCCGCCGGAGAGGAAGGCGATGCCGGGCACGGCCGCAGGCACGCAAGCCTTGAGGAGGCGCACGGTCTTTTCCGCGACCTCGGCAACGGAGGCCTGCTTCGCGCATTTCTTGCCAGACACCGCCATGTTCGGCTTCAGCACCATGCCCTCGAGCGCGACGCGCTGGACGCGCAATTCCTGAAACGTCTTGTTGAGCACGCGTTGCGTCACCTCATAGCAGCGGTCGATGTCGTGATCGCCGTCCATCAGCACTTCCGGCTCGACGATCGGCACGATCTGCGCGGCCTGGCACAGCGCGGCGTAACGCGCCAGCGCATGGGCATTGACGCTGATCGCGGTCATTGACGGGATGCCGCTGCCGATATCGATCACCGCGCGCCATTTGGCGAAGCGCGCACCGCGCTCGTAATATTTCTTCAGCCGCTCGGCGAGCTTGTCGAGCCCGACGGTGACTGTTTCACCCGGGCACATCGGCAAGGCCTGCGTACCTTCGTCCACCTTGATGCCGGGAATGGCGCCGCTCTGCTCGATCAGCTTGATGAGCGGCGTGCCGTCCTTCGCATTCTGCCAGATCGTCTCGTCATACAGGATGACGCCGGAGATGTGCTGGCGCATGGCCTCCTCTGAGCGAAACAGCATCTCGCGGTAGTCGCGGCGGTTTCCTTCCGTCGATTCCACCCCGATCGCGTCAAAACGCTTCTTGATCGTGCCTGAGGATTCGTCGGCCGCCAGGATGCCCTTGCCGGGCGCCACCATGGCGGTCGCTACTCTGTTGAGCTCAGTCAGATTCATCGAGAGATCCTCCCAAAACGATTCTGCCTTGCCCGGGAAAATAGACCGTTCTCGGGCAATTGCCGAGTTAACGTTCGTCGCAGGGTAAAGCGGGGAGACCGGTCATTCCGGGGCGCGCCGCCCGAACTCGGGTTTACCCGAGTTCGGCAGATTTGAAGAACCAAGTCGGCAGCAGCCGACTTGGTTGGCGCGAGCCCGGAATCCATTCATCTGCGTTGACGGTGGCCCGATGGATTCCGGGCTCGCCGCGTTGCGGCGCCCCGGAATGACGGAGGAGAGTGCGTGTCGGTCCTTTACGCCACCTTCGCGATCGCTACGCGACGCGGGGATCCAGCTCGCCCTTGGCGTAGCGCTTGGCCATGTCGGCGGTGGTCAGGATCTTCTTGAACTTGGAGGCCTGGCCGGCGGTGTTGAACTCCTGGAGCCGCTGCTTGCACAGCTTGGTCATGGCTTCCATGGCGGGCTTCAAATACTTGCGCGGATCGAACTCTTCCGGGTTGTCCTTCAGCACTTTCCGGATCTGGCCGGTCATGGCCATGCGGTTGTCGGTGTCGATGTTGATCTTGCGCACGCCGTTCTTGATGCCGCGCTGGATTTCGGCGACCGGCACGCCCCAGGTCGGCTTCATCTTGCCGCCATTGGCGTTGATGATTTCCTGGAGGTCCTGCGGCACCGAGGAGGAGCCGTGCATCACGAGATGCGTGTTCGGCAGCTTGCGATGGATCTCCTCGATCACGTTCATGGCGAGGATGTCGCCGTCAGGCTTGCGGGTGAACTTGTAGGCGCCGTGCGAGGTGCCCATCGCGATCGCGAGCGCGTCGACCTTTGTCTCCTTGACGAATTTTACGGCCTCATCCGGATTGGTGAGCAACTGGTCGTGCGACAGCTTACCCTCGGCGCCATGGCCGTCTTCCTTGTCGCCCATGCCGGTTTCGAGCGAGCCGAGCACGCCGAGCTCGCCTTCAACCGAAATGCCGCCGAGATGCGCCATCGTGGTCACGGTCTTGGTGACGCCGACATTGTAGTCCCAGTCGCCCGGGGTTTTGCCGTCGGCCTTCAGCGACCCGTCCATCATGACCGAGGTGAAGCCAGCCTGGATCGCGGTCATGCAGGTCGCGGCCTCGTTGCCGTGGTCGAGATGCACGCAGACCGGGATGTGCGGATAGATCTCGGTGACGGCGTCCATCATGTGCTTGAGCATGATGTCGTTGGCATAGGAGCGCGCGCCGCGCGAGGCCTGGATGATCACGGGAGCGTCGACCTGGTTGGCCGCGTCCATGATCGCCAGCGCCTGCTCCATGTTGTTGATGTTGAAAGCCGGGACGCCGTAGTCGTGTTCCGCCGCATGATCGAGCAATTGACGCAACGTGATCCGAGCCATCTGTATCCTTCTCCCGTTTGGGCCAGCGAGGCCTCTAGCTAGTTCAGCTATTTACTTGATGCGCAAAACTTCAACGCCGGGCAGGGGCTTGCCTTCCATCCATTCAAGAAATGCGCCACCGGCCGTCGAAACATAGGTGAAATCCGCGCTCACACCGGCCTGGTTGAGCGCGGCAACAGTGTCGCCGCCGCCCGCGATCGAGATCAGCTTCTTCGCCTTGGTGCGCTCGGCGGCGTGCCGCGCCGCAGCCATTGTGCCGCGGTCGAAGGGCTGCATCTCGAAGGCGCCGACCGGACCGTTCCAGACCAGCGTTGCCGCATCGTCGATCGCGGCATGGATGCGCACGATCGATTGCGGGCCGACGTCGAGGATCATGCCGTCGGCAGGAATGGCGTCGAGGCCGTATGCATGCGACGGCGCGTTGGCCGCAAAATGATAGGCGACGGTGGCGTCGACCGGCAGGATAATGGCGCAGTTGGCGGCCTCGGCCTTTTCCATGATGCGCAGCGCAGTCGGGGCGAGATCCTTCTCGCACAGCGACTTGCCGACGCCGACGCCCTGGGCGTGCAGGAAGGTGTTGGCCATGCCGCCGCCGATGACGAGCGCGTCGACCTTGGTGACGAGGTTTTCCAACAGGTCGATCTTGGTCGAGACTTTTGCGCCGCCGATGATCGCGATGACCGGCTTGGTCGGCGAGCCCAGCGCCTTCTCCAGCGCGTCGAGCTCGGCCTGCATGGTGCGGCCTGCATAGGCCGGCAGCTTGTGGCCGAGGCCTTCAGTCGAGGCGTGGGCGCGGTGGGAGGCGGAGAACGCGTCGCTGACCCAGATGTCGCCGAGCTTTGCGAGCTCAGCCACGAAGGCCGGATCGTTCTTCTCTTCTTCCTTGTGGAAGCGGGTGTTTTCCAGGCACAGGATGTCGCCGTCCTTCATCGCGGCCACGGCCTTCGCCGCGGGCTCGCCGATGCAATCGTCGGCAAAGGCGACCGGCCTGTTCACGACCTTGGCCAACGCCTCGGCGACGGGCTTCAGCGACTCCTTGGGATCGCGTCCCTTGGGCCGGCCGAAATGCGCGAGCAAAATGACCTTGCCGCCCTTGTCCGCGAGCTCGGTGATGGTCGGCGCGACGCGCTCGAGCCGCGTTGCGTCGGTGACGCGCCCGTTCTCCATGGGCACGTTCAGGTCGACGCGCAGCAGCACGCGCTTGCCCTTCACATTGACGTCGTCGAGGGTGCGGAATTTGTTGGTCATCTTCGGCTCTCTTGTCCCGGGCGCACTAGCGGCGCGAAGCGCTGCTGTGCAGAACCGGGACCCACGTTGCAGCGAGTCTCGCGGTGAAATGGGTCCCGGATCTGCGAAGCAGCGTTTCACGCTGCATCGCGTCCGGGACACGGGAGCGGAGTTAGATCACCTTGCTCATCGCAACGGCGGTATCCGCCATGCGGTTCGAGAAACCCCACTCGTTGTCGTACCAGGACATCACGCGCACCAGCGTGCCGTTCTGCACCTTGGTCTGGTCCTCGTGGAACGTGGACGAGTGCGGATCGTGGTTGAAGTCGATCGAGACGTTCGGCGCCGTGGTGTAGCCGAGGATGCCCTTCAACTGCTGCTCGGAGGCACGCTTCATTGCGGCGTTGATCTCCTTGGCGTCGGTGGCGCGCTTGGCGATGATCTTGAGGTCGACGACCGAGACGTTCGGGGTCGGCACGCGGATCGCGACGCCGTCGAGCTTGCCCTTCAACTCGGGGAGCACGAGGCCGATCGCCTTCGCCGCACCGGTCGAGGTCGGGATCATCGACATCGCAGCCGCGCGGCCGCGGTAGAGATCCTTGTGCATGGTGTCGAGCGTCGGCTGGTCGCCGGTATAGGCGTGGATCGTGGTCATGAAGCCGGTCTCGATGCCGACGAGGTCGTTCAAGACCTTGGCGACCGGCGCGAGGCAGTTGGTGGTGCAGCTTCCGTTGGAGACGACCAGATGATCCCTGGTCAGCGTGTCGTGGTTGACGCCGTAGACGATGGTGGCGTCGGCGCCGTCAGCGGGCGCGGAGACCAGCACGCGCTTGGCGCCGGCGGTCAGATGCGCGGAGGCCTTGTCCTTCGAGGTGAAGATGCCGGTGCACTCCATCGCGATGTCGATGCCGAGATCCTTCCAGGGCAGCTTCGAGGGATCGCGCTCGGCGGTCACCTTGATCTTGTTGCCGCCGAGGCTGATCGTGTCGCCATCGACGGTGACGGTGCCGGGGAAACGGCCGTGGACGCTGTCGAAGCGGAGCAGGTGCGCGTTGGTCTCGACCGGGCCGAGGTCGTTGATGCCGACCACCTCGATGTCCTTGCGGCCGGACTCTGCGATGGCCCGCAGGATGTTGCGGCCGATGCGACCAAACCCGTTAATTCCGACGCGGACTGCCATCATTCGTCTCCTTCAATGACCATTTTCATCCCGCAAGGCTGCCAGCGCGCCTGCGAGGGTTTTTAGACGGACGCCCGGTTCGGCCGGGCGGGACTGGTTCATATGAGGAGCTTGGTAATCCTTTTTGCCGGCAAGCTCAACACTCAGGATACGCGCTTCAGCACAGCGTTAACTGCGGCCTCAGCGGTAATTCCAAAGTGCTTGAAAAGGTCCTTTGCAGGGGCGCTGGCACCGAAGGAACGCATGCCGATAAATTCGCCATCCTGGCCGATCACGGCATCCCAGCCCCAGCGCACCGCGGCTTCGATCGCGACCTTCACCGGCGCATTGCCGATGATTGCGGCGCGCTTGGCCTCTGGTTGCGCTAACAACAGTTCCAGCGACGGCACCGAGACAACCCGCGACGGGATGCCGCGTTCGGCGAGCTGGCGCTGCGCGGCGACCGCGATCTCGACCTCGGAGCCGGATGCAAAGAAAGTTGCCTTGGCTTCGCCCTGCGCCGGGACCAGCTCGTAGGCGCCCTCCGCGCAAGGGTTGTCGTTCCGCGCGATGGTACGGAGCTGCGGCAGGTTCTGGCGCGTCAGTGCCAGCACAGTCGGCCCGTCGACACGGTTGAGCGCCAGCTCCCAGCACTCGGCGACCTCGACGGCGTCGCAGGGGCGGAACACGCGCATGTTCGGGATCGCACGCAGCGCCGAGAGATGCTCGACCGGCTGATGGGTCGGGCCGTCTTCGCCGAGGCCGATGGAGTCGTGGGTCATCACATAGACCACGCCGGCGCCCATCAGCGCGGCAAGCCGCATCGCCGGCCGCGCATAATCGGTGAACACCAGGAAGGTCGCGCCGTTGGGTGCGAAACCGCCATGCAGGAAAATGCCGTTCATGGCCGCGGCCATGCCGTGCTCGCGGATGCCATAATGGATGAAGCGGCCCTTCGGCGTCTTGGCGGAGAAGGCCGTGGCTGACTTCGCCTTGTTGTTGTTGGAGCCGGTGAGGTCGGCGGAGCCCGCCAGAAATTCCATCGGCATCGCGCCGGCGATGACTTCGATCACGGCTTCCGAGGATTTGCGGGTGGCCGCAATCATCGGCTTTTCCAGGAGCTCCTTCTTGTACGTCTTCAGCGCCTTTGCGAGCGAGGCCGGCCGCTCATGGCGCAGGCGGCGCTCGAATTCGGCGCGCTTGCGGCTGCCGAGCTGACTGATCCGATCTTCCCACTCCTTGCGGGCGGCGGCGCCGCGGCTTCCGGCTGCGCGCCAGGCCTTCAGTACGTCGTCGGGCACCGAGAACGGCTCGAGCGAGATGCCGAGCTTTTCCTTGGCGCCCTTCAATTCATCGGCGCCGAGCGCCTCGCCATGCGCCTTGGCGGTGCCGGCTCTGGTCGGTGCGCCGTAGCCGATCGTGGTGCGGCAGGCGATCAGCGTCGGCTTGTTCGACTTCTGCGCGCGCGTGATGGCGGCTGCGATCGCGGCCTGGTCGTGGCCGTCGATCTTCTCGGCGGCCCAGCCGGCGGATTTGAAGCGCTTCACCTGGTCGACGGAATCGGCGATCGAGGTCGGACCGTCGATCGAGATGCCGTTGTCATCGTAGAGCACGATCAGCTTGCCGAGCTTCCAGTGCCCGGCCATCGCGATCGCTTCCTGCGACACGCCTTCCATCAGGTCGCCGTCGGAGGCGAGCACATAGGTGTGGTGGTCGACGATCTTCTTGCCGAACTCGGCGGCGAGCATCTTCTCCGCCAGCGCCATGCCGACCGCGGTCGAGATGCCCTGGCCGAGCGGGCCGGTGGTGGTCTCGATGCCCTTGGTGTGGAAGTTCTCGGGGTGGCCGGGCGTGAGCGAGCCGAGCTGGCGGAAGTTCTTGAGCTGGTCCAGCGTCATGTCCGGATTGCCGGTGAGGAACAGCAGCGAATAGAGCAGCATCGAGCCGTGGCCGGCCGAGAGCACGAAGCGGTCGCGATCGGGCCAGTTGGTGGCAGTGGCGTCGTATTTCAGGAACTGCGTGAACAGGACGGTGGCGATGTCGGCGGCGCCCATCGGCAGGCCGGGATGGCCCGATTTGGCCTTCTCGACGGCGTCCATCGAAAGGCCGCGGATCGCATTGGCCATACGGGTGTGGTCGACCTGCGTCATGATGAAAATCCGTCTGAAATGAAGCGCTTGGTGGCGGTGTGGGCCGCGTGGGGACGAGCCTGGCAGCCGCTCGGGTCGGGGCTGGGATAGCATCTCGGTTCCCCGAGTCCAAGGCAATCAAACGCGTTCCCGGGCCGAAAAGTTGCTTATCGGTGCATAGTTCTGCGGCGGCGTTGCGCTGGCCTTCCTTGCCACGTAAATATTTGCTTCTAACCGCTTGCCGAACCGAGTCTTTTGCCGGACGGCAAGCTCACATGAAGGTTCGCCGCTAACTGCATGAGCGATCGCGCTGCCACCAGTTCCGCCATGACGGAGTCGTCCGCCCTCGAGATCGAGATCGCGACCCGCAGGCTCATGGCGGCGCTCGACGCGCTGGAGAGCGCGGTCGAACGCCGCCGCGATGCCGATCGCGACGAGAACGAGCTTGCGACGCGCATTCAGGCACTGGGCGCAGATCGCTCGCGTCTGGCCGACGAACTCGACGGTGCGCTGGTGAAGGCGCGCAAGCTCGAACGCACCAGTCGCGACATCTCCGATCGGCTCGACGCCGCGATCGTCACGATACGCTCGGTGCTCGATACCGGAGAGGACTCATGAGCCACATCAACGTCACCATCAACGGCCGGCAATTCCGCATGGCCTGCGAGGAAGGGCAGGAAGTGCGGCTTCTGAAGCTCGCGGAGAGCTTCGAGTCCCGCATTCAGGCGCTGCGCGGCAAGTTCGGCGAGATCGGCGATGCCAGGCTCACCGTGATGGCCGCGCTGATGGCGTGCGACGAGCTGTTCGACGCTGGCAATCGCGTCCGCACCCTGGAAGCCGAGGTCACCGAGCTGCGCGACTTCCGCAACGCCGCCGCCGAGCGCGCGCGGATCACGCAGACCGCGGTCGTCAACGCGCTGAATGCCGCGGCCGAGCGGATCGAAAAGTCGACACAAGTACTGAACCGGACCGTCGGCAACGGCATCGCGATCGGGTGATCGCGGGCACCGGGCTGGCGGTTCGGAACTTTCGTTGTTACATTGACCGAGCGAGGCTGCGACGCACGTCAGGAGCCATATATCCCCGGGGCCTTATCGATCCTTTAGGGAACTGTCCCTGGCCGGGTCCGTGGACCCGGACATATGGTGCCCACCTACTTTCGTAGGGAACTCCGGGATCGAGTGCTTCAACGGCGATTGCGGCCTCGCACTTTCTGCCCTTCTGCTTTGTGCCTGTCGAATTCTGCGCGTCAGACTGCGGCGGTTCTGTTTGGTGCGATGTCATGCCCCGGCCTGAGCGGGGCATCCAGTACGCTGCGGCGCTCGAGTGATGCTTCACCGCCTCTGGACTACTGGATCAGCCGCATTCGCGGGTGATGACGTTGGAGAGCCAAGCACATGAGCAATTCCAAGTCCGACCTTCGTGCCAAAGCCCTCGCGGCGCGCGACGCGCTCAGTGACAAGAAGCGCGCTTCCGCCGCGACAAAGCTCGCCAGGCGCGGCCTGCCTTTCAAGCTCCTGCCCGGCAGCATTGTCTCCGGCTATTCGCCGATCCGCAACGAGATCGACCCGGCGCCGTTGATGCGCAAACTTGCAGACGAGGGTGCGCGGCTCGCGCTGCCCTGTGTCACCACGCGCGGCAAGTCGCTGATCTTCCGGCTATGGCATCCGAACGACCGCCTGATGCTCGGCCCGCTCGGCATTCCCGAGCCGTCGCCGGCCGCTGCTGAAGTGATTCCGGACATCATGCTGACGCCGCTCGCGGCCTTCGACCGTCTCGGCCATCGCATCGGCTATGGTGCGGGGCATTACGACTTCACCTTCGCGCATCTGCGCAAGACCAAGCACGTGCTGGGTATCGGGGTGGCGTTTGCGGCGCAAGAGATCGAGGCTGTTCCTGCACTATCGCACGACGTCGCGCTGGATTATGTGCTAACGGAATCGGACGTTTTCGATTTCCGGAGTCCTGAAGTTGCGCATTCTCTTCGTGGGTGACGTCGTCGGCCGTGCCGGCCGCACGGCGATCTCCGAACATCTTCCCGGCATGATCCGCGACTGGTCGCTCGATTTCGTCGTCGTCAATGGCGAGAACTCGGCCGGCGGTTTCGGCATCACCGAAGCGATCTATCAGGAACTGCTGGATGCCGGCGCCGACGCGGTGACGCTCGGCAATCATTCCTGGGACCAGCGCGAGGCGCTTGTTTTCATCGAGCGCGCCGAGCGCCTGGTGCGGCCGGCGAACTATCCGCGCGGCACGCCCGGCCGTGGTGCAGCGCTGGTCGAGACCAAGAACGGCAAGCATGCGCTCGTCGTCAACGCGCTCGGTCGCGTCTTCATGACGCCGTTCGACGATCCCTTCGCTGCACTTGAGCGCGAGCTCGGCGCCTGTCCGCTCGGCGTTGCGGCCGATGCGATCGTCGTCGACTTCCATTGCGAGGCAAGCAGCGAGAAACAGGGCATCGGCTATTTCTGCGACGGCCGCGCCAGCCTCGTCGTCGGCACGCACACCCATGTGCCGACCGCCGATCACCAGATCCTCGCGGGCGGCACCGCCTACATGACCGACGCCGGCATGACCGGCGATTACGATTCGATCATCGGCATGCAGAAGGAAGAGCCGCTGCGCCGCTTTACGTCGGGCATTCCGTCGGGTCGGTTCGAGCCGGCCGGCGGTGTTGCGACGCTGAGCGGCGTGGCCGTGGAGACGGACGACACCACGGGGCTCGCGCTCCGCATCGCGCCGGTGCGTGCGGGCGGCCGGCTGGAGCCGGCGACGCCGAGGTTTTGGTTGAGTTAGTTGTTGCCGCAAATTCGGTGTCATCCCGGACAAGCGTAAGCGCAGATCCGGGATCGATAGCCACAGGGAGTGGCTGTGGCGCGAGCTGGTAACCACGAGTCTTCGCCAAACTTAGCCCTGTGGTTATGGGTCTTGGATCGGCGCGCCGCGCTAGCAACGCTGCGCGTTGCCAGAGTTCCGCTTGTCCGGACGACATGGGAAATATCGCGCTTCGCCGCGCAGCGGCGCGCACTCACCCCTGCCTAAATCCCATCCGGAACGCGCCCCAGTGCTTGCCTTTCACCACGATCGGCGCTGACAGATCCTTCATCAGCACGAACTGTCCGCCGCCCATGTCGCGGCGGTAGGTTTGCAGCAGGAACGGTTTTGTATTCGCCGCCACCTTCTTCACCGCTCGGTCCGAGAACAGGCGGCGGTTGCGGCAATTGGCGTTGTTCCAGACCGGGTCCTTGCCCTGCGGCAGGCGGTAGTTGGGATTGTGCGTCGGCAGATAGCCGCCCCTGGCCCAGGCGACGCAGAACACGATGCGCGGATCGGACTTTTGGATCGGGTCCTGGATCGCAGGCAGCACGCGGTCGGTGAATTCGACGTAGCTGGTGAGATATTGCTTTGGATCGGTGCCGGGAATTTCCCGATAATTCTCGTCCATCAGCTTGTCGAGCGTGATCTCGCCGCGATCGACGGCGGCCTCGAATTCGGCCGAGATTTGTTTGGCGGTGTCGACGACGACACGGATCAGCGGTGCGTCCGATGTCTCGACGCCGCTGTCGGCGATCAGCGCAATCAAGCCTTCGGAGGTCTCAAGAAGCTTTGCGACGCGCTCGTCGGCGTTCCTGAGATCTCGCGACGAAAGGTCGACGCCCTTGGCGAGCTCACTGAGCTCTGAAATGACGGTGTCGCAATGGCCGAGGTTGGAGGTCGCAGCACGCGCGACGCCGTCGATCTCCTGGCCGACCGAGGCGATGCCCTGCTGCACGCGCGCGATGATGCCGGAAATCTGCTGGGCGCCTTCGCCGGCGCTCTTGGCGCGCAGCGAAGCGTCGCTGCTCTCGCCGATCAGGCTGCCGATCTGGCCGTCGAGATCGCGCACGGTGTCGGAGATCTGCTGCGTGGCCTGGCGCGTGCCTTCGGCGAGGTTTTTGACTTCGCTGGCGACCACGGCGAAGCCGCGGCCGGCAGTCCCAGCGCGCGCCGCTTCGATGGTGGCATTGAGCGCGAGCAGATTGGTTTGCTTGGCGATCGCTTCGATCGAGCCGGAGACTTTTGCGACCTGCGACAGCGCGGCGCCGACGGCACCGAGCCGGGCCTCGATGCGTCCGACCGCTTCGACGAGCTCGGCGATGTGTTGCACCGCTGCGTCCACGGCGCTGCGCGATTGCACGATTTCGCCGACGGCCGCCGAGGTGGTCGATTGCACCGCTTGTGATGCGTTGGCGATGTCGCGATTGGCGGAGACCATCGTCTCGGCCGTCGTTTGCAGATGGTGGAACCGTTCCGACTGGTTGGCGACGCGGCTTGCGACCTCCTGGACGTTGCCGGCGATGTCGGCGAGCTCCACTCCGAGGCCGCCGATGCGGTCGGCGAGCTGGTCGATGAGCCGCTCGGCCAGCGACCGGTTGGATCCGGTGTCCAATACTGCAAGTTGCGCGGCGGACATGTTGCGAGCTTCCTTCAGCCGGCGCCGATCGACCGGCGCACGCGGCGTCCCACTTCCAGTCGGAAGTTAGATCGTGATTCGCGCAGCCGGTCTTGCCTGAGCGTGCACGGAAGCGTGCTTATGTTCGTTCGGCTCGAATTCTAGAGCTTATAGGCGGTGCGGAATCCGCCCCAGTGTCGACCCTGGACGCGGATCGGCACATCGATCTCGCGCATCATCACGGTGTTGCCGTTGCCCATGTCGCGCGCATAGCTCTGGACCAGGTAGGAGCGGGTGTTGCGCGCCGCAGCAAGGCCCGCCGGGTCGTTGAAGATGCGGCGATTGCGGCAATTGGCCGTGTTCCAGGCGACATCACCCGGACGCTGCGGATGCGAATAAATCTTGTTGTGCACCGGCAAAAAGCCGTTGCGATCGACCATGGCCGAGAAAGCGAGGCGCGGTTCCTTCGCCAGAAACGCTTCCTGGAACGGCGGCAATGCGCGGTCGGCCCAGTCGAGATAGCGGGTGCGGTATTGCTGCGGATTGGTGCCTGATATTTCGACGTAGGCGGTGTCGAAGAGATCGTCGAGCGAGACCTCGCCGCGCGCCACGGCCTGCTCGAAGATTTTTGTCAGCGCGCTGCCTGCTTCCATGGCGCGGGTCACCAGCTCGGTGTTCTCCTCGTGGATCGACCAGAGCTTGTCCTCGATCTTTTCGCGAAGCTCCGCATTGGCGGCGACGAACTGCGCTCGCGCGCCGGCCTTGGTCTGCTCGGTGACGCGCAGGCGGCAGGCGCCGACATCCTGGAGCGTGCCCTCGAGGCTCTCGTTGGCTGCAAACTTTCCGGCATCCGCGCCGCCGATCAGCACGCCGTCCATCGAAATCTCGTAGACCGGCATGGTCACAGCGCCGCGCGCGGACTTGATCTCGAGCTTGAGATGACAGGGCAGCCGCTCGGTCTTGCGGCGGTCGTCATGCTCGCTCTGCCGCAACAGCACCGCGCAACGCGACTTGAGCTTTTGCGCAAACGTCGTGACGGCTTTGCCGGCGCTGGCGACGTTCTCGCCATGCGCCTCCGCCGCCGTGGTCGCGGCGTCGATCTCGGCGGCGCTGTCGCCGACGGAGACGATGAACTGCGACGCGGTCGCGGCATTGCCGGAGATTTCGTTGGTCGTGGCGTTCTGCTCGGCCACCGCGCCGTCGACGGTCTCGAACACGGGGCGGATCGCCTCGATTGCCTGCGAGATGCGATGCACCGCATCGGCCGAGCCGGCGGCGTCCTTTTGCAGCGTCTCGATCTTCTTGGTGATCTCTTCCGTCGCGCTCTGGGTCTGTACCGCGAGCGCCTTGACCTCGGTGGCGACAACGGCAAAGCCCTTGCCGGCGGCGCCTGCGCGCGCCGCCTCGATGGTCGAGTTGAGCGCGAGCAGCGTGGTCTGGCGTGCGATCTGCGCGATCAGATTGACGACGTTGCCGATCGCCGCCGAGGATTCGCGCAGGCGGTCGACATTGGCGCGTGCTTCCTGTGCGGCCGCGCTGGCCTGGTCGGCGAGCTTGCCGGCTTCACGCACCTGCGCGCCGATGCCCTGCGCCGACTGGGTGAACTTGTCGGCGGCGTTGGCGAAGGTGGTGGCGGTCGACTGCGCGGCACTGGTGCGCCCGGTCAGCGCGTCGGTGCGCGCGCGGATGGTCGCAAGCGTGGTGGCGGTGGCGTCAGCCCCGCTCGCCACCGAGCTCGCGGCCTTCTCGAGCTGGCGGATCATGGCGCCGAGCTCGAGTTCCAAAAGTTCCAGAATTTCCTTGGCCGAATCGCCCTCGGAGGCCACGGCCTGTTCGACGGCGGGCTGGGCAGCCTGCGGGGTCGCCGCGGGCGCAGCCTCGTCCGGTACGCGCTTCCGAAACATTCCGAACGCCATCAGGTCAACTCTTGTCGGGAGAAAGGACGGCAGTATTTTCACCGGCCGGAATGAAATCAGGGTTAACAGCTGCCTGAAATCTATGCACAAATAGCTACGGTATTACCTGAGATCCCTAGAAAGTCTTCCACTTTGGTAGGATGGCGGCCTATAAGGCCGCGCTTCACACCAATTTCCCCGGACGATTCCCGAGAGACCACGCATGGCCGGACATTCCCAATTCAAGAACATCATGCACCGCAAGGGGCGGCAGGATGCGCAGAAATCGAAGCTGTTCGGCAAGCTGGCCCGGGAAATCACTGTCGCCGCCAAGCTCGGGACGCCCGATCCCAACATGAACCCACGCCTGCGGGCCGCCATTGTCGCGGCGCGGCAGGAGAACATGCCGAAGGACAATATCGAGCGCGCGATCAAGAAGGCGCTCGGCAGCGAGGGCGAGAACTATGACGAGATCCGCTACGAGGGCTATGGCCCCGGCGGTGTCGCCGTCATCGTCGAGGCGCTGACCGACAACCGCAACCGCGCCGCCTCCGATATCCGCTCCTTCTTCACCAAATCCGGCGGCAATCTCGGCGAAACCGGCTCGGTCGCCTTCATGTTCGACCGCACCGGCATCATCGAATATGACCGCAGCGTCGCCTCCGACGACGCGGTGCTGGATGCCGCGATCGAGGCCGGCGCCGACGACGTCGTCTCGGACGAAGGTGGTCACGAGATCTACGCCTCGACCGAAGGCTATCGCGACGTCGCCAAAGCGCTGGAAGCCAAGTTCGGCGAGCCGCGCAAGGCTGCCCTGATCTGGAAGCCGCAGAACACGGTCGCGGTCGACGACGAGGCCGGCGAGAAGCTCTTGAAGCTGATGGATTTGCTCAACGAGCACGACGACGTCCAGAACGTCTACGCCAACTTCGAGATTTCGGACGCGCTGATGGCGAAGATGGGCGGGTAGAAGCTTTCGTGTCCCGGACGCGGCGCATCGTTTCACGCTGCGCCGCGCCCGGGGCACGAGACCATACTTCCCCGGGGACTTTCGTTCCGTTTCTGTTTCGCTTCCTCCGGCCAGCCGCTATCACTGGCCCATGACTGCGCTCCCGATTCGCGGCCCCGTTCGCATCATCGGCATCGACCCCGGCCTGCGCCGCACCGGCTGGGGCGTGATCGAGGCTGACGGCAACAGGCTGATTTACGTCGCCTGCGGCTCGGTGGAACCGCCGGACAATTTGCCGCTGTCGAACCGGCTGCTGGCGATCCATGAGGGGCTCGGCGCGGTGCTGTCTGCGCACCAGCCGATGGAAGCCGCCGTCGAGCAGACCTTCGTCAACAAGGACGGCGTCGCGACGCTGAAACTCGGCCAGGCCCGCGGCGTCGCCATGCTGGCGCCCGCGATGTTCGGCATCTCGGTCGCCGAATATGCGCCCAACCAGGTCAAGAAGACGGTGGTCGGCGCCGGCCACGCCGACAAGAACCAGATCGCCGTCATGCTGAAGATCCTCTTGCCCAAGGCGGAGCCGCCCTCGGCGGACGCGGCCGACGCGCTCGCCGTCGCCATTACGCATGCCCATCATCGCCAGAGCACCGCGCTCCGGCTGAAGGTGGCCGGCCTATGAAGTGCAGGCTCAACTCTTCGCCGTCATGCCCGGCCTTGTGCCGGGCATCCACGTTCTTTCTTGCCGATACCAAGGACGTGGATGGCCGGGACAAGCCCGGCCATGACGGAGGGGATGGACTTGCCGTGACCGAGGGTGCGCGATGATCGGCAAGCTGAAGGGCCTGATCGATTCCTACGGCGAGGACTATGTGATCCTCGATGTCGGCGGCGTCGGCTATCAGGTGCATTGCTCGGCGCGCACGCTGCAGCATCTGCCGTCGCCGGGCGAAGCCGCGGTGCTCTCCATTGAAACGTATGTGCGCGAGGACCAGATCAAGCTGTTCGGCTTCCGCACCGACACTGAGCGCGAATGGTTTCGCCTGCTGCAGACCGTGCAGGGCGTCGGGGCAAAGGTCGCGCTCGCGGTGCTCGGCACGCTCAACCCGTCCGATCTCGCCAACGCGATCGCGCTGCGCGACAAGGCGGCGGTGGCGCGCACGCCGGGCGTCGGCCCAAAGGTCGCCGAGCGCATCGTCACCGAGCTCAAAGACAAGGCGCCGGCGTTTGCGAATGTCGATCCTGCCGTGGTGCATCTGGCCGGTGCCATCGACGAGCAGCGCGCGCCGCGCCCCGTGGCGGATGCGATCTCCGCGCTGGTCAATCTCGGCTATGGCCAGCCGCAGGCGGCCGCCGCCATTGCGGCGGCGTCGCGCAATGCCGGCGAAAAGGCCGAAACGGCCCAGCTCATTCGTCTGGGCCTGAAGGAATTGTCGAAATAGACTGGTCGGCGCCGGCCCCGACTGACCAAGGAATGTACGTTTCGCCATGCTGAGTAAAGACGACAAGGAACTCATCGACGCCGCGACCAAGGCGATCAGCCAGCGCTATCGCAACGATTGGCAGGAGGTCGGCGCCGCCATGCGCACGCGTGATGGCCGTATCGTGACCGGCGTGAACATCGACGCCTATATCGGCCGCATCGCGGTCTGTGCCGAAGCGATCGCCATCGGCCGCGCCATCACCGAGACCGGCGACCACGGCATCGAGACCATCGTTGCCGTGCGTCATCCGAAGCCCGACGAGCCCGGCAAGATCGCTGTCGTCTCGCCCTGCGGCATCTGCCGCGAGTTGATCCACGATTACGATGCCAAGGCCCGTGTCATCGTTCCCAACAGCGGCAAGACGCCGAAGGTCGTGACCATCGGCGAACTGCTGCCGAACAAGTACCGGCGAGGCAACGAGTGAACGGGCCCTCCCGCATGGGCATGCCGGCGGCACGCGACTATTCAGCCGGCGCCATTGTCGGCCGTTTCGCGCGTACGATCGGTATCGTCCTGATTTTTTCCGTCGCGGGACCGCTGACCATGGCGGCGCTGATTTCGCTGATCGCCGTCGCGCTCGGCGCGACGCTGCTGCAGATGTTCCTCGCGCTTCTCGAACTCGAGGCGCTGCGCACCATGGTTTCGGTTGCCGTCGTGCTGCTCGCGATCGCGACGATGCTCGCGGCGATTCTGCCGGCCGTCGCGGCCGGACTGGTCTTTGCGCTGGCTGCGATCTATGGCGGCGTCAATATGATCTGGATGGCGTGGTTGGCCGCGGCCATTGCCGTCGCCGGCTTTGTCGCGTTCGGCACGTTCGTCGTGCCCTCGGAATCATCGGCCCTGATTTTGCCGGATGTCCGGTCGGCACAGCAGGCGCTGAAGCTGTCGGCGGTGCTCGCCGTGCTGACAATCATTCCAGCCAGCCTGTGCTGGTGGCTCGCGAAACCTTTGCACCGTGGTAGCATCGTCGCATGAACACGCCCTCCCGCATGGTCACGCCCGAGCGCCGCAGCGACGATGTCGGCGACACCGCGATGCGCCCGCAGACCCTGACCGATTTCGTCGGCCAGCAGCAGGCCCGCAAGAACCTCTCCGTGTTCATCGAGGCCGCGCGCAAGCGCGGCGAGGCGCTCGACCACGTGCTGTTCGTCGGTCCCCCCGGCCTCGGCAAGACCACGCTGGCGCAGATCGTCGCAAAAGAGCTTGGCGTCGGGTTTCGCGCGACATCGGGCCCGGTGATCGCCAAGGCTGGCGATCTCGCCGCACTCCTCACCAATCTCGAAGAGCGTGACGTGCTCTTCATCGACGAGATCCATCGCCTGAGCCCTGCGGTCGAAGAGGTGCTCTATCCCGCGATGGAGGATTTTCAGCTCGATCTCATCATCGGCGAAGGCCCCGCCGCGCGCTCGGTGAAGATCGAGCTGTCGAAGTTCACGCTGGTCGGGGCGACGACACGCGCGGGCCTGCTCACCAATCCGCTGCGAGATCGTTTCGGCATTCCGATCAGGCTGAATTTTTACACTATCGAGGAGCTGGAGAAGATCGTCACCCGCGGCGCGCGCGTGCTCAATGTCGGCATGACCGCTGACGGCGCCAACGAGATCGCGCGCCGTGCCCGTGGTACCCCGCGCATCGCCGGTCGCCTGCTGCGCCGTGTGCGCGACTTTGCCTCGGCCGCGAATGCCGATCAGATCGACCGTGAGATCGCCGACCACGCGCTGAGCGCGCTCGAGGTCGATGCGGCCGGTCTCGATGCCATGGACCGCCGCTACCTCTCAACCATCGCGCTCAACTATGGCGGCGGCCCCGTCGGCGTCGAGACGATGGCGGCGGCGCTCTCCGAGCCGCGCGATGCGATCGAGGACATCATTGAACCCTATCTGATCCAGTGCGGCTATCTCCAGCGCACTCCGCGCGGCCGTCTCCTGACCTCGCATGCCTTCAGGCATCTCGGCATCAACGAGCCGACGCGCGATCCCGCGCAGTTCGGCCTGTTCGGCGGTGACGAGAGCGACGACTAGGCGCTGCAGGAAATCTGCACGGGCCCACCAAATTTCCGCTCCAATCGGGCCCCATCAAGGAAACGCATCACGATCGGGTCTTCATGCTCACGCGGCGGAAATTCCTTGGTTCAATCGGCGGCCTGTCCGCCCTCGGCGTCTCGACAGCGGCCTATGGCGTCGGCGTCGAGCCGATGCGGCTGCGCATCAAGCGCTATCATCCGATGCCGCGGCAATGGCCTGCCGATTTCCCGCTCCGCATCGCCGTGCTCGCCGATCTCCATGCCTGCGATCCCTGGATGTCGCTGGACCGGATCGAAGGGATCGTCGAGCGCACCAATGCGCTCAAGCCTGATATCGTCGTGCTGCTCGGCGACTACGTCGCCGGCCACCGCCGCGTCACGCGTTTCATCCCGGCGAACGAATGGGCGGCAGTGCTTGCCCGGCTCAAGGCGCCGCTCGGCATACATGCCATCATGGGCAACCATGATTATTGGGACGACAAGATCGTGCAGCGGGCAGGGCGCGGGCCGACGGTCGCGCATCGCGCGCTCGAGGCCGCCGGCATTCCCGTCTACGAGAACGACGCGGTGCGGATCACCAGCAACGGCCGTCCGTTCTGGCTCGCCGGCCTCGGCGACCAGCTTGCCTATCTGCCGGCGCGACGCATCCGCACCGTCGCGCGCGTCGGTGTCGACGATCTCAACGAGACGCTTGCAAAGATCACTGATGATGCGCCGGTGATCCTGCTTGCGCATGAGCCGAACATCGCCACGCGCGTTCCGGCGCGCGTCGCGCTGCAATTGTCCGGGCATACCCATGGCGGCCAGATCCGCGTGCTCGGCTGGTCGCCGGCGCTGCCGGTGCAGCAGGGCCTCAAGCTCGCCTATGGCCACATCAGGCTGAAATGCGACGTCATCATCTCCGGCGGGCTCGGCTGCAGCATTCTGCCGGTCCGCGTCGGCGTGCCGCCGGAAATCGTGCTGGTGACGCTGGGCCGGACGGTGTCGGCCGTATCCTGACTGCGCTTGCACAAGGCTCCGATTTTGCGCAAAACGGGCGCTTCCGAGTGCGAAGCGAGGCGCGCGACGTGACTGACCATCTCGACGGCGAGATCCGTGACGGCCGCCACCACATGCAGGTGCGGGTCTATTACGAAGACACGGATTTTTCCGGCATCGTCTATCACGCCAATTATCTCCGCTTCATGGAACGCGGGCGCACCAATCATCTGCGGCTGATGGGCGCCGAGCAGCATGCGCTGTTCGAGCAGGCCGCGACTGAGACCCCGGGCTTTGCCTTCGTCGTGCGCTCGATGCATCTGGACTTCATGAAGCCCGCGCGCATGGACGACGTGCTCGACATCGTGACCTGGCCGGTCGCGGTGAAGGGCGCCTCCATCATGCTGAACCAGGAGGTGCGGCGCGGCGAGGACGTGCTGGTCAAAGCCGAGGTGCGCGTTGCCTTCATCAGCGGCGGTCGTGCCCAGCCGATCCCGAAGACGATCCGCACCCTGATGAAGGCCGATGTGATTTCGTGATCGGGCGATAGGCAATCGGCCATCGACTCCGCGATTTCCCGCGATAGATTGCGGCCCAAAGCATTCGAGGAGTCCAGCCATGTCGCGCCCACCGCTTCCACCCTTCACGCGCGAGACCGCCGCGCAAAAGGCCCGCATGGCCGAGGACGCCTGGAATTCGCGCGATCCGGTGCGGGTGTCGCTGGCCTATACCGAGGACAGCCGCTGGCGCAATCGCTCGGAAGTGTTTCAAGGGCGCGCGGCGATCGTGGAGTTTTTGACGCGCAAATGGGAGAAGGAGCAGGACTACCGCCTGATCAAGGATCTCTGGGCCTTTGACGGCAACCGCATCGCGGTGCGCTTCCAATACGAATGGCACGATGCCGGCGGCCAGTGGTATCGCTCCTACGGCAACGAGCAGTGGGAGTTCGACGAGCACGGCCTGATGAAGCGCCGCGAAGCCTCGATCAACGATATCGCGATTGCCGAGAAGGACCGGCGTTTCCATTGGGCCGCGCCGCGCCCGAGGCCGGCGGATGTGCCGGGGCTGGGAGATAGCCCGTTCTAGGCCTTCGTCAGAAACCGCGTAATCACGCCGCCGAGTTTTGCGCTGTCGAGTGGCTCCTCCAGCGACGCCTTGGCCGTGGCGACGACGTCGTCGGGCGCCTTGCCGTCGCGCAGTTCGCAGCAGATTTTTGCAAAGTCCACGTCGAATTCCGGGTGCGGTTGCACGGACAGCGTGGTGCCGCCTTCGTAGAGCAGGCCGGCATGCGGCGTGAAGTCGGACGACAGGATCGTGCGTGCGCCGGCAGGGGCCTCGATCACCTGGTCCTGATGCGAGCAGGCAATCGCCAACTGATCGCCGTCGACGATGCCGTTGTCCGGCGTCACCTGATAGACATGCCGGCCGATCCCCCAGCCCTTGCCGGATTTCTCCACCACGCCGCCGAGCGCCTGTGCGATCAACTGATGACCGAAGCAGACGCCGACCATCGGCGTTCCCCTGGCATGGACGGCGCGCACGAAATCTTCCAGCGGTGCGATCCAGACGAGGCCATCGTAAACGCCTGCGGCCGCACCGGTGATCAGGACGGCATCGACTTCGCCCGGGTCGGGCAGCGCGCCGCCATCGGGGATGCTGACGACGTCGAAGGTCGCAGCCGGATCCGCGGCGCGAACCATGCGCTCGAACATGTCCGGAAAGGAGCCGTGGCGCTCGCGGTACTTTTTGGGAACGTGCCCGGTCTCGATGATGGTGATGCGTGCCATGGGGAGCGAGCCGATGATGCTGACGCCCTGAGGTAGCATCGCGGGCGTGTGTCTCCAAGGCCTTGGTGCGCAGGCAGGCCATGCGCCAAATAATCAGTGTCGCCCCGGCTTCCTTCACCTCGCCTCGCTTGCGGGGAGAGGTCGATCGCGAAGCGATCGGGTGAGGGGGACTCTCCGCGGGTCCTATAGTCTCCGTCCCCGCGGAGGCTCCCCCTCATCCCGACCTTCTCCCCGCAAGCGGGGAGAAGGAAAAGAGATTTACGCCGCCGCCTTCCGCCGCGCGAGCTCGTGCTTGTACAGCTCGAACTCCTCGGCGATCGCCCTGGTGAACGACGGCCGCGTCTTCAGGCGCTCGAAATACGCCTTCAGGTTCGGCCATTTCGCGAGGTCGATCGGCGGCGTCGCCATGGTCCAGTTGATGACCGTGACGAGATAGGCGTCGGCCACGGTGAAATGGTCGAGCAGGAATTCGCGGCCCTTCAGGTGATTGTCGAGATAGTCGAGCCGCGACAGGTTCTTCTCCAGCGCGTAGGCCTTGGTCTCCTGAGGAGCCTTGCGGTCGAGCAGGGGAATGAACAACCCCTTGTGCAGCTCGGTGCCGATGAAGCAGAGCCATTGATGCAGGCGCGTGCGGTCGATGCCTGCCGGGGTGCCGATTCCGGATTGCGGAAAGCGGTCTGCGACGTATTGCAGGATCGCCGCGTTCTCCGTCAGCACCACGCCGTCGTCTGTGCGCAGCGTCGGCACCAGGCCGATCGGGTTGACGGCGCGGAAGTCGGAGCCGTCCTTCAGCACGGTCTTGCTCGGAGAATCGACCTCGAGATAGGTCGCATCCGCGCCTGCCTCATAGAGCGCAACGCGGGTCGCCATCGAACAGGCGAGGGGCGAGAAATAAAGATCCACTTGGGGCCTCCTTGGGCATTTCCTTTGATGGAAGTGTCGTTCAACCTGGCCAAGTTGATTTTTGTACTGTCTTGCATAATATGGGGTTAGTCAAGGAATATTTTGCGAAATGGTACAAAAAAGCAAAGGCCCGCCGATCTCTGATCCGACCCCGCCAAAGAGGCGCGGCCGGCCACGCGCCTATGAGCCTGATGTCGCACTCGGCAAGGCGCTCGACCTGTTCCGCACCCAAGGTTTTGCGGCGACGTCGCTGGACGATCTCTCCGAAGCAACCGGCATGAACCGGCCGAGCCTCTATGGCGCGTTCGGCGACAAGCGCGAGCTCTACATCAAGAGCTATCAGCGCTACCGCGACGAGGCGCGCGCGGCGATGGCCGACATCTTTCGCCAGGAGCTGCCGCTGCGCGAGCGGCTGGAAAGGATCTTTGCTTCCGCGCTCAACATCTATCTCTCCGGCGAGACCGGTCCGCGCGGCTGCTTCACGGTTGTAACCGCGGCCTCGGAGGCCGTCGGCGATCCCGATATCCGTGCCATGGTGCTGGACGGCCTGAGCGAGCTCGACAAGGCGTTCGGTCTTTGCTTCCGCCGGGCCAAGGAGAAGGGTGAGCTGCCCGAAAGTGCCGACCCCGCCGTGCTGGCGCAGATCGCGTCTGCGACCGTGCACTCAATCGCGATCCGCTCGCGCGCCCGTGTGCCGCGCAAGGAGTTGGAGGCGATCGTGAAGGGCACGATCGACGTGATGATCGGCGTTGGTTCCAAGGGGTAGTCCGCGTATAATCCCGACGCACGCGAAGGTTCCATTGATGACGCTCAGCTTTGCACGCGGGTTCGCTCTCGCATCGGGTTTGGTGGCTCTCTGCATGGGCGGGCGGACGGCGCATGCCCAGGCCGCGCCGGTGCCTTACATGAATTCAAGCGGGCTGATGGGCTGGGGTGACAGCCTGGGCTTCGATGCGAACGATCCGCAATCAAGACTTCCAAAAGGCTGGTTCATGTCCTCTTCGCGCAGCAGCACCGCGGCGTGGAGCATGAATGGCTTCGATCAAACGCGGGCGTTCGGCAATTTCGGCGCGCTGTCGTCTGATGGTGTCAAGTTCGGCTACAATTTTGCCAACTCGCCCGTCACGGTCTTCACCGGCTTCGACACTTTGAAATACAATTACGGGTCCGGCGCTCCGCCGCTGACGCCGTTCGATTCTACCTCGTCGACGCTGCCGGGCGGCTATCGCGCGAGCGCGGGAATAGAATTCCGTCCGACGTCGAATCTCAGCCTGTCGTTCGGGGCGAGTTTCACCCAGCAGCAATCCCCCGGACTGGTTGACAGCGACATCCATTCGACGCTGCCGCCAGGCGCTTCGCCGCTGGCGTTCGGCCGCCGCTAACTGGGACGACAGTGAGGGGCCTAGTACCCCCGCGCCCGGTCCACCACATTCTCAAGCGCGCCGCCCGCCTCGAACCGCTTGATCTGCGCCGCCACATATTTCGAGATCTCGTCCGCATCGGTGTCGGCCGCATTGTGCGGCGTCAGCACCACCTTGGGGTGGCTCCAGAACCGGCTATCAGTAGGCAGCGGTTCCTGCACGAACACATCGAGCGAGGCGGCGCCCAGCGTGCCGTCATCGAGGCAGGCGAGGATGTCGGCCTCGGTCTGCAGGCCGCCGCGGCCGGCATTGATCAGCACGGGGGCGCCGAGCGGTCCCTTACGGTGGAGCTTTGCGAAGACGTCGCGGTTGAGGATGCCGTGCGTCTCCGGCGTCAGCGGCAACAGGCAGACCAGGATGTCCGTTTCGCGCAAGAACGCATCGAGCCCGGAATCGCCGTGAAAACATGCGACGCCCTCGACAGTCCGCGCGCTGCGGCTCCAGCCCACGACGCGGAAGCCGATGCGCTTCAGCGCACCGGCGGCATCGATGCCGAGCGTGCCGAGGCCCATGATTCCGACGGTGACGGCGCTCGCCGGCCACTGATATTTCGGCTCCCAGATCTTCTCGCGCTGCGACTGCCGCAGGTAAAGCTCCTGCCGATGATGCATCAGCACGTGCAGCACGACATATTCGGTCATGCGGCCCGTGAGATCGGGCACGGCGACGCGGACCAGCGGCACGTCGGGCAGCGTGCGGTCGGCCATCAGCGCATCGACACCGGCGCCGAGGTTGAAGATCGCGCGCAGGTTCGGAAATCCTGCGAGCGTGCCCGGAACCGGCTTCCACACTGCGGCATAATGCACGCTGGCCGGATCGAGACCACTGGGCAGCGGCATCACGACGCGGTCGCCGCACACTGCGTCGAACCGCGCTTTCCAGCGCTCGGGTGACCAGTTCTGCGAGTTGCTGTTGATCAGGAGGGCGAGTGCGCCTTTCGTCATTTACGGATATCCAATCTGCCGGCAGCTCAATCTTGCAGTCTCCATGGCACGACTGGCCGGATATTTCCCGCAAATTATTTCCGCATCGCTGTCGGGGCAGGGCATAGTGGGCCGTCTTCAGTTTGAGAACAGGATTTGTTGCCCATGCTCTATGCCATCCTCTGCTATCACGACGAGGATTTCGTCGGTTCCTGGAGCAAGGAACAGGACGAAGCCGTGATGAAGAAGCTTGCCGTGGTGCAGGACAGGCTCACCAGCCAGGGCCGGCTCGGTCCGGTGGCGCGGCTGCTGCCGACCACGGCGGCCGCGACCTTGCGCAAGGAGAATCCGCCGCTGGTGCTCGACGGTCCCTATGCCGAGACCAAGGAGCAGTTGCTCGGCTTCTACATCGTCGATTGCAAGAATCTCGACGACGCCCTCGACGTCGCGCGCGAGCTGGGGGCGGCCAATCCGGGCGGCGCCTATGAGGTGCGTCCTGTCGGCGTGTTCAGGCCCGGAGGGAATTTGACGTGAGCGATACCGATGCCGCCTGGATCGAGACCGCGCTGACCTCGGCGCGTCCCCAGGCGGTCGGCGCGCTCTTGCGCTACTTCCGCGATCTCGATACGGCCGAAGAGGCCTTCCAGAACGCCTGCCTGCGCGCGCTAAAAACCTGGCCGCAGAACGGACCGCCGCGCGATCCCGCCGCCTGGCTGATCATGGTCGGCCGCAACGTCGCGATCGACGAGGTGCGCCGCAACCGCAAGCAGCAACCGCTGCCCGAGGACGACCAGCCGATCTCCGACCTCGACGATGCCGAAGGCGCGCTGGCCGAGCGGCTCGACGGGTCGCATTATCGCGACGACATCTTGCGGCTGATGTTCATCTGCTGCCATCCGGAATTGCCGGCGACGCAGCAGATTGCGCTGGCGCTGCGCATCGTCTCGGGCCTCACCGTCAAGCAGATCGCGCGCGCCTTCCTGGTGTCGGAAGCGGCGATGGAGCAGCGCATCACGCGGGCGAAGGCGCGCATCGCGGATGCCGACGTTCCCTTCGAAACGCCGGGTGCGATCGAGCGGTCCGAGCGGCTCGCCGGTGTCGCCGCGATGATCTATTTGATCTTCAACGAGGGCTATTCGGCGAGCGGCGATACCGCCGCGATCCGAAAGCCCCTGTGCGAGGAGGCGATCCGGCTGGCGCGCCTCTTGCTGCGGCTGTTCCAGAGCGAGCCGGAGATCATGGGTCTGACCGCGCTGCTGCTGTTGCAGCACGCGCGCCACGAGGCGCGCTTTGCGACCGACGGCTCGCTGATCCTGCTCGAAGACCAGGACCGTACCCTGTGGAGCCGTCCCATGATCGCGGAGGGGCTGGCGCTGATCGACAAGGCGATGCGTCACCGCCGCCCCGGGCCCTATCAGATCCAGGCGGCGATCGCAGCGCTCCATGCGCGCGCGGCAACGCCGGAGGAGACCGACTGGGCGCAGATCGACCTGCTCTATGGTGCGCTGGAGCTGGCGCAGCCTTCGCCGGTGGTGACGCTCAACCGCGCGGTGGCGGCCTCGAAGGTGCGTGGGCCGCAAGCCGCGCTCGACATGATCGAGCCGCTGGCGCCGAAGCTCGCCAACTATTTCCATTTTTACGGCGTCCGCGGCGCCTTCCTGATGCAACTCGGCCGCAACGACGAAGCCCGAATCGCCTTCGACCGCGCCATCGCGCT
>NZ_PPPT01000136.1 GCF_006483445.1 Bradyrhizobium guangdongense | reverse complement strand
GTAGGGTGGGCAAAGCGAAGCGTGCCCACCACGTCTATCTCATGCTTGGAAAAATGGTGGGCACGGCGCGCGAAGAGCGCGCGTTTGCCCACCCTACAGCAGCTCCATCTGCTGCTACGCCCCAAAACTCTTCGGCGATCCCGCGACCGCGACACCGCCGCCTTGCGCGACCTTCATCACAGCGAGGCCGCGCTCATTGGTGCCGTCCGCGCGGAAGCGGAACAGGCCGTCGATGCCGGCAAAGCCCGACGGGTTGGTGAGCACGTCGGAGGTGAAGCGCTGGCCGCCCTGCGTGCGCGCGAGCGCTGCCACGAGTGCGACCGCGTCATAGGCGAGCGTTGCGGTGCGCACCGGCTCGCCGCCATACTTGGTGCGGTAGCGACCTGCGAAGGCGCGAAAACCTGCCGGATCCGGCGCGGCGTAGAGACCGCCTTGCAGCGCCGGGCTCGCATAGACGCGCGGATTGTCCCACAGGCCGGTGCCGAGCAACTGGATGTTGCGCAAATTCGCGCCTGCGGCGGTGAGCGCATCGGCCACCGCGACGACGGAATCGCCGTCATCGGCAATGAACAGCGCATCCGCGCCGCCAAGCTGCGCCGCGACCGTGCGCGCGGCGGTGGCGCGATCGGCGCCGTATTTCTCGAACACGACCATGCGGCCGCCGCGGCGCGGCACCGCCGGCTTCAGCGCGGCCTCGACGACATTGCCATAGGCATTGTCCGGCACCAGTGCTGCGAAAGAGCGTTTTCCGATGCTGGCGGAATATTCGACGATGCGGTTGACGTCGGACTCCGGCAGGAAGCTGAGCAGATAGACGCCGCGGCCTGCAATGCTCGAATCCGTCGAGAATGCGATCACCGAGATGCCGCGTGCACGCGTCACCTGCGCGACCGCAGGAACCGATTGCGCGAACAGCGGCCCCAGAATGATCTCGGCGCCTTCCTCGACCGCCTGCTGCGCGCCCTGCTGGGCGCCTTGCGGCGTGCCGTTGTCGTCCTTGATCAGGAGCTGGATGTTCGGATTCTGGAACTCGGCAAGCGCCATCTCGGCCGCGTTGCGCATAGACTGCGCGGCGAGCCCGGCATTGCCGGCCGCGGACAAAGGCAGGATCAGCCCGACCTTGACCCCGCCGGAGCCGGCGACAGCGGCCTGCTGCGGCGGACCGGCGGGTCCGGGCGGCGGCGAGGAGCTGAACGGATTGGAGAACTGGCTGAGGCTCTGCTGCACGCCGGCGCAGGCCGACAGCAGGGGTGCGCCCAGCAGAAGGCCAAGCGCGGTCCGGCGGGTCGCCCCCGGCGAAGGGGCACCCGGACGGGACGAGTTCAAACGACGCGGGCCCACCATGGCAGCTCTTGTAACGACCGGTGGAAACCGGTCTGGGTCTCAGTTCCGCTAAGAAGACGCGGATTCAGGCATAATGTCGGCGAATAGTTAACCAAAACAAAAGGATAATAATCGCCTAACGCGATCGCCAGTGTTTCATGGCAAGCTGTTCGCCTCCGGAGGCCCGGCCATCAACGTGGCGTTTCGGCCGCGAATATGGCGCTAGCCCTTCTCTCCCTCTAAGTTGATAGTATGCGCGCAAAGCCAGCCCCGATAAATACGCCTGAAGGCGCGGTCGATGCCGCCGCGCGGGGTTTTTCCATCGATGCGCACCGCTTTGCAGCGCCGAAGGCGGCGCCGGGCCTCTATCTGGTCGCGACGCCGATCGGCAATCTCGGCGACATCACGCTCCGCGCGCTCGAAACGCTGGCCGGGGTCGACGTCATCGCCTGCGAGGACACCCGCATCACACGACGGCTGACCGAGCGCTACGCGATATCGGCGCAGCTCAAACCCTATCACGAGCACAATGCGGAAGCCGCGCGGCCAAGGATCCTGGAAGCGCTGGCACAGGGCGGCTCGATCGCGCTGGTCTCCGATGCCGGTACACCGTTGATCTCGGATCCCGGCTTCAAGCTGGTACGCGAAGTCTCGGCCGCCGGTCATGCGGTCTTCGCCCTTCCCGGCCCCTCCTCGGTGCTTGCGGCGCTTACGGTTGCCGCGCTGCCGACCGACCGTTTCTTTTTCGAAGGTTTTCTGCCGGCCAAATCGGTCGCGCGGCGCAACCGCCTTACCGAGCTCGCCCGTATCGATGCCACCCTCGTGATGTTCGACTCCGGCAACCGCGTGCAGGAAACGCTCGCCGATCTCGCCGAGATCATGGGCGACCGCGAGGCCGCGATCTGTCGCGAGCTGACCAAGCTTCACGAAGAGATCTCGCGCGCCCCGCTCGGCGAGCTGGCGCGCGATGCTGCGACGCTGGAAACACGCGGCGAGTTCGTGCTGGTGATCGCGCCGCCTTCCGCCGACAGCCAGGCCATGACGCCGGACGCGCTCGACGACCTCCTGCGCACGCAACTTGCCACGCACAGCGTCAAGGACGCCGTGGCCCATGCCGTCGAGCTCTCGGGCCGCTCCCGCCGCGAGATCTATGCCCGCGCGCTCGAGCTCGCGAAGGACTTGCGAGGCAGCGATGACCAGGACTAACGGCGCCAAGACTGATGGCACCACGCCGGCCGAGCCAAAGGTCGCGTCACCCGAACGCGTCGCCGCGTTCCGCACGGGGCTATCGGCCGAAAGCCGCGCCGCCGCCTATCTGATGGCCAAGGGCTACCGCATCCTCGCAAAGCGCTATCGCACGCCGCATGGCGAGATCGACATCGTGGCACGCAGGCGCAATCTGATCGCCTTCATCGAGGTCAAGGCGCGCGCCAGCCTCGATGACGCAGCCTATGCCGTGACGCCCCGCCAGCAGCAGCGCATCGTCAATGCCGCCCAAGGCTGGCTCGTAGCGCATCCCGAGCATACCGAATTTGAATTGCGATTCGACGCCATGCTGATTGCGCCGCGCCGACTTCCACGCCATCTGTTAGCGGCATTCGACGCCTCGACCTGAAAGGCCGCCCATGAAACTGAACGTCGCCGTCCAGATGGACCCCATCGCCCGCATCAACATCAAGGGCGATTCCACCTTCGCGCTGCTGCTGGAGGCCCAGAAGCGCGGCCACGGGCTGTCCTATTACACCCCCGACAAGCTCTCGATGGTCGGCGAGGAGCTGGTGGCGCCGGTGCAGCTTTTGACCGTGCGCGACGAGCCCGGCAATCATTTCACGCTCGGCGAGGCCAAGCGCGAGGCGCTGAACGGCTTTGACGTCGTGCTGCTGCGGCAGGACCCGCCGTTCGACCTCGCCTACATCACCTCGACGCATTTCCTCGAGCGCATCCATCCCAAGACGCTGGTGGTCAACGATCCCGCAAGCGTGCGCAACGCGCCGGAAAAATTGTTCGTGATGAACTTTCCGCAGTTGATGCCGCCGACGCTGATCTCGCGCGATCTCGACGAGATCAACGCCTTCCGCGACAAGTATGGCGCCGTGGTGATGAAGCCCCTGCATGGCCATGGCGGCGCGGCGGTGTTCCGCGTGATGCCGCAGGACATGAATTTCGGCTCGCTCTACGACATGTTCTCGGTAACGTTCAAGGAAGCGTGGGTAATCCAGCAATTCATCCCCGAGGTGAAGCTCGGAGACAAGCGCATCATCCTGGTCGACGGTGAGTTCGCCGGTGCCGTCAACCGCGTACCGGCCGCCGACGATCTGCGCTCCAACATGGTGCGCGGCGGCGCGGCGAAAGAGACCGAGCTCACCCCGCGCGAGCGCGAGATCTGCGCCACCGTCGGGCCGGCGCTGCGCGAGCGTGGCCTGCTGTTCGTCGGCATCGACGTCATCAACGGCAATCTCACCGAGATCAACGTGACCTCACCAACCGGCATCCGCGCCATCGCGCGGCTCGGCGGTCCGGACGTGGCGGCAAAGATCTGGGACACGATCGAGAAGAAGCGGAGCAAGTAGTGCGCAGCTCCCGTAGCCCGGATGGAGCGCACGCGTAATCCGGGTCCTGCGTCCCAACGATCAGTTTCGCGGATTACGCTGCGCTCCATCCGGGCTACCAGTCAGCACTCGCGCGCAGACAAACTAACCTTGCGTTCACCATGACGCGGCGCGGGACCGCCGCTACGCGCGTAAATCTACGGACTTATTGCTTTCCGAATAACGCTCCGTTCACCATGCGGCCAAAACCCGCAGCGTGACGCACGATCACATTCGGGGTTGCAACATCCCTTATACTTTTACTGGCCTACTCATCGAGACGGGGGAGCCCGCCACCTGTGCGGTTCGAGCACCTGCGTTGAGAGTAGTAAGCGTATGAATACCGCACGCATCGTCGTTCTCGTCATTGCGCTGGGCGCCGGCGGCGTCGCCGCCTATCTCGCCAGCGGCTACGAGAACAAGCCTGCCACACCGGCACCGGTCGTCGAGAAGCTGCCGACGGTCGACGTGCTGGTCGCCAAGAACGACATCGGCCTCGGCCAGATCGTCAAGCCTGAGGACCTGCTCTGGCAGCCCTGGCCGGCGACGACCGCGAGCGGCGCCTTCATCCGCCGTGACGGCCGGCCCGATGCGGCAACCCAACTCGCCGGCTCGATCGCGCGCACGCCCCTGATGCAGGGCGAGCCGATCCGCGAGCAGAAGCTGGTCAAGGCCGACGGCTCCGGCTTTATGGCCGCGATCCTGCCGACCGGCATGCGGGCGATCTCGACCGAAATTTCTGCGGAGACCGGCGCCGGCGGCTTCATCCTGCCGAACGACCGCGTCGACGTCATCCTGACCCGCCGCGACAAGAACACCGGCGCGAACGGCGGCAATGCCTCCGACCTCATCTCCTCCGAAGTCGTTCTGTCGAACATCCGCGTCCTCGCGATCGACCAGGCGCCGAAGGAGAAGGAAGGCCAGAACGCCGTCCTCGGCAAGACGGTGACGCTGGAGCTGAAGCCCGAGCAGGCGGAGACGCTGACCCGCGCGCGGCAGAGCGGCACCCTGGCGCTGGCGCTGCGCAGCATCGTCGACGCCAACGCAACCGAGAAAAAGGATTCTGACGAGCAACCCGCGAAGCGCGGGGCGAGCGTGAATGTCGTCCGTTACGGCATTCAAAGCTCGTCGTCACAGAAGTGATGAGGAAGTTCAAGATGAAGACTGGGGGACATCCGGGCGCGATGCGGATCCGGGGGGATCGCGCGCGCTCAATGTGGACGGGAGCCATGCTGATGCTCGGCGTCGTCGCCGGATCGCCTGTGGCGATCGGTGCCGAAGCGAGCGTCGGCGATCAGACGCCGGCTTCGGCGGCGGATCTCGGGCTGTCGCCGGTATCGAGCGTCGCGTCGGCGCGGACGCGCTTTTTGGCGCTCGGCGTCGGCAAGTCCGTCGTCGTCGACCTGCCGCGTGACGTCAAGGACGTGCTGGTCGCCGATCCCAAGATCGCCAATGCCGTGATCCGCTCGTCACAGCGCGCCTACATCATCGGCGGCGCGGTCGGACAGACCAACGTCGTGTTCTTCGGCGCCGACGGCCAGCAGGTTGCCGCCTACGATATCGCGGTGAAGCGCGATCTCAACGGCGTGCGTGCGGCGCTGCGCGCCTCCATTCCCAACGTGCAAATCGAAGGCGTCGGCGACGGCGTGATGCTGACCGGCTCGGTCTCGAGCCCCGTCGAGGCCCAGCAAGCCGGCGACGTCGCGGCCAAACTGGTCGGCAGCTCCGAGAAGGTCGTCAACAACATCATCGTGCGCGGCCGCGACCAGGTGATGCTGAAGGTGGTCGTCGCCGAAGTGCGGCGCGATATCGTCAAGCAGATGGGCATCGACCTCTCGGCCAGCATGAATGCCGGCACGGCGGTCGTGAATTTCAACAATGCCAACCCTTTCACGGCCTCCGGCGTGCCGCTGGTGTCGGGCAACGCGCTGACCGCCTCCGGCATCGCGAAGGGCTTGCCGACGGTGACCGCGACGATGCGCGCGATGGAAAGCGCCGGCGTGGTGCGGACGCTCGCCGAACCGAACCTCACCGCGATTTCGGGCGAAGCCGCGACCTTCATCGCGGGCGGCGAATTCCCGATCCCGGCAGGCTATGCCTGCGATCCCGTGACCCATGTCTGTACCACGCAGATCTCGTTCAAGAAGTTCGGCATCTCGCTCAACTTCACGCCGGTCGTGCTCAGCGAAGGCCGCATCAGCCTCCGGGTGATGACCGAAGTGTCGGAGCTGTCGAACCAGCATTCGATCACGGTGTCGCAAGCTGTCAGTGCGAGCTCGACCAACTCCATCACCATCCCGTCGATCCAGACCCGCCGCGCCGAGACCACACTGGAGATTCCCTCCGGCGGTTCGATGGCAATGGCTGGTCTGATCCAGCAGCAGACGCGCCAAGCGGTCAACGGACTTCCCGGCGTCGACCAGATACCGATCCTCGGCGCGCTGTTCCGCAGCCAGGACTACGTCAACAACGAGACCGAGCTGATGGTGATCGTCACGCCTTATGTCGTGCGGGCCGTCGCGCAGAAGGAGCTGTCGCGTCCCGATGACGGATTCGCGCCGGCCTCCGACGCGCAATCCGCCCTGCTCGGCCGCATCAACCGCCTTTACGGCCTTGCCGCACGCCGCGTCGATCCCATCACCGGGGTGCAGGGCGATTTCGGCTTCATCGTCGACTGAGACGAAGCTTCAAACGAGGGGAATGAAGCGATGACGAAAAGACCGGTCGATCACAGATTGCGCCTTGCCGGCATGCTGATGGGGCTCTCCGTCGCGCTCGGCGCCTGCACCTCGACCGAGGAGGTCGTCACCCAGTCGGTGCCGACCGATTACCGGCTGCGCCACCCGATCTCGGTGCAGGAAGCCAAGCGCTCGATCGTGATCTTTGTCGGCCAGTCGCGCGGCGGCCTGTCGGCGGCGCAGCATGCCGACGTCAGCGGCATCGCGCGCGACTGGGTCCGCGAAGGCACCGGCTCCGTCATCGTCGACGTGCCCGTCGACACCGCGAATGCGCGCGCAGCCGCATCGGCCTATCGCGAGATCCGCTCCGTGCTCGCCGCAGGCGGCGTGCCGTCGCGCGCCGTGGTCCAGCGCCCCTATCGCCCTGAGGATCCCGGCCTGCTGCCGACCATTCGTCTCAGCTATTCCCGGATCGCCGCGGTCGCCGGTCCCTGCGGGATGTGGCCGGAGGACGTGGGTCCGTCGATCCTCGACCCCGGCTACAACGAGAACCGTCCCTACTTCAATCTCGGCTGCGCCACGCAGCGCAATCTCGCCGCGATGATCGACAACCCGGCCGACCTCGAGCAGCCGCGGGCTGAAACGCCGGCCTACACTGCGCGGCGTTCGATCGCCTACGACAAGTACCGCAAGGGCATCTCCACCACGACCACCTATCCCGAGGCCGACAAGGCCAAACTCAGCGAAACGGGCAAATGATGAGCGGCCACGACGACGACGAAGCCGACCTTCCGGGGCATCCCGACGAGCACATCGCGCCGGTGCCGCGCATTTCGGTGCAGGCCTATTGCGAGACCGACAAGACACTCGCCGCCATCACGGCGGCCGGCCAGGATCGCCGTCTTGCGAAAGCGCATCTCACCGCCAAGGACGGCGGCCTCGCCGCCGCAATCGAAGCTTATGAGACGATGCCGACACCGAACGTCATCGTGATCGAATCCGACGGCACGCGCGACATCCTCGAAGGCCTCGACGATCTCGCCGGCGTCTGCGATCCCGGCACGCGCGTGGTCGTGATCGGTAACCCCAACGACACCGCGCCCTATCGCGAGCTCGTGCGCCGCGGCGTCAACGATTACGTGGTCGGACCGGTCGAGACCATCGACGTCGTCCGCTCGATCTGCAGCCTGTTCTCGGCGTCCGAGGCCATCATCACCGGCCGCGTCATCGCCGTCGTCGGCGCCAAGGGTGGCGTCGGCTCGTCAACCGTTGCGCATAACGTCGCCTGGACGATCGCGCGCGATTTGTCGCTCGACTCAGTCGTGATCGACCTCGACCTCGCCTTCGGCACCGCCAGCCTCGATTACAACCAGGATCCGGTGCAGGGCATCGCCAATGCGGTGCTGTCGCAGGACCGGCCCGACACGGCGCTGATGGAGCGCCTGCTCGCCAAATGCACCGATCACCTCAGCCTGCTCGCGGCGCCTGCGACGCTCGACCGTGTCTATGATTTCGGCGCCGAAGCGTTCGATGCCGTGTTCGACACGCTGCGCATGACGACGCCGTGCATCGTGCTCGACGTGCCCCATCAATGGTCGGCCTGGACGCGGCGCGCACTGGTCAGTGCCGACGACATCCTGATCGTGGCGGAGCCCGATCTCGCGAACTTGCGCAACACCAAGAACATGCTCAACGTGCTCAAGGCCGCGCGCCCCAACGACCGCCCGCCGCTCTACTGCATCAACCAGGTCGGCATGCACAAGCGGGCGGAGATCGAGGTCAAGGCGTTCGCCAAGACCATGGAAAGCCAGCCGATCGCGGTCATTCCGTTCGATTCGAAGCTGTTCTCGATGGCGGCCAACAACGGCCAGATGATCGCGGAGATCTCCAAGAGTCACCGCATCACCGAGACGTTCCAGGATATCGCCAACCGGCTCGCCGGACGCGGCGAGGTCAGGAAGCCGAAGCGCTCGCTGCTCGGTCCGCTCCTGAAGAAGCTGAAGGCCCGGACGTCACGGCGCGAAAGCGCGCCGCATCGCAAGGCATCGTAAGTCTAACTGCAATCAAGCGCGGCGCTAGGATTACCTGTCCGCCCGCTGCTGCTTCTTCGCCAGCATCTCGCGCAGCGCGTTGACCTTCGCGGCAGCTTCGGCGGGCGGCAGATCCGCCTTCACGAGGATTTCGGCCTCGGCCTGACGGCCCTGCAGCCCCAGCACGAGCGCAAAATTGGCGCGGACGCGCGGATCGCGCGAATTGCGCTCATAGGCACGGCCCAAGGTCTGTTCGGCCTTGGGCAGATTGTTCTGCAGCACATAGGACAGGCCGAGATTCGACAGCACCGACGGCTCGTCGGGCCGGATCTTCAGCGCGCTGGCGTAATATTGCTGCGCTTCCTCGTTGCGGCCCATCTGGTCCAGCACCGCGCCCTGCGCCGACAGGATGCGCCAGTCGGGATCCTCGGGCGTATGCGCCTTGGCCAGCACGTCAAACGCCTGCTGGAAATTGCCGTTGTCGGCGAGCGCCCGGCCGTAGGCCGCGAGCAACGCCTTGTTGCCGGAATGGGCGAGCACGGCCTGCTCGAGCACTGCGACCGCCTGCGAGCGCTGGCCGCTCTCGCGCAGCGCCTTGCCATAGGCGAGCGCGACCTGGGGATCGTTCTGCTTGGCGCGATAGCGCTCGCGCAAGCCGTCGAGATCGGGCCTCGCTTCAGCCGCACGCGTCGTGTCAGGTTTGCTGCCCAGCGCGCCGGTGACGTCCTCGAGGCCGGCGGTCTGGCAACCGCACAGACCCAGCACCAAAAGCGCAGGCAGTAGAACTCTCGCCGGGGAAGACGAACGGAAGAAACGCTGGGACATATACTCTGATCTACTGTCGGCGACTGATCAGAGATGCTTCCCGATTAACGCTAAATTCCCGTTAAGGAACGGCCAAGGCACGATGAATATCGCGCCTTGTCTCTTGTCTATTTGCGCATGATTGTCCCGGAAAACCGCTTCACACTTTTCCGGATCATGCTCTAATCGGTGAATTCAGCACCGAATTCGCAGCCGATGCGCCAACGCAGGCGGCATTGGCGGCTGTAATCAGGCGCGAAGATGATGGTGAATTGCGGCGGCACCTCGAGAAACTCGGCCACCACCTTCACGCCACCATCCGAAATATCCGTAACCGTGCAGTCACGCGGCAAGGAGCCCGCCCCAAAATGAATCTTGGCGAGCCGACTGCACACCCGACGTTCGCTTCTCCGGCGATTTGCAAGCATTTCGACCATTCGCTGTTAGAACACGGCCCATCCCGCACCATCATCTGTAGCGGACATGTGTTGGGATGTGCTGAGCGGAACCGGTCGCATTCGAGGCGTAGTCGACGCTTAATCGAGGCTTGATGTCCGTTTCCCCTCTACCCTTCGTTAGGAATTGCCCGCCCTAGCGGTGATGTTCCTGTAATGTTCTTGCCAAAGGAACCCAATTCCGCTACCCTTGATTGTGCGAGAGGGCAGGCTTCGTCGGGCATGGTTCAGCGCGTTTCCACCGTCGCTTTTGAGGGGATCGAGGCCCGCGCGGTCGACGTGCAGGTGCAGGTCGCCCCTGGCCTGCCGGCTTTCATCATCGTCGGCCTGCCCGACAAGGCGGTGTCGGAGGCGCGCGAGCGGGTGCGCTCGGCGCTGATCGCCTCAGGGCTCGCGCTACCGGCCCGGCGCATCATCGTCAATCTCGCGCCGGCCGACGTGCCGAAGGAAGGCAGCCATTACGACCTGCCGATCGCACTCGGCCTGATGGGCGCCATCGGAGCCATCCCGCCGGATGCGCTGACAGGCTTCACCGTGCTCGGCGAGCTCGGGCTCGATGGTTCAATCGCGCCCGTCGCGGGCGTGCTGCCCGCCGCCATCGGCGCCAATGTGCGCGAGGAAGGCCTGATCTGTCCGGCCTCCTGCGGCTCGGAAGCGGCCTGGGCAAGCCCGGACATCCAGATCATTGCGGCAAGCTCGCTGATCCAGATCGCCAACCACTTTAAGGGCACGCAGGTGCTCTCGCGGCCTGCGCCCAAAGTGCACGAGGCGGCTGCGTCAACGCTCGACCTGCGGGACATCAAGGGCCAGGAAAGCGCCAAGCGCGCGCTCGAGATCGCGGCGGCCGGCGGACATCATCTGCTGATGATCGGCGCGCCCGGTGCCGGCAAGTCGATGCTCGCGGCCCGCCTGCCCTCGATTCTGCCGCCGCTGTCGCCCGGCGAGCTGCTCGAAGTCTCGATGATCGCCTCCGTTGCCGGCGAGATCGAAGGTGGCGCGCTGACCGCGCAGCGGCCGTTCCGCTCACCGCATCATTCCGCGAGCATGGCGGCGCTGACCGGCGGCGGCGCGCGCGCAAGGCCCGGCGAGATCTCGCTCGCGCATCAGGGCGTGCTGTTCCTCGACGAATTGCCGGAGTTCGATCCGCGCGTGCTGGATTCGCTGCGCCAGCCGCTGGAAAACGGCGAGGTCTCGGTCTCGCGTGCCAATCACCGTGTCACCTACCCTGCCCGCTTCATGCTGGTCGCCGCGATGAATCCGTGCCGCTGCGGCAACGCCTTTGAGCCCGGCTATGCCTGCAAGCGCGGCCGCGTCGATCGCTGCACGTCGGACTATCAGGCCCGCATCTCCGGCCCGCTGATGGATCGCATCGATCTGCGCATCGAGGTGCCTGCCGTGACGGCGGCCGATCTGATCCTGCCGCCGCCGGCGGAAGGTTCCGCCGAAGTCGCCGCACGTGTCGCCGCCGCACGCGACGTCCAGCTCGCGCGCTATCAGGCTTCAGGCTTGCCGCAGATCCGCACCAATGCCGAGGCGCCGGCCTCCGTGCTGGAGGAGATCGCAAAGCCGGATGCGCAAGGCGCAAAACTGCTGCGCGACGCCGCCGAAACCATGCGCCTGTCGGCGCGCGGCTATCACCGCGTGCTGCGGGTGGCACGCACGCTCGCCGATCTCGACGGCGCCGAAAAAATCGGCAGGCTGCATCTGGCCGAAGCGCTGTCCTACCGGGCACTCGCGGAGGATGTGCGCCAGATGGCGTGACGCGCGGCGCGCGTCAACCCGGCGGTAACGAGTTTCCTTTACTCTCTGCAAACCATAAGCGCACGGTTCCCTTCGGCCCGGCTTTGGCGAGTAGAGTGTCATGTTGCGTTTCAAGATCCTGGCTTCGGCCGTTCCCCTCATCGCAGCCGCGGTGTTTTCCCGCGGCGAGCTCGGATCGGCCTCGCATCCCTGCATCGCCTTCGGCGACACTTCGGTTCAGCTCGCCTCGGTTCCCTGGGGCGCGGACCTGCATGTCGGCTTCACTGACGATCCCGGCCGCGCCACGGTGCGGGTGCA
>NZ_PPPT01000135.1 GCF_006483445.1 Bradyrhizobium guangdongense | reverse complement strand
CCCCTCACCCGGATCGCTGACGCGCTCCGGCCTCTCCCCGCAAGCGGGGAGAGGCGAAGGGCAGCACAGTTCGCGACGGATACCAGTTTCACTCCGCGGCCTCCGCCATATGCCCGGCGCCGCCGAGGTCCACCACGCGGAGCGTGGTGCGCACCCTCTGCGTGGTGCCGTCCTGGAAGCGGATCACGGTGTCGACAGGGATGTTGGCGTCGCCGCGGTAGATGGCGTCGATGATGCCTTCGTATTTCTCGTTGATGACGCTGCGGCGGACCTTTCTTGTGCGGGTGAGCTCGCCGTCGTCGGCGTCGAGTTCCTTGTAGAGCAGCAGGAAGCGCGAGATCCGCTGCGCCGGCGGCAGGGTCGCGTTGACGGTCTCGACCTCCTTGTGCAGCAGCGCATAGACCTCGGGCCGCGAGGCAAGGTCGCTGTAGGTCGTGAACGAGATGCGATTCTTCTCCGCCCACTTCGAAATGATGGAGTAGCGGATGCAGATCATCGCCGCGAGCGCATCGCGACCGGCGCCGAGCACCACGGCTTCCGCGATGTAAGGTGAGAACTTCAGCTTGTTCTCGATGAACTGCGGCGAAAAACGCTCGCCGCGCGAGGTCTCGGCGAGATCCTTGATGCGGTCGATGACAACGAGCTGCTTGTTGTCGTTGAAATAGCCGGCATCGCCCGACAGCATCCAGCCGTCCCTGATGTCGGCAACGCTCGCCTCCGGGTTCTTGTAATACCCTAAGAACATGTTGGGATGGCGGACCACGATCTCACCGACGCCGTGGACGTCGGCATTGTCGATCCGGATCTGGATGTCGTCCGCCATCGGGACACCCGTGGTGTCAGGATCGACCTTGCCGGCCGGATGCAGCGTGTAGGCGCCGAGCAGCTCGGTCTGGCCGTAGAGCGTGCGCAGCGGCACGCCCATCGCCTGGAAGAACTTGAAGGTATCGGGGCCGAGCGCGGCGCCGCCGGTGGCGGCCGAGCGCAGCCGGGTGAAGCCGAGCCGGTCGCGCAGCGCGCGGAACAGGATGGTGTCTGCCAACGTCGAATGCATGCCCTGTTCGAGTGCGGCCAGTCCCGTCTTCATGCCGAGATCGAACAGGCGCTGCTTGAAGGGCGTAGCGTCCATCACCTTGGCGCGGACGTCGGCCGCAATGGATTCCCAGACGCGCGGGGCAAACAGCACGAAGGTCGGCGCGATCTCGCGCAGATCGTTCATCATCGTCTCAGGCTCTTCGACGAAGTTGATCTTCATCCGGCAGAGCAGGCCTTTGCCGAGCACGTAAACCTGTTCCATGATCCAGGGCAGCGGCAGCACCGAGACGTACTCGTCATCCGGTCCCTTGGGATCGAAGGACAGATAGGTCGCGCAATGGCCGAGCACGCGGCCGGCGGCGAGCATTGCAAGTTTCGGATGCGACGTGGTGCCTGACGTTGTGCAGAGGATTGCGACGTCCTCGCCCTTGGTGGCATCGACCAGGCTGTCATAGAGGCCGGGCTCGCGCGCGGCGCGGGCGCGGCCGAGTTCGGCGAGCTTTTCGGCCGGCAGCAGCCGGGGATCGTCGTATTTCCGCATGCCACGCGGGTCGGAATAGACGATGTGCTTCAGTTTTGGCACGCGGTCGGCCAGCGTCAGCAGCTTGTCGACCTGCTCCTCGTCCTCGGCGAAGACGAGCTGCGCTTCGCCATAGGTGAGGAGATAGGATGCTTCCTCATCCAGCACGTCGCGATAGAGCCCGAGGCTCATGCCGCCGATCGCGTGGGTTGCGATTTCGGCCGCAACCCAGTCCGGCCGGTTGTCACCGATAATGCCGATGACGTCGCCGCGTCCGAGGCCAAGCTCGACCAGGCCGAGTGCAAAATCGCGCACGCGGTTTTGGTAGTCGTTCCAGGTGAAGAGGCGCCAGAGCCCGAGATCCTTTTCGCGCAAGGCGATCTCGCTGCCGTGCTCCTTCGCGTTGAGCCGCAGCATCTTTGGATAGGTATCGGCCTGCGCGACGCGCCCTGCGTAGTCCATCATGCTGCGCACTCCGGAGCCTCGGGCTTGTCATCGGGATCGGTCAGCACCTCGTCCTCTTCGCCGAGATAAGCGCGCCTGACGTGAGGATCGGCGAGGACCGCGGCCGGATCGCCCTCGGCGATCTTCTTGCCGAAATCCAGCACCATGACGCGGTGGGAGATATCCATCACCACGCCCATGTCGTGCTCGATCATCACCACCGTCATCCCGAACTCTTCGTTGAGATCGACAATGTAGCGGGCCATGTCCTCCTTCTCCTCGAAGTTCATGCCAGCCATCGGCTCGTCGAGGAGAATGAGATTTGGCTCCAGCGCCATTGCGCGCGCCAGCTCGACGCGCTTGCGCAGGCCGTAGGGCAGGGTGCCGGCTTGTGCCTTGCGCACCGACTGCAGGTCGAGGAAGTCGATGATCTCCTCCACCTTGCGGCGATGCTCGAGCTCTTCCTTGCGCGCGCCGGTGAGCCAATAGAACGATCCCGTGAGAAAATTGTTCTTCAGCAGGTGATGGCGCCCGACCATGATGTTGTCGAGCACGCTCATGTGGTGGAATAGCGCGAGGTTCTGGAAGGTGCGGCCGATGCCGAGCGAGGGGCGCGCGTTGGGCGTCAGGCCGGTGATGTCGCGGCCACGATAGAAGAGCTGTCCCTCGGTCGGTTTGTAGCGACCGGAAATACAGTTCACGATCGAGGTCTTGCCGGCGCCGTTGGGGCCGATGATCGAGAACAGCTCGCCATCCTTGATGCCAAAGCTGACGTCGGTCAGCGCGCGGACACCGCCGAACCGCAAGGACACGCCGCGCACTTCAAGGCCGAAATCCACCAAAAATCCCTCCCCGGCGATGGCGCTTTGGCGCGCTCTTCGTCACGACCTCGTGCGATCCTAGTACGGGTGTCCGGGTGAGGCCATGCAGCCAAAGGTCCCGATCGATCCCGCCTCAAGCTCTGGTCCCCATCGGGATCAAAAGCCGCATCGCGCAAGGTGGTCCTCAATAGGGTAACGCGCTATTTTGAAATGTCTTGTGGCTGACAATTCTCCCGCAAAGTTTGGTCGGCGAGGGCAGTCTTTCGTCGAAGGACGGCTAGCGGTATTGTTGCGGTGCAGCAATGAAGTGAGGCGGCGCGTGGTGCTGACGGCTTTGGGATCATGATTGCGCAGGAGCACTTGCGACGCATTGCAGCCTGGTCGCGCGAATTGACGGAGCGCGAGATCGAGGTCGCCCGCGCCGGGATCGTGGAGCGATCCTACGTTACCGGCGAAACCATCTTCATGCGCGGCGACAAGTTTGACTATTGGGCCGGCATGGTCTCCGGGCTGGCGCGGATGGGCGCGGTTTCGCGCGACGGCAAGGAGACAAGCCTGGCCGGACTCACGGCGGGCGCATGGTTCGGCGAAGGCAGCGTGCTGAAGAACGAGCCGCGGCGCTACGATGTCGTTGCACTGCGCGACAGCCGTCTCGCGCTGATGGAACGCAGTGCGTTCCTCTGGCTGTTCGAGAACAGCGTCGGCTTCAACCGCTTCCTGGTGCGCCAGCTCAACGAACGGCTCGGACAGTTCATCGGCATGCTCGAGGTCAACCGCACGCTGGATGCGACCGCGCGGCTTGCCCGCAGCATCGCCTCGCTGTTCAACCCGATCCTCTATCCGGAATCGACCAAGCATCTGGAGATCACGCAGGAGGAAATCGGCGCGCTCTCCGGCATGTCGCGGCAGAACGCCAACCGCTCGCTGAACCGGCTGGAGAAGGAAGGCCTGCTCCGGCTGGAATATGGTGGCGTGACGATCCTGGATATCGAGCGTCTCAGGAGTTACGGGGAGGAGTGATCGCATGCGCTCACCGGATCCTGCCGCGCTGATCAGATTCCAGGATCGCGAATCCGTTTCGCCTTACGTCGAGCGCGTGTGGCGGAGCTGGAGCCGGAACGGCGGCTCCTTCCTGTCGATGGCCGAAGGAAATATCGAACTCGTCGTGACAAGGTTGCCGGGATTCCTGGCGGTGACGCTCAGGGGGCCCGTGACCCAGGGAACTCTGGTCGAATGTCCAGCGAATGGCGAGTGGGTCGCGATACGGTTTCGATTGGGGACCTATCTGCCGCTTATCCCGACGGCGGCATTGATGGACCACCAAAGCATACATTTGCCGGTTCTCCGCAATGATCGGTTCCTGCTCTCGAATATGAGCTGGGAAATTCCGAGCTTCGACAATGCGGAGTGTCTCGTCGCTCGCCTGGCGCGCACGGGTGTCATCGCACGCAGCCATGCGACTGATGCGGCGGTTGACGGCGATGTCGACTGGATGAGCCAGCGTTCGACGCAGCGACACTTTCGCCGGGTCACGGGCATGACGTTCAGCAGCTATCAGCAGATACAGCGGGCGCGTCACGCGGCCAGCTTGCTCGTGGGCGGAAGCTCCGTTCTCGATGCGACTTTTGGCGCCGGCTATTTCGACCAGGCGCATCTGACCCGTTCGGTCAAGCAACTGATCGGCATGACCCCTGCGCGCCTCGCCCGCGAGCGTCCGCAATTGTCGTTTTCATACAAAACAACGACGCCCTGATCGCGATATTCGCGGGCTCAATCCGGCCTTGGCGGTGGGAGCGAATACCGGGGGAGTGCTGCCGTGAGCTTTCAGGCTTATCTCGACAATATCCGGATCAAGACCGGCAGGAGTCCCGACCAGTTTCGTAAATGGGGCAAGGACAAAGGCTTTTCGACCGCGACAGGACTCGCGGACGGGGTGAAAGTCGGCGTGATCGTCGCCGCATTGAAGGACGAGTTCGGCCTCAGGCATGGCCATGCCATGGCGATCGTCGCGCTTCTCAAGGGCAAGAAGAAATAAGAGGATGACAATGAGCAATTCGATGCGCGTCGCCGGCCATGTCATGAGCGGGCTTGTCATTGCTTTCATGCTGTTCGATGCCGGGATCAAGCTCGTCCCGCTCGATGTCGTGATCAAATCGACCGCCGAACTCGGCTACCCTGCCTCGGCCGACCTTGCGCGCGCGTTGGGTGTTGTGGCTCTGATCAGCACGGCGCTCTATGCGTTTCCGAGAACCGCCGTACTCGGCGCCATCCTGCTGACCGCCTATATGGGCGGAACCGTCGCCTCACACCTGCGGGTCGGCAACCCGCTTTTCACTCACATGCTTTTCGGCGTCTATCTCGCCCTGCTTGCCTGGGCCGGTCTCTATTTGCGCGATCCGCGCGTGCGGGCGCTGCTTCCGCTGATGTCGCCATCAGCGGAAGCCTGACACTGCCGAAGATCAGGCTACCTCAGCAGCTCGCCCGGAGAGTAGAGCCTGCCGCGTTCGGAGAGGCTCAGATGACGGCCGTAGGTATTTCCGACCGCATCCGAATTGCCTTCAAAACCCCAATTGCCGTTGGGCTGAAGCCAATAGTAGCCAAACGGCAGGCCCCTCGCGGCCATGGCCTGTGCCACGCCGATCGAGGCCGGTTGCCGGTTGATAAAGTACCAATCCTCAGCGCTTGCGACGGACATGGTCGCGACGAGTCCGAAACCTGCCAGCAACAAAATTGCAAGTCTTGAGCATGTGCGTGTCATAACGCGCCTCCACTTTTGCAGGAGTGTCTTGCATGCGTGGCACCCGCAGGAGGGCGCGTATGTGAAGAATGTCACTGAGCTGGAGGCTTCACCCCGCCGTCACTTTCGGCCGCTTCTCCGCAAGGCGCGTGGCCATCGCCGAGATCAGCGGGCGCATGAAGTAGGACTCATCGGCCGGCAAAATATCCTCGCGCAGGCCGTGCGCGGCGAGTTCGCCGGAGACCGCGGGCCCAACCGAGGCGATCAGCGTGCGCTGAAGACCCTCACGCAGCTTGGCCTCGCTGCCACGCATCTTCGCGGCGTCGACGAGGCGGCGGACCTGGCCGAGATTGGTCAGCGCAATGCAATCGATCCGTCCCGCCGCCATCTCGTCGATGGCGGCCGCGATGTTGTCATCTGCCGCCTTGGGGTCGTAGGCGTAGGGCAGCACGGTATCGACCACAGCACCTTGCCCTGACAGCGCGCCGATCAGTGCGCTGTGGTCCTTGTCCGGATAGAGTTGCAAGCCCAGGCGGCGACCCTTGAGGTCGAGCTTGGCCATCATCTCGATGACGCCGTCGGTGGTCGGCTTCTCCGTCATCTGCTGCTGCTCCAGCCCTATCTCGCGCAGCGCCTTGCCGGGTTTTGGCCCGCGGGTGAATTTTCGCGATTTCGCCAGCGCCGCCACAAGCGCCTGGTCGAGGCCGCGTTCTCGCGCGAGCTTCATGATCCGCCGCAGGCCTTCGCCGGTCATCAGCACAAGATCGTCAAAGGGCTTGTCGATGGCGCGGCGGATCCAGGCCTCGACCGGTGCCGGATCGGGGGCGTCGTGGATCTCGATCATCGGGCATTGCACGACGTCGGCGCCTTGCTCGGCCAGCAGTTTCGAGAATTGCGCTTCCTCGCGCGTCTCCAGGATCAGGATGCGGTAGCCGTTCAAGCGGTCGGCCATGGTCAAGCCTCGGGGCGAAATTGCAATGTTGCGTTCATCCTGACTCCTCTCTTGGGATTGGCGCAAGGCCGCGCACGGTGATAGAGCAGGGCGCAAATCGCCGCGTTCCGCGCTGGTTGCCCAAACCTTCATCAAAGACCATGCCCGATCATCAATACGTTCTGACCCTGTCCTGTCCCGACCGCCCCGGCATCGTCTCGGCGGTGTCCACCTTCCTTGCCCACAATGGACAGAACATTCTCGATGCCCAGCAGTTCGACGACATGGAGACAAAGAAGTTCTTCATGCGCGTGGTGTTCACCGCGGCCGATCTCGCCGTCGAGCTGGCGGCTCTCCAGACCGGCTTTGCCGCGATCGCGGAACGCTTTGGCATGGAGTGGCAGATGCGGGACCGCGCCGCGCACCGCAAGGTGATGCTGCTGGTGTCGAAGTCCGACCACTGCCTGGTCGACATCCTCTATCGCTGGCGCACCGGCGAGTTGCCGATGACCCTGACGGCGATCGTCTCCAACCATCCGCGCGAGGTCTATGCCGGGCTCGATTTCGGCGACATCCCGTTCCACCACCTGCCGGTCACCAAGGAGACCAAGAAGGAACAGGAAGGGCAGATCATCGACCTCGTCGGCAAGACCAAGACCGATCTCGTCGTGCTCGCCCGCTACATGCAGATTCTTTCCGACGATCTCTCTGCAAAGCTGTCGGGGCGCTGCATCAACATCCACCACTCCTTCCTGCCGGGCTTCAAGGGCGCAAAGCCCTACCACCAGGCACATGAGCGCGGCGTGAAGCTGATCGGCGCGACCGCGCATTACGTGACGCGCGACCTCGACGAAGGTCCGATCATCGATCAGGACGTCGAGCGCATCAGCCATCGCGACGCGCCGGAAGATCTCGTCCGCAAGGGCCGCGACATCGAACGCCGCGTTCTCGCGCGCGCCATCCGCTACCACCTCGACGACCGCGTGATCCTCAACGGTCGCAAGACCGTGGTGTTCATGGATTAGCGGATCGCGTCGGCGGAGCTCGACGCCGGTGGCTGGGCCTGACCTTCCTTCGAGCGATCGGCCGCCGGCATCAGCCGCTGACGTTCCCGCTCCTTCATCCAGGCATCGTATTGCGCCGTGCCCGGCCGCGGCGGGGCATCGCCCGGCAGGCCGCCGGCCCATTGCGGGATGTAGTCGCCCATCCCGGCCGAGACCTTCTCGTTGATCGTGCCACAGCCCGACAGGCCCGCGGCCAGAACGCTGGCCGCGACGGCAATCGCGAGAAGGCGGATACGTGCAGGCATCTGGTTCTTGGCGCCGGAATTGGGTTGATGGGACACCGGGCGGCAACCGGCGGCGGCCGAGCCTAGCCTTC
>NZ_PPPT01000134.1 GCF_006483445.1 Bradyrhizobium guangdongense | reverse complement strand
CCCGGCCATCCACGTCTTGAACCACGCGAAGAACGTGGATGCCCGGCACAAGGCCGGGCATGACGAAGTCAGCAAGGTATGAGCAAGCCATGTCCGACAACGACGACGTCCCGTTCAACCGCAACTTTCCGCTCAAGCCCGGCGTCGTTGAAGAGGTCCGTCCCGGCGTGCGGCGCGTCCTCTGCAACAATCCCAGTCCGTTCACCTTCACCGGCACGGTCAGCTACATCCTAGGCACCGGCAAGGTCGCGATCATCGATCCCGGTCCTGACGATGCGGCCCATGCGGCAGCATTGCTCGATGCCGTCAAGGGCGAGACCGTCACGCATATCCTGGTCACCCATACGCATCGCGACCACTCGCCCAATACCTCCCGGATCAAGCAGGCGACGGGTGCAACCGTCTATGCCGAGGGCCCGCATCGCGCCTCGCGCCCGCGCTTCGAGAGCGAGAAGCACAATCCGGAATCGGGCTCCGACCGTGACTTTGCACCTGACGTGAAGGTGGCACATGGCGACGTCATCGAGGGCGCCGGCTGGCGGCTGGAGGCCGTGGCGACGCCCGGCCACACCGCGAACCATCTCGCCTTCGCCTGGCCGGATCGCAAATTCACCTTCGTCGGAGATCACGTGATGGGCTGGTCGACCTCGATCGTGGCGCCGCCCGACGGCTCGATGATCGACTACATGGATTCGCTCGAACGGCTCGCCGCGCGCGAGGAAGATCTGTATTTCTCGGGCCACGGGCCGGAGATCCCGGATGGCCAGCGCTTTGTGCGCTTCCTGATCCGCCACCGCAAGGCGCGCGAGGCCTCGATCCTGCATCGGCTTGCCAAGGGCGAAACCGACATCCCGACCATGGTGCGCGCGATCTATATCGGCATCGATCCCCGGCTCACCACGGCGGCCGGCTATTCGGTGCTGGCGCATCTGGAAGACCTCGTCGCCCGTGGCGTGGTGGCGACCGACGGCGATCCCGTGATCGGCGGGACGTACCGGATGGCCGGCGCCTAACCCATCGCCCCGGATGACGCTATCGCGTCACTTCTTCACCGTCTTCGCAACCGGCTTGGCCGGCGCCACCGGAGTCTTCTTGACGGGCTTGAGCGCGTCGGAGTCGGCCGCGGTATTGAGATCTTCGATGAACTTGCTCACGCGCGCGGCGTTGCTGCCGAGGTCGCTCTCGAAATAGCGCGAGGCGGAACGGATATCGACGCGGGAATCCTCGCCATCGGCAACCACCCGGATCGAGATGTCCTCGCGAAAGCCCATGATCGGTGAGCGCGCCACCGCCTCGATGCGGCCGACGCGGCGCGGCGGCTGTGGCGCGCGCTCGTCGATGACGAGCCATTTGCGCTTGTTGACGAGCTGGAGCGCGATCGCATAGGCGCGGTCGGCGGAGATCTCGAGTTCGACCGGCTCGATCTCGGGATAGAACTGGCGTTGCTGCTCGGCGGAGTAGAGGCCGGCATACACGGCCGGGTTGGCACCGTCGCCGGTGCGCAGGCGGGCGAGCGCTTCGAACCGCGGCGGATCGATCGGATCGGTGGTGATGTCGTGGATCGCCGGCAGCCTGCGGTACTGCAAAGCGAGGTAGGCGGGATAGGCGAGGATCAGCCCGTCGATCAGGAAGGCGAGCAGGATGCGCGCCATGCCGCGCGAACCGTTCTGCCAGATCGCGGCGAAGCCCGCGAGCCCGAGCAGGATGGAAAGCGCGGCAATTGCCAGCCCGCCGAAGAAGGTCGCGAGCGCCGGCTTGATCTCCAGGAAGCCGAACCGGACGATGATGATGGACACCACCACCGCCACCACCGCGAACACGGCCAGGTTTCGCGCCCAGGTCGCGAGGCTGGACACGGGCTCCGACTGGTAGGGAGCGGAAAACCTGCGGGCCATCGGGGTCGAACTCTGCCGGAGTTTTGAGGGGCGGCGCCGGCCGAACCGGCGCGACGATGGCCGTTGAGACCATGCCCCGGCTGCAAATTCAAGGGTTCCGGCCGTTGTATCAGGCGTCATTCCGGGTTCGATGCCGTTGGCATCGCCCCGGAATGACGGAGTGTTGCGCCTTATGCCGCTGCGTTGGGGAAGCGGTAGTCCTTGAACTGGTCGCGCAGCGCCGTCTTCAGGATCTTGCCGGTGGCCGTGTGCGGAATGCCGTCGACGAAGGCGACGTCATCAGGCATCCACCATTTTGCGATCTTGCCGTCCATGAACTTGAGGATGTCCTCGCGGCTGGCCTGCTGGCCCTGCTTGAGCTGGACGATCAGCAGCGGACGCTCGTCCCATTTCGGGTGGAAGACGCCGATCACGGCCGCTTCCGCCACCGCGGGGTGGCCGACCGCCAAGTTCTCCAGGTCGATCGAGGAGATCCATTCGCCGCCGGACTTGATGACATCCTTGGAGCGGTCGGTGATCCGCATGTAGCCGTCCTGGTCGATCATCGAGACGTCGCCGGTGTCGAAGAAGCCGTCGCCGTCGAGGATGTTGGCGTCGACACGGTAATAGGCCTTGGCGACCGCGGGCCCCGAGACCTTGAGGCGACCGAAGGTCTTGCCATCCCAGGGCAGCTCCTTGCCGGCATCGTCTGTGATCTTCATCTCCACGCCGAAGGGCGGATAGCCTTGGGTCTGGAGCACGTCGAGCCGTGCATCGCCGCTGGTTCCGGAGAAGGGCGGCTTCAGTGCGGCCACCGTGCCGATCGGGCTCATCTCGGTCATGCCCCAGGCGTGGCGCACGCCCGCACCCATGTCGACGAAGGCTTTGATCATCGAGCGCGGCATCGCCGAGCCGCCGCAGATCACCATCTTGAGGTCCGGCAGTTTCAGATTGTTGGCGCTCATGTGCTGCAGCAACATCAGCCACACCGTCGGCACGCCGGCGGTGTGCGTCACCTTCTCTGTTGAGAGCAGCTCATAGACCGAGGCGCCGTCGAGCTTGGCGCCGGGCATCACGAGCTTGGTGCCCTGCGACGGTGCGGAGAAGGCGATGCCCCAGCTATTGGCGTGGAACAACGGTACCACCGGCAGCATCGTCTCGGAGGCACTGGTGCCGAGCGCGTCGACGTTGTTGGCCATCAGCGCGTGCAGCACGTTGGAGCGGTGCGAATACAACACGCCCTTGGGGTCGCCCGTCGTGCCTGATGTGTAGCACATCGCGGCTGCAGTGTTCTCGTCGAAGTCCTTCCAGGTGAAGTTGCCGTCGGCCTGCGCGATCCAGTCCTCATAGGCGACCGCGTTCTTCAGCTTGGTCTCCGGCATGTGCGCCTTGTCGGTGAGCACGACGTAGCGTTCCACGCTTCCCAGCTTGTCGGCGATCTTCTCCAGCACGGGAACGAAGGTGATGTCGGTCATCACGATGCGATCTTGCGCATGGTTGATGATCCAGGCGATCTGCTCGGGGAAAAGCCGCGGGTTCACCGTATGGCAGATGGCGCCGATGCCCATGATGCCGTACCAGACCTCGAGGTGGCGCCAAGTGTTCCAGGCAATGGTGGCGACACGGTCGCCGAGCTTGATGCCGTCGCGCTCCAGCATCTGCGAGACCTTGAGCGCGCGGCCGTGGATTTCGGCATAGTTGGTGCGATGGATCGGTCCCTCGACCGAGCGGGTCACGACCTCCTGCTTGCCATGAATTTTTGCCGCGTGTTCGATGATCCGGTGGCAAAGCAGCGGCCAATCTTGCATCAAACCAAGCATTCCGACGTTCCTCCGAGTGTTCGCTGGACTTGTTATCGCCCTCAGCGCAGGCCAAAGAATTGTCATGAATTTTAGCCTGCGGAACCATCGCCGCAAATGGTCTTGTCGCGGCTTTATGTCCGCCGGCGCGGCAATGGTTACCGTTGCGCTGGGCGCAGCCTTGCTGCCGTCCGAGCCGGCACAGGCGCGCAGATATCCGCCGCCGCTCGACCTGTTCGGTCTCGGCACGCCGAAGCCCACGTCCAAATCCGCGTCCAAGCCGCGCGCGACGGTTCACGCGGCGAAGATACCGCTACCACGGCCGCGCCCGGCCGAAGCGCCCAAGGCCGTTCAGGAGGCTCCTGCGGCCGTGGAAAAGCCCGCGGCCGAGAAATCGGCGGAACCGGCGGCGCCGCCGGAGCGGCAATTGTCCGCCTGCCGGCAGGCGCTGACCGAGGAGATCGCCATCGCGCCTTCGATCCCCGATATCAAGGGTCCCGGCGGCTGCGGCGGCGAGGATCTGGTGCGGCTGGAAGCGATCGTGCTGCCCGACAAGCGAAAGGTGTCGGTGAAGCCGGCAGCGATCCTTCGTTGCGCCATGGCGTCCGCGATTGCCGATTGGGTGCGGTCCGACGTGGCGCCGCTCGCGGCGAGCCAAGGCTCCACAGTCAGCGAGCTCGACAATTTCGATTCCTTCGAGTGCCGCGGCCGCAACCGCGTCGCGGGCGCGATGCTGTCGGAACACGGCCGCGCCAATGCGCTCGACGTCCGCGCCTTCAAGCTCGCCAATGGCCAGTCGATCAACCTGACCGATCGCACCGTGGCGCGGGATGTGCGTGAGCGCGTGCTGCATTCGGTCTGCAGCCGCTTTACGACCGTGCTTGGGCCGGGCTCGGACTGGTATCACGAGGACCATATCCACCTCGACATCATGCAGCGGCGCAACGACTATCGCATCTGCCAGTGGAACGTCTGGGATCCCTTGCCGCGCATCGCGCCGCTGTTGCCGGCCGAGCGCCCGGAGGAGGCTCCGCCGCGCGAGGTCGCGGCCAAGACGGACGGGACCAAGGCGGACCGGACCAAGACGGACGGAGCGAAGAACGGCACCGGCGCTGCGGCGACCAAGCCGGATGCGGAGCCTGAGGAGGCGCCTGCTGCCGAGCCCGAGCCACCACGCCGGCCGGCAACGAAAAAGCGCCGGTGAGAACCGGCGCTTCTGGAAAACCTTGAGAAGTGGTCCGGCTTTAGAACTGGCTGGTGCCGCCACCCTGCAGCGCGAGACGCGAATTGTAGGGGGAGTCGCCGTGTTTCGGCTCGAGCACGACCACGATGGTGCCGACCTTGACGCGGTTGTAGAGGTCGATCGCGTCCTCATTGGTCATGCGGATGCAGCCCGAGGAGATCGAGGCGCCAATATATTCAGGCTGGTTGGTGCCGTGAATGCGGAACAGCGTGTCCTTGCCGCCCGAGTAGAGATACATCGCGCGGGAGCCCATCGGATTGTCCGGGCCCGGAGCCACGAAGGTCGGCACGCCCAGGCGCGAGATTTCGCTCGGGGTCGGGTGCCAGGCCGGCCACTCGGTCATGCTGCCGATCTTGGCAATGCCCGACCAGGCCATGGCTTCTTCGCCGACCGTGATGCCGTAGCGGATCGCCTTGCCGCCGTCCTGCACGAAGTAGAGATAATGGTTGTCGGAATCGACCACGATCGAACCGGGCGTCTCCTTGCGGTGATAGTCGACGATGGCGCGGCGGAAGGGCTCTGCAACCGGCGTCTTCACGTAGCTCACCTTGGAGAGCAGATCCTTGTCACGCGGCTTGAAGTTCTGCGTGTTGGTTGCTTCCCAGGTCGTGGCCTGCATGCAGCCCGACAACATCAGGCCGGCGGCCAAAATCCCAAACGTAACTTTCAGCGACGACATGGCTAGGTTCCAATCGAAACAACCCGCTCGCAAAACCTGAGCTTGCCACCCAAGTTCCACGACTCCGTTAATCCCCGCATTATCGTCGAAATCTGCCACAATTCCAGCACTGAGGACCTTATCCCGCGCTGCAGGACGCCAGCTGTGGCTTTTTTGCCGCAAGTTTTTCGACTCCGGGCTGATTTCTGGGCAAGAGCAGCCTGACTGTCGAATCCGTGCCACGCTTGTGCCGCCTGGCCGCCACAAATGCGAACGCTCCGTTAATGTGGCTGTCATCTTGGACTTGTCAGAATCGGGTTAAGGGCTCTTGGTCGTCAGGCGCGGCCCTGGTTGGAGTTGTTCATGTTTTCGGTGTTTGTTCCTTCCGAGTCCTCCCTGAAGAAGATGGTTGTCGACGATCTCACGGCGCTGCCGGAGAGCGCGGTGTGGATCGACCTGGTCAGTCCGACCGGCGCGGAGGACAAGGCGGTGGAGCGGCTCGCCGGCATCGCCATCCCGACCCGGGAAGACATGCAGGAGATCGAGATCTCCAGCCGTCTCTATATCGAGAACGGCGCCCGCTACATGACGGCGACGCTGATGTGCCAGTCCGACACCGACATGCCCCGGACCACGGCCGTGACCTTCATTCTCGGCGACCACCGCCTGGTGACGGTCCGCTACGACCAGCCAAAACCGTTCTCGCTGGTCGAGGCCAAGCTCGCCCGGTCCTGCACCCCCGCCATCACCGGCGAAATGGTGCTGATGGAGCTTTTGGACGCCGTCATCGATCGCTGCGCCGACATTCTGGAGCGCTGCGGCGCCGACATCGACCAGGTCAGCCACGACATCTTCGAGCCGGAGAGCGAGCGCCACGGCCACGCCAAGCAATATTCGCAAATCCTGATCTCGATCGGCCGCAAGGGCGACCTGACCTCCAAGGTTCGTGAAAGCCTGGTGTCGATCGGCCGCGTCGTCGCCTTCCTCTCGGCTGTCGTGGAGGGCGTGAAATGGTCCAAGGACATGCGCGAGCAGTTGAAGACCATGCAGCGCGACGTGGCCTCGCTGACCGATCACGCCTCCTACCTTTCCAACAAGATCACCTTCGTGCTCGACGCCATGCTCGGCGTCGTCAATCTCGAGCAGAACAACATCATCAAGCTGTTTTCGGTCATGGCGGTTGTCCTGATGCCGCCGACCCTGATCGCCTCGATCTACGGCATGAACTTCAAGATGATGCCGGAACTCGAATGGGTCCACGGCTATCCGATGGCGCTGGTGATGATGCTGATCGCGGCGATCGTGCCGTACTGGATTTTTAAGTGGAAGAAGTGGCTCTAGAGCATGATCCGGAAAAGTGTGCAGCGGTTTTCCGAAGAGATCATGCTCAAAACAAAGATAGCTACTGAGACCTTACACCGGTCGCAGAGAGACGGCTGATGGTGTCGCAGAATAGAGCGGGATTCAGGCTGCGCGGTGACGTGTCAGCGCCGCCCCAATTCCTCCGGTAAAATTTGAGCATTGGGCTGAACGGTTGGGCGAAACTTGTCTGCGATAAGCAGTGTGTAGCCGCGAGGAACAGCCATGGTTGAGAAACACATAACGACGCCCCGCAACGTCATCGATCTGGCGAGCTATCGTCAGGTCGCGGCGAGCGGCAAGGCGCCGTCGCTGTCGGCACGGATGTGCCGGCACTGTGGTGCTCCGCTGCTCGACGGCGAGAATGACGACGACTGCTCGACTGCGTTCACAGTGGCCGCGCCGCGGCTGCGTGAGCCGTCACGTCGGATTCGCGCCGATTGAGAACGGAAGAGTGAAGGCAATCCAGGTCTTGCGGCGGCCTCGTCTGGATTGCCTTGCTTCCGTCTAAATTCCAGTCATTGCGAGGAGCGCGCGACAAAATTGCGAAGCAATTTTTCGCTGAAGCGACGAAGCAATCCCTCCGCGGAGACAGTTTGGATTGCTTCGCTTCGCTCGCAATGACGAGAGTGCCTACACGTGCTGCCCGCCATTGATGTGGATCTCGGCGCCGTTCACGTAGGACGACGTTTCCGTGCACAAGACATAGATGATCTTGGCGACCTCGTCCGGCGTGCCGAGCCGGTGCATCGGGATCTGCTGCTCGACGATCTTCTCGGTGCCGGGCGACAGGATCGAGGTGTCGATCTCGCCGGGCGCGATCGCGTTGACGCGCACGCCGATGCGGCCGAAGTCCGAGGCCATCTCGCGCGTCAGCGATGCGAGCGCAGCCTTTGACGTGGCGTAGGCGGCGCCGGCGAAGGGATGCACGCGCGAGCCGGCGATCGAGGTGACGTTCACGACCGAGCCCTTGGCGGCCTTCAACTCCTCGATCAGGCCGCGCGCGATCATGATCGGCGCGAAGAAGTTGACGTGAAACACATGCGTCCAGGTGTCGAGGTCGGTATCGACCGAGCCGAGCCGCGAACCGCCGGGTCCCTTCGGCGAGATCGCGGCGTTGTTGACCAGCGCATGCAGCATGCCGCCTTCGAGGCGGTTACGGATATCGGAGATCGCGCGCGTCGTGTCGGCGGGGTCGGCGAGGTCGACCTGGATATGATCCTCAGGCCCTGCGTCCCACGGACAATCTTCCGGAAACGGATGCCGCGAGCAGGTGATGACGCGCCAGCCCGCGGAGGAGAAGCGGATCACGGTGGCATGGCCGATGCCGCGGCTCGCTCCGGTCAGGAGCAGCGTGCGGCGCGGCGCATTGGACGAATGCGGCATGGACATCTTTCAGGTCACAAACTCTACGGATACATCCGCGTCTTGGACCACGGCTGGCCGGCCGCGTCACGGCGAAATTCGATGCGGTCGTGCAGGCGAAATGGGCGATCGTGCCAGAACTCGATACGAACAGGCGTGATGCGCCAGCCGCTCCAGCCCGGCGGCCGCGGCACCTCGCCGATGACGTGCCTGGCGGCGACCTTCGCGATCGCCTGCTCGAAGGCGAAGCGGCTCTCCAGCGGCTGCGACTGCTTGCTCGCCCAGGCGCCGATCTGCGCCTGCTTCGGGCGGGTGGCGAAATAGGCGTCGGCCTCGGCGTCCGTCACGGGTGACACGTTGCCGCGGATGCGCACCTGACGGCGCAGCGACTTCCAGTGAAAAAGTAAAGCGGCCTTAGGATTTGCGGCGAGTTCGCGGCCCTTCTGGCTGGCGATGTGGCTGTAGAAGACGAAACCGTCGGAATCGAAGCCTTTCATCAGCACCATGCGCACGTCAGGCAGCCCGTCTTCGTCGACGGTCGCGAGCGCCATGGCGTTCGGATCGTTCGGCTCGCTCTTGATCGCTTCGTTCAGCCAGGCATCGAACAGCGCAAAGGGTTCCTCGGCGGCGGTGAAATCACCGGATGTTAAGGGTGTCTGGTGTTTCATGGAGGTCGTGTCGGTCATGTCTGGAGTCCGAGTTGCGTACCGCGGCCCGAAGCGCGCTGTTGTCCACTGTTGCCCTATATAGGGCATGGGGACGCGTTGGCCTATCGGCGATCCGGCCCTCCGGCCTCGTCATGACGATGATTCTGATCGGGCTCGGGAGCGGCGGCTGCAGCTTCTCGCGCAATGACAGCGCTCAGCTCGCCAAGAGACTCGAGAAGGGTCCGATGGCCAAGATGGACGACAGCGACGTCACCGGCTCGATCCCGGAAAAAGAGGCGCCGCCGACCGACACCGATCTGGCCTTTACCCGCAACGCTGCCTCCGACGTCCTGAGCAAGGGCGACAAGGACGCCAGTCAGCACTGGGAGAACCCGGAGACGGGGGCGCGCGGCTCGGTGACCCCGATCGCGCAGTCCTACGCCGCCGAGGACGGCCGCAAGTGCCGGGACTTCCTGGCGAGCTACGTCAACGGCCGCACCGAAAGCTGGCTTCAGGGCGCCGGCTGCCAGGCAGGCCATGGCCGTTGGGAGATTCATACGCTAAAGCCGTGGCGGAGCTAATTTAGCCCCACTGCCGGAATAGGCTGGAGTTGCAAAAATGCAACGGGCACCCCAGATGAATGTCAGGTGGGGCGGGGAGCCCTTTGGAACAATCGATTTTCTCTGAAGGAGACGTGACGGATGCGCGACCCCTATGAGGTCTTGGGGGTGCCGCGGAGCGCCAGCGCTGCCGCGATCAAGAGCGCCTATCGCAAGCTCGCCAAGAAGCATCATCCCGACAGCAACAAGAACGACCCGAAGGCGGCCGAGCGCTTTGCCGAGCTCAATACGGCGAACGAAATCCTTGGCGACGAGGACAAGCGCAAGCAGTTCGACCGGGGCGAGATTGACGCTGACGGCAAGCCGCGCTTCCAGGGGTTTCCGGGCGGTGGCGGCCCGCGCGGCCGTGCCGGCCCCGGCGGGTTCGAGAGCTATACGTTCCGGTCCGGCGGCGCCGGTCCGGGTGGCGGCGGCGCGTTCGAGGACATCCTCAACAGCATGTTCGGTGGCGGCGGACGCGGGCGCGCGGGCGCCGGCGGTCCCCAATTCGAGTTCGATACGGGTGGGATCGGGGTCGATCTCGACCTGAACGTCGCCATGACCGTCTCGCTGGAAGAGGCGGTGCAGGGCGGCGAGAAACGCGTCCGGCTGCCGACCGGCAAGGAGCTCAACGTCAAGATTCCGGCCGGCGTCACCAGCGGCCAGCAGATCCGGCTCAAGGGGCAGGGCGAGACCGCGCCCGGGCATCCGCCCGGCGATCTCCTGATCACGGTCACGATCGCCCCGCACGCCTTCTTCAAGGTCGACGGCGCCGATTTGCGGGTCGATCTGCCGGTCACGCTTTATGAAGCCGTGCTCGGCGGCAAGGTTCGCGTGCCGACGCTTGGCAACGCGGTCGAACTCACGATCCCGAAGAACACGTCCTCCGGCCGGACCTTCCGCCTCAAGGGCAAGGGCCTGCCGAAGAGCGGCGGGACCGGCGACCTCTTCGTCACCACCCGGATCATGCTACCGGACGGGAACGATGCCGAGCTTGAGGCATTGATGCAAAAGTGGCGGGACCAACACCCCTACAATCCGCGTAGCGGGCTGGGCTAACTCAAAGGCTCGAGCCCCGTCGCGGCCGCAGAGCATTTCCCAAGCAGGTTGATGCTCAAACTAACGCCTGGAGCGCGATGGCGCTTCGACGCTATCGTATCGTGTCGGCTGCCAACACAGCTTGGCAGCCGCCGATAAGGTGCGGCCTCGAGAGGGGGACCAGCGCGGTACCAAAAACCCCAATCGAGGCCGCCCGCGTCGATCGGCGGATCGAACGCTACTCATTTTCGCGTGATCATCCGGTGCGATAATGAGACGCGTCCATGACGTGATTCCAAATTTTCGATGTCCGAATCTGGGCGGCGTGATCGCGCGGTTGTCTAGATGCCGTTTTTCTCGGCCTGGTCGTACACGGATCGCGCCACCTTGGTGAGACGATCGCGATCGCCGCCGCCGCTCACGACGTAGCCGACACCTCGATCGGCCCAGAACAGCGCACTGTCCTTGTCCATCGCCGCGTAGCGCATCTGCGTCTCGCCGCTTTCGGTCTTGGCGGTGTAGATCGTGAAGCGTTCGCCCGAGGCACCCTCATACATCAGGAACGACGCCGGTCCGTTCGGTCCCGGCAGAAGCCTGCCGCCGACGAGCTTTAGCCCGCTTGCCTCCAGATCCGGTGCGAACACCGTCCAGCCGCAGCGCTTGGTCAGCCAGGCCTGCAGATGGGCGCGCTCGTTGCCGGGCACCTCGACGGGATGCCGGACCTCGACCACGTAGAGGCGGTGGGCGTCGAGCGCGTCGACCGTGAAGGCCTGGAAGACCGACGGCTTGCTGGCGGCGCCATGCGCCACCCAGCCGGTCGCGCTGCCCGCGACGAAGGCAACCAGAACGGCCGCGGCCGCGCCATAAATCCATTGCCGCGGACGTCGCACCAGCCGCTCGATCTCGAGCCGCTTCGGCACCGGCTCCTGCGCAACCGCATCGTAGCGGGCGTGCAGCAGCTCGGCCATCGTCCGCCAGGACTGCACCCGCTCGGCTTCGTCCGGGTGGGCGGCAAGCCAGGCCTCGACATCGGCGCGGCGCTCGGCCGGCAGCTCGCCGTCGACATAGGCGTGCAATTCGTCTTCGGTAACTGAAATCTTGCGGTCGTCGGTCATTGCGGTCGTCTCTGGCTCGTCGGCCTAAATTCTCTGCGGTTCAAATCCCTCGGTCCCTTGTCGGTGGCCTGTACTGTCCGTTGCATGAAACCTGCCATCATTTCACCCGTCTCAGCGCCGGCCGCGTCCCTTCGAGCGAGGCCTTGATGTGGGCCCGGGCACGCGCGAGCCGTGACATCACGGTGCCGATCGGCACGCCCTGGATGTCGGCGACCTCGCGATAGCTCAAGCCCTCCAGCATCACGAGCAGCAGCACCGAACGCTGCTCCTCGACCAGCGTCGCCAGCGCCTTCTCGATATCGCGCCCTTCCGCCTCCGTGCCGCTGGCGTCGGGATTGTTCTCCGACAGCGGCATGAATTGCGGCCGACGCGCCAGCGACCGGCGGCGATTCTTGTTGAGGTTGGTCAGGATCGTGTAGAGCCAGCTCCTGACATCGCCTCCGAGAAACAACCGTTCCGAACGCAGCGCGCGCACCAGCGTGTCCTGCACCAGATCGTCGGCCACGTCGGCATCGCGCGCCAGCGCCCGCGCATAGCGGCGCAACGCCGGGATCATGGCTTCCACACTCTGGCGAAACGCACTCATGCCGCCTCGATTCGATTGGTCCGGCGCGAGCGCCTTACCCATCATAACCCCTGAGTGGAACGGCTATTCCGGACGCGGAAACAGCGTTAACGCCGCGGATTAGGACTGTACCGCAATGGAGGGCTGGTGTACCTCCAAACCAGAAAAATCCGGCACGATTGGACACAGCAGATGGCGCAGAATTCCGGTCTGATGCAAGGCAAGCGCGGGGTCATCCTCGGCGTCGCCAACAACCGCTCGATCGCCTGGGGCATCGCCAAGGCATGCCACGCCGCCGGCGCCGAGCTCGCCTTCACCTATCAGGGCGATGCGCTGAAGAAGCGCGTCGAGCCGCTTGCCGCCGAGGTCGGCGGTCTCGTGCTCGGCCATTGCGACGTCACCGATGCTGCGTCGATCGACGCCGCCTTCGCGGTGCTGAAGGAGAAGTGGGGCAAGATCGACTTCCTGGTGCATGCGATCGCCTATGGCGAGCAGCTCGAGGGGCGCTATGTCGACACCACGCAGGAAAACTTCAGCAAGTCGATGCTGATCTCCTGCTATTCGTTCACCGCGGTGGCGCAGCGTGCCGAGAAGCTGATGATCGATGGTGGCTCGCTCATCACGCTCTCGTACTACGGCGCCGAAAAATGGATGCCGCATTACAACATCATGGGTGTGGCAAAGGCGGCGCTGGAGGCCAGCGTGCGCTATCTCGCCGCCGATCTCGGCGAGAAGAATATCCGCGTCAATGCGATCTCGGCGGGCCCGATCAAGACCCTCGCCGCCTCCGGCATCGGCGACTTCCGCTATATCCTGAAGTGGAACGAATACAACGCGCCGCTGCGGCGTAACGTGTCGACCGAGGACGTCGGCGGCAGCGCGTTGTATTTCCTGTCCGACCTGTCGCGCGGCGTCACCGGCGAAGTGCACCACGTTGATTCCGGCTATCACGTGCTGGGCATGAAGCGGCCGGAGGCGCCTGATATCTCGCTCGGTGGGAAGGACTGATCTTCAGCACCAGCAATGCCTGCGCCAACGATCTACTATCTTCGCCACGGCGAAACCGAGTGGAACGCACTCGGCCGGCTGCAGGGCACCAAGGATATTGCGCTCAACGCGCGCGGGCGCTCGCAGGCGGTTCAGGCCGCCGGCATCCTCGCCGATCTCTTCGCGCGCGACGGACGCGGCAAGACCTCGCTGCCTTACGTGTCGAGCCCACTCGGGCGCGCACGCCAGACCATGGAGATCGTGCGCGGCAAGCTCGACCTGCCGCTCGCCGACTACGCGCTCGACGATCGCCTGCGCGAGATCGGCTACGGCGTGTGGGAGGGGCTGACGCTCGCAGAGAGCGACGCCGCCGATCCGGACGTGTACGCAAGGCGTCTCGCCGACAAATGGACCGTGGCGCCCAAGGACGGCGAGACCTATTTGGACGTCCAGGTCCGCATGCGCGACTGGTACAATTCGCTTGCCGGCGACACCGTCGCGGTCGCCCATGGCGGCACCGCGCGGGCCCTGATGGTCTCGCTCGGCCTGGAGACACCGGCCAGCGCCGCCGATCTCTATATCGAGCAGGGCGCCGTTTACGTGTTCCGCGACGGACGGCTGACGAAGTATAGTTAATTCCGGCCTTGAGCCGGGCAGGTTTGACCGCCGTGCCCCCGCGCGTTACCACACGCCGGAACCGAGCTAGCGAGCAAAGATGTCCTTCAACACCTTCGGCCATATGTTCCGCGTCACCACCTTTGGCGAGAGCCATGGGGTGGCGATCGGCTGCGTTGTCGACGGTTGCCCGCCCATGATCCCGCTGACCGAGGCCGACATCCAGCGCGACCTCGATCGCCGCCGTCCCGGCCAGTCGCGCTTCACCACGCAGCGCCAGGAGGCGGACCAGGTCAAAATCCTCTCCGGCGTGATGGCGCATCCGGAGACCGGCGTGCAGGTCACGACGGGCACGCCGATCGGGCTGTTGATCGAGAACACCGACCAGCGCTCGAAGGACTATTCGGAGATCAAGGACAAGTTTCGCCCGGGTCACGCCGACTTCACCTATGAGGCGAAGTACGGCCTGCGCGACTATCGCGGCGGCGGGCGTTCGTCCGCGCGCGAGACTGCAATGCGGGTTGCCGCCGGCGCGATCGCGCGAAAAGTGATCCCGGACGTGAAGGTGCGCGGCGCGCTGGTGCAGATCGGCCCGCACAAGATCGATCGCGCCAAATGGGACTGGGACGAGATCGCCAACAATCCGTTCTTCTGTCCGGACAAGGACAAGGCGGCGTTCTTTGAAACCTATCTCGACGGCATTCGCAAGAGCGGCTCGTCGATCGGCGCCGTGATCGAGGTGGTCGCGGAAGGCGTGCCGGCGGGGCTCGGCGCGCCGATCTATGCAAAGCTCGATTCCGATCTCGCCGGCGCGATGATGACCATCAACGCGGTGAAGGGCGTCGAGATCGGCGCCGGCTTTGGCGCGGCGGAACTAACGGGTGAGGAGAACGCGGACGAGATGCGCACCGGCAATGACGGCACGCGCTTCCTGTCCAACCACGCCGGCGGCGTGCTCGGCGGCATCTCCACCGGGCAGCCGGTGGTGGTGCGCTTTGCGGTGAAGCCGACCTCGTCGATCCTGCAGCCGCGCCTGACCGTCGATCGCAAGGGCGCCGACACCGAGATCATGACCAAGGGCCGCCACGACCCTTGCGTCGGCATTCGTGCGGTGCCGGTGGGCGAAGCCATGATGGCCTGCGTGCTGGCCGATCACTTTTTGCGCGATCGCGGTCAGGTCGGCCGCTAAGGCGGCGCGAGGCGCTTCGCTTCGAGATACCAGACTGCCGCGCAGCTTGACGTTGCAGCAACTTCGTCCGCAAATGCGGCATGGACAGCAACCGGCTTCAGCAGCTCATCAACTGGCTGATCAACGACGGCGCCAGATCGCCGAAGGAGTCGGGCGGGATGATCGCCGATGTCTGTGAGCATCTGGTCGAGGCCGGCCTGCCGCTGTGGCGGTTCGGCATCTTCATCCGGACGCTGCATCCCGAAATCTTCGGCCGTAACTTCATCTGGCGACAGGGCCAGGCGGTCGAGATGGGCACCGTCGATTTCGAGATCCTGGATTCGCCCGAATTCGCCCGGAGCCCTCTCAAGATCGTGTTCGAGCAGGGGATCGAGGTGAGGGGACGCAGCGGCGATCCCGACAGCGAGCGGTTTCCGATCATCGGCGAGATGCGCGACGCCGAAGGCGTGACGGACTATGTCGCGGTGCCGATGCCGTTTCTCGACGGATCGGTCCATGCGACGAGCTGGATGACGCGGCATCCCGATGGTTTCAGCGACGGCGACATCGCGGCGATCCGGGCCTTTGTGGCGCCACTTGCGCGGGTCAGCGAGATCATCACGCTTCGCCGCACAGCGTCCATGCTGCTCGACACCTATGTCGGCAATCGCGCCGGCGAGCGCATCATGGGCGGCCAGATCCGCCGCGGCCATGCCGAGACCATGCAGGCCGTGATCTGGCTGTCGGATCTGCGCGGCTTCACCGCATTGTCGGACCGCTTGCCCGCGGAGACGGTCGTCAAGATCCTCAACCACTATTTCGACTGCCAGGTGGCCGCGATCCGGGCGCATGGCGGCGAGGTGCTGAAATTCATGGGCGACGGTCTGCTCGCGGTGTTCCCGATCGACGAATATGTCGGCGATGCCGGTCAGGTCTGCTCGCGCGTGCTGGAAGCCGCACGCGAATCCCGCGCCAGCGTCGAGGCACTCGGTGTTCCCGTCGGCGACGTGATGGAGCGTTTTCGGTTCGGCGTCGCGCTCCATGTCGGCCACATCCTCTACGGCAATATCGGCGGCGGCAACCGGCTCGACTTCACCTGCATCGGCCGCGCCGTGAACCTCGCGGCGCGCCTGGAAAAGATCACGGGCAAGCTCGGCCGCACGGTGGTGGCGTCGGAGAGTTTCGTCAGCGTCTGCAACAGCGGCTGGACCGAGCTCGGTGAATTCCCGATCGCGGGCTTTGCGGAAGCCCAGCGCGTCTATGGGCTCGCCGAGGAAATGCCTGTCGTGATGGCCTGAGGGCCTCGTTGGAAAAAGGGGTCGAAAACAACCCCATGCACAGTAGAAGACGGGCGGGGTGAGGGATTGCGGATTTTACGAAATAGAGCTTGACCCGTCGGGCAAATCAGGTGTATATTGTCATCATCGCAAGGTGTGCGACGACCCCTGCAAAATCCGCAGAATCGCGCTTTTTCTCGTCGTTTGGACATCATTTCCGCCAGAAACACGTCCGCGTTTGTCGCGCGCGACAACCGCTCCGCGCTTTTTCCGATGTCGCGAGGGGTTGCCGCGCAAGCGGCCGAGAGGGATCGCTTGACGTATGGCTTTCATGTGCGCGTGCGATGGCACGCGGTACAGGCTTGCATTACCATCACCAAAAGAGCCGCTTTTGGTCGAACGACGGCTGGTCGAGGAGTGAGACGATGGAATACCGACGGTTGGGCGCATCAGGGCTTTCGGTGCCGGCCTTGAGCTTGGGAACGGGCACGTTTGGCGGCGTCGGCCGCCTCGCGGCGTGGGGCACGACGGATGCGACCGAGGCGCGACGCCTGCTCGATATCTGTCTCGAAGCCGGCGTGTCGATGTTCGACACCGCCAACGTCTATTCGCTCGGCGAGTCCGAACGCGTGCTCGGCGAGGCCATCAAGGGCCGGCGCGACAAGGTCTTGATCTCGACCAAGGCGACGTTCCGCTTCGGCGATGGACCCAATGACATCGGCTCGTCACGGCAGAATCTGCTGAAGGCGATCGATGCCTCGCTTCAGAGGCTCGGCACCGATTATATCGACCTGTTCCAGCTCCACGGCTTCGATGCGATGACGCCGCCCGAGGAGGTGCTTGCCACCCTCGACGGTCTCGTGCGCGCCGGCAAGATTCGTTACGTCGGCGTCTCGAACTTCTCCGGCTGGCACCTCATGAAGTCGCTCGCCACATCAGACAAATACGGCTATCCGCGCTATGTCGCCAACCAGACCTATTATTCGCTGATCGGGCGCGACTACGAATGGGAGCTGATGCCGCTCGGCCTCGACCAGGGGCTCGGCGCGGTCGTGTGGTCGCCGCTCGGCTGGGGGCGTCTCACCGGAAAGATCCGCCGCGGCCAACCGCGCCCCGAGGTCAGCCGGCTGCCCAAGACCGCCGAGTTCGGACCGCCGGTGGCGGACGAGCACGTCTATCGCGTCGTCGACGCGATAGACGAGATCGCGAAGGAGACCGGCAAGAGCGTCTCGCAGATCGCGTTGAACTGGCTGTTGCAGCGCCCGACGGTGTCGACGCTGATCATCGGCGCGCGCAACGAGGCGCAGCTGCGCGAGAATCTCGGCGCGGTCGGTTGGTCCTTGACCAGGGAGCAGATCGCCAAGCTGGACGAAGCGAGCAAGGTGACCTTGCCCTATCCGTACTGGCATCAGCGCGTGACCTTCAGCGATCGCAATCCGCCGCCGGTGTAGGATGCGGACTCATCAAGACGCAGCCATAGCCTGATTGACGCGAGTGGAACGAAGGCAAGGTGCCTGGCATTTTGTAGCGCATGATCCGCAGCCCCAGTTTGGGAGTTTGAATCACGGGAGCCCAGCCAAAAGCAACGCTTTTTGCTCGACCCCGGCTCGGCAATTACGGGCAGAAGCGGACATCAACCTGCCGACAATCCCTGATGAATCCATCGAGAATGACCCACAACAGATGTTGGTCGCGTTGAATGTGAGTGTTCGTTTTCAGCGGGGTTGATACTCCGCAAGATCGCCAGGCGCACGCGTATGCGCGCGCGGGACGATCCATGGAACTCTCCGGTGGCTAAAACCGTGTTGTGCCGGGATCAAGCCCTAGCCCGACCCGTCCCGACACGACATAATTGTTCGGGGTCATCGCGAAGTGCTTGGTCGCTGCTACAATGTCACGGAGATGGCGCTCGATCGGCGAGGTTTCGAAGATCGAACTGGTCCCGGCTTCAGCGGCAAGAATTTCCGCGATCCGCAATGCAGTTTCCGCTGCATGGGTACAGGCCGTCCTGAACACTGCGCGGGCTTCGATCAGGCGCGGTCCGTCCTCCGCCAAAGCTGCGACCAATTCTGACATCGCATCGATCAGCAGGGCGCGGCCGGCGCGATGCATTGCGTCTGCGCGTCCGTAATTGCTTTGCACGATCTCGCGGTCACGCATCAGCAAGCTCTGACCCTGCCGGGCCTTTCGGTTGGCGAGGTCGCCAAACGCATTCAGGGCGCCGCGCGCGATGCCGAGCGGAACGGTTCCGACGGTCCAGGCAAACACCGATACGGCAGGCAAACGGTATACGACTCCGTCTTGCGTCGCACGGACCCCGATGAAGTCGTGCGCGTGCCGTTCTGGAACAAATAGATCACGAACCTCGAAGTCGCAGCTACCCGTGGCGCGCAATCCTGACACGCGCCAGGTGTCATGGACTACGACATCGCTGCGCCCAAAATAGTAAAACCGCGGAGGTTCGTCGTTGCCATCGACGTCCTTCGTGCTTGCAAGGGCCACAAAGTGCGACGCATGGTGAGCGCCGCTACCGAACGGCCAGCGGCCGGTGATGCGATAGCCGCCTTCCACCCTCTTTGCCAGACCGACGGCGCCGGTGGCGGAGACGATGAAGGTGCGTGGATCGGAAAAGAACGCTCGCGCGACTGGCTCCTGCAAGTAGCCACCGACCCGGCTCATGCCAGCGCCATTGCCCACCAGCCATCCGATCGAGCCGTCAAGCGAGGACGCAGCTTCGACGACTGACATGAATTCAGCCGGAGAAAGTTCCGGGCCTCCAAGTCCGCGAGGCAACCACAGGCGGAATAGCCCGGCATCCGCCAGCGCATTGAACACTTCGTCCGGCAGCCGGTGGTCGCGGTCGAACGCCTGGCGGTGTTCGGCAATGAGTGGCGCCAGCCCTGCGATCGCGTCCAGATAGTCGTTCACCCGGCCGGGGGATTTTGCCAGCATGTCGCGAGAACTCCTGCCAATACAGCCACTTTCGGCCGCAAAGCCCGATTATGGCAAGCTCAGATAATTCAGGTGCTGGATGAATTGAATTCATCTAGAATTCACCGATGCACCATCTTCCGCCACTTACCGAACTTCGGGCCTTCGAAGCCGCGGCCCGCCATCTCAGCTTCAAGGGCGCGGCGGCAGAACTGTTTGTCACGCCGACGGCCATCAGCCATCAAATCAAGCTGCTCGAACGTCACTGCGGCAGGGATTTATTCCGCCGAAGGCCGCGCCCGCTCAAGCTGACGGCCGCAGGCGAACTGCTCTTCCCGGTTGTCCGCGATGGATTGGCGACATTTGCGAAGGCCCTGGACAAAGTGAGGGCAAGCGCGGTTGGGGGACGGCTGCGTATTACCGCCACCAATGCATTTGCGGCGCGATGGCTGGTGCCACGGCTACCCAAATGGCGAGATGCCCATCCGCGCCTCAAGCTCGATATCTTTGGAACCGACGCCATCCTCGATCTCGCGGCCGATGAAGCCGATATTGCGATTCGCTACGCCCGTAAGCCTCCGGCAGGGGGCCGATGCATCGAATTGATGCGCGACACGTTTCGCGTCGTCGCCAGTCCGAAGCTGGTCGGTGACCTTCGGAAAACGCTCAGTCCTGCCGAACTCGCGAACTTCCCCCTGATCGAGATCGAATGGCCATCCAGAAACCGCGATGCGCCGACCTGGCAGCGTTGGCAGACCAAAGCGAAACTCCGCTTCAAGCGAGTGCCGGATCTCGCCGGACTACCGCACTTGGCGTTCCGCGAAGAACTCCACGCTATCGAAGCGGCCATTTCGGCGCAGGGCATCGCCATCTGCAGCGATGTACTCATCGGGCCCGAACTCGCCAGCGGCGCACTTGTACAAGTTTCGAATCTCACGCTTCGGGGCTACAGTTTTTTCCTGGTCTACCTGCCCACGCATCCCAGAGTGACCCCGATCATGTCTTTCTCCGAATGGGCTCGATCTATGGCGAGGTAGTCGGCGCCTGCAATTGATCCCCTGTGCTCCGCTTTGCTACGCTGCCTCAGGGTCTGCTTCTGGCCCATCGCGACATTTGCTGCGGTTGCATAGAGGCGGTCGGTGTCGGGGCGAACCGGACATCGACGAAGATTTATGAATACGCGCTCTGGTTCAACAATTCGAGCGCGCCCTAATCCGTGCGCTCCAGATTGTCCCTGACGCGATGCTTGAGCGCATCGATGTCGATCTGGTGCACGCTGCCGCTGCCGGCGACCGCGCCCATCGTCATGCAGGGGCCCATCACGCGTACGCTGGAGAGCGCGGCCTTGTCGGCGTCGATGCAGCGGCCGGCGGCGACGATGTTGTCGTCACTTCGGATTGGTCGGCTTGTCCGGCACGAAGGATTTGTCGATGATCTTGTCCGCGTCCACTTCGGCATCGACCATCTTCTGTGACTTGAACCAGGCGATCTGCCGCGCGATGTCGGCGCTGTCGAGCGCGGGATCGACCACGGCGAGCCCGAGCCGCAACGTCTCGATCTTCTGCTCGGTGTATTTTGAGACGATGCCGAGGATCGCGTCGCCCTCGTCGCTGCGGACGAACTTGCCGTCCGCGTCGCGTTTCAAGAGAACACGGGAATATTCCTCGGCGCCGCGCTGGTAGACTTTCAACACCTTCTCGATCAGCTTGCGGTTCTTCTCGATCGCTGCGCTCGATGCGACGACGCAGCCGAGCATCCACGGCGTCTCGTCGCCGACGAAACCGAGCACGAAGGCATCGCCGGAGGCGATCACCGGGCTGATCGTCGTCGTGGCCGTGAGTGCGGCGTCCAACGTGCCGCCCTTGATGGCGGCCGCGACATTGGGCAGCGACTGCAGTGGCACGATCTTGACCGAGCCGATGTCGAATTTCAGCTTGTCCGCGATCAGGCCCAGCGAATAGTGGAAGGTCGAGCCGACCTGGGTGAGGCCCACGGAATGTCCGGGCAGGTCCTTCAGCGTCTTCAGGCCGGAATCATAGGCGCGCTTGGAGGCGACATAGGCGGTGTTCTGGAATCCGGGCGCCTCGCGTGCCGTGCCCGCGATGACCTTCAGCCCGCCCTTGCCGGCGAGATTGTAAAAGGCGGCGGTGAAGCCGGTGAAGCCGACATCGATGTCGCCGGAGACGGCGGCCACCGCGATCGGGACGGCCGCGTCAAAAAACTTGAAGTCGGCGTCGATGCCTTCCTGCTCGAAATAGCCGCGGTCCTTGGCGAGGTACAAGGGCGCTGCCGACGAAAGCTTCAACAACCCGATGCGGACCTTGTCGGCGGCCTGCGCGCTGCCGGCGGCGAGACACAGGACCGCGATCAATGCCGATGCCAACGCGCGCCTCACCGCGCGGCTCCTTCCCGTTGCGCCCATGCCCTCGTTTCCTGTTCTTTGTTGTCCGGCGGATGCCGGCTTGGCGGCATTTTGGGTGATCCGGCCAGGGAATGCAAAGCGCGAAACTGCGCGAACGCTATTCCTCCGGCTCGGTGGTGAACAGCAGCGGATAGCCCTTGGCGCGGCCGGCGTCGGTGGCGCGGGTCGCCTTGGTTTCGGCGACGTCCTTGGTGAAGACGGCAACCACGCAGACGCCGAGCTTGTGCGCCGTGATCATCACCTTGTAGGCTTGGTCCTCCGTCATGCGGAATTCGGCCTTCAGCACCATGGTGACGAATTCACGCGGCGTGTAGTCGTCGTTGACAAGGATGACCTTGTGCAGCTTCGGCCGTTCGACCTTGGTCCTGGTCCTGGTTTTCGGCTTGATGACGGTCTCGGGCATTCCGCCTCCTGAAACACTCGGGCTCCGCGGGTTCCAGCCGCAGATCATCAGCCCGCGGCCTTCGCACCATATTGCAGGACCTGGACCTTCTCCAAGGTGATCAGCCCGCTCGACATCATGCCATCAAGGATGGGCAGGAATGCGTTGATGTTGTCCTCGCTGTCGACGATCTCGATCAGCAGCGGCAGGTCTTCCGACAGCCGCAGGATCTTCGAGGTGTGCAGCCGGCTCGACTTGCCATACCCCATGGGGCCGCGCAGCACGGTGGCGCCGGCGAGGTGCCGCTCGCGCGCCTTGATCACGATCGCTTCATAGAGCGGCTTGCCCTCGAAATGGTCGCTCTCGCCGATGAAGATCCGAAGCGAGACGGCCTGACTGGGAATCTGCATGATCAGCTCCTCTTCAAGCGGTTATAGCGGGCCGCCATCATATGGCCGGCCCATACCGACACCAGCCAGCAGATCAGCGACGCGCCGATATAGGCGAGCGCAGTGACCTTCATGCCGGTATGGGCCAGGCGGAAGGTTTCCAGGCTGAAGGTCGAGAAGGTGGTGTAGCCGCCGCAAAAACCGGTCATCACGAACTGCCTGACCTCGGGCCGCGCCAGCATGCGCCCGTCAGGGCCCGTCAGCGTCGCGTAGAAGCCGATGATCAGCGAGCCGAGCGCGTTGATGACCAGCGTGTTCCAGGGGAAGCCCGGCCCGGTGTCGAGCGCGAGCCCGGTGAGGTAGCGCGCGAGGCCACCGACGATGCTGCCGGCGGCCACCCAGGTGTAGAGGATGGCGCTGCGCCAACGGTCGCTGGAGGAGAGGGCGGTCATTGCGCGCTCCCTCTACTCCCTCTCCCCGCTTGCGGGGAGAGGGTCGGGGTGAGGGGGGCTCTCCGCGGGGGCGGTGACAGAGAGACTCGTGGAGAGTCCCCCTCACCCGATCGCTTCGCGATCGACCTCTCCCCGCAAGCGGGGCGAGGTGAAGGGGAGGCCGCGGATGCAACGCATTCCTGTGTCATCGCGCGCTAGCCTGACTGTCTCCCTCGCCCCGCTTGCGGGGAGAGGGTCGGGTGAGGGGGGCTCTCCGAGGGGACGGTGACAGATGGACTCGCGGAGAGTCCCCCTCACCCGCGCCTTCGGCGCGACCTCTCCCCGCAAGCGGGGCGAGGTGAACCGTCGTCGCTGCTGCTTGCGCGAATCTCAAAGCTAGCCCCCAAATCCGTCGGCAAGCAGGAAGCCGCAACTGACCGCGGTGAGGCACAATCCGACCGAGGCCGCGATGTTGCCGAGCGCGTGAAGCCCTTCGCCGTTGCGCGCCAGCGTCAGCGTTTGCAGGCTGAACGAGGAGACGGTGGTGTAGCAGCCGAGGAAGCCGGTCACCGCAAACAGCCATGGATTGGGCGCAGCGAACAACGAGCCCGGATGGGTAGCGAGCGCGCCAAAAATGCCGATCAGGAAGGCGCCTGACACGTTGATGGTCAGCGTGCCCCAGGGAAACGTCTCGCCCATCCGCCGCGCGATGGCGCCGGAGATGAAATAGCGGGCGCATCCGCCGAGCACGCTGCCAATTGCGATCGCGATCAGTCCGCTCAGCACGCCTCAAGGCCCCCGATCATGGCTGCTCCACCGCATCAGCGGCTTGCGTGATTCCGTTGCCGATCGCAAGCAGGCCGGCGAGGGAGGCCAGCGCGAATCCGAGGCCCGCCAGGAAGGTGACGGCCGGGCCAAAACTGTCCCACAGCGCGCCCGCGATGATGCTGGCCGCGAGCATCGCGAGCCCCGTGAACAGGTTGAAATAGCCGAACGCGGTGCCGCGCAGGTTTTGCGGCGCGCTGTCGGCCACGAGCGCCGAAAACAAGCCTTGCGTTAGCCCCATATGCAGGCCCCACAGCACCACCCCGAGCGCGAGGCCGCCAAGGTTCGGGAAAGCCGCGAGCGCAAGATCGGCGCCGGCGAGAAAGACGAGGCCTACGGCGAGCAGCCCGGTCCGGTTCATCCGGTCGGAGAGCACGCCGGCCGGATAGGCCGAGAGGGCGTAGACGATGTTCATCAGCACCAGCACGGCCGGCACCCACATCGCATTGAGCCCGATATTCTGCGCCCGCAGGATCAGGAAGGCTTCGCTGAAACGCGCGAGCGTGAAGACGATGCCGACCGCCACGATGCGCCAATAGACGGCGCCGAGCTGCCGCATCGCGGCGATGTTGAGCGGGTTTCCCGCAGTCTCCCGCCCGGGCTCCGGATCGGGCTCGCTGACCGCAAAGGTGATCAGTGCAAACGACAGGAATGCCGGCAGCACCGCGATCCAGAACACGATTGTGAAATTGTCCGCAGTCCACCACATCAGGAGAATGGCGAGCAGCGGTCCGACGAAGGCGCCGATCGTGTCGAGCGATTGGCGCAGCCCAAAGCTCGCGCCGCGCAGCCCGCTTGGCGCGATGTCGGCGATCAGCGCATCGCGCGGCGCGCCGCGGATGCCCTTGCCGACGCGATCAACGAAGCGCGCCGCGACCAGCCAGCCCGCGCTCGGCGCCAGCGGAAACAGCGGTTTTGTCAGCGCGGCGAGGCCGTAGCCCAGGGCCGCCAGCACCTTGCGCTTGCCGAGCCAGTCCGACAGCGCGCCGGAGAAGATTTTTGTGATCGCGGCGGTCGCTTCCGCAATGCCCTCGATGAAGCCGACGGTGAGCGTGGAAGTGCCGAGCACGGTGACGAGATAGACCGGGAGCAAAGCGTGGATCATCTCGGAGGAGATATCCATCAGCATCGAAACGAAGCCGAGCACCCAGATCCCCGTGGGGATCCGGGCGCGGGATGGATTTGGCTCGGTCGTCGTCACGTCTTGCCTTTCGAAGCCTCTGCCTTGCGAAGCCCTCTGCGCATCCAGGCAACAAAAAACCCGCCAGCGGCGGGTTGTCCATGCTCCCGCCGAAGGCAGGGGCCTATTGTTGCCCCACCTCAAGCAGGAGTCATCAGCCCAACACGATCGCGTTCATCGCCGGGCGGTTATCGGGGGACTCCATCCCCATCTGTGTCGCAAGCCTAGCATGGAAATCGCGCCGCACAAGTGGGCGGGGGCGCTTCCTCACACCCGGTCAATGCGGGTTCGACGCTGCGCATCGCCCCGGAATGACGCGCCGAGTGGCGCGACCATGGCGGACCTGCGGCGGCTTTGCGCAAGCGTGCACATTTCCTAACTCGAATGTGAAGGTGAACCCATCTTCGCACTTTGCGGAAGGCCGATTGCATGTCACCATCGCGACATACGACGGGAGGGCGCGATGCGCTTGATGTTCTCGATCGGGGCTGTGCTGGTCGCCGGCATGTTTGCCGGGAGCGACGTTGCGGGCGTCGCCGCACCCGGGCCCAAATATCAACCACAGCGACTTGCGGCCGAGAAGGACCAGCAGACCGTCGACGTCGAGCTGGTCCTCGCGGTCGACGTCTCCTACTCCATGGACATGGACGAGCTTGCGATCCAGCGCGAAGGCTACGCGCAGGCGATCCAGTCCAAGGAGTTCCTGCAGGCGCTGAAGGCCGGGCCGAACGGCCGTATCGCCGTGACCTATTTCGAATGGGCGGCCTCGACCGACCAGAAGATCATCATCCCCTGGCGGCTGATCGACGGGCCCGAGACCGCGGACGCGGTCGCGGCCGAGATCATGAAGACGCCGATCCGCCGCGCCTCGCGCACCTCGATCTCGGGCGCGATCAACTTTGCGATGCCGCTGTTCGAGGAGGATCCTTATCGCGGCCTGCGCCGCGTCATCGACATTTCCGGCGACGGTCCCAACAACAATGGCGGCCCGGTCACGGTGTCGCGCGATGCCGCGCTGGAGAAAGGGATCATCATCAACGGCCTGCCGATCATGGTCAAGGAACCGTCCTATTCGACCATGGATATCGACAATCTCGACTACTACTACGAGGACTGCGTGATCGGCGGTCCCGGGTCCTTCGTGGTCTCGATCAAGGACCGCGACAAGTTCAAGGAAGCGATCCGCACGAAACTGCTGCTGGAAGTCGCGGGCCTCGTGCCGGATCGTCCGGTGGTGCGCGTCGCCGACAAGGAGCCGCGCGTGAACTGCCTGATCGGCGAGAAGATCTGGCAGGATCGCTGGGGGCGGTAGCGTTCGTCCGTCGGCCAGTCAGAAGTCGATCGGTTCGCTCAACCGCGCATCACCAGCTCGGGCGTGCGTCGCAGCGATTTGGGCAGGTCCGGCCCGGTGCCGAATCGCATGACGATGTCGGGACGCCGTTCACCTAATCCGAGCGATGCCGCGAATTGCGGTCTGAGCGTCGCCACCTCGACTGGCTGGTTGATGAAGGCGTATTTCAGCCCAAGTGCAGTCGCCTGAAGTCCAAATCGCTGGCAGGCTCGGCCGATCGCGATCCAATGCGCCTTGTCGCTGCGGTCGGCAGTAAGCACGATGATGCCGGCCGAGCTGTCAATCTGCTCGCGATACTTCCTGTTTTCTCCGCTTTCCGTGAAGGCGAGCTTCAACAGCGGCCGCGCGATCCAGGCCGGCAAGGCCGGGTTTCCCGAGGCGCGGGAGAACAACCCGTCCATGCTCGCAACTGCATCCGCTTCATTGAAGCGCATCCAGTCGACGAGCTCGCGCATGAAGGCCTTGTCGCGCATCTGCGCCGAATTTCCTTCCAGCACGTAGTCGGCGACCTTCGAGACGCCGGCGCGCTCGGTTATCAGGATGGTCGAGACGGCCGGCTCGCGACAGGCATCTTCGAGCTGACGCAAGATATCAGGCGCAACCGGCCTGCCGTCGAAAACGGCCCGCGTGCATTGCCTGGCCGGAATGGCGGCGGCCAACGGCGACCCTGCGGGCGGTGCCGGCTCCAGCGCGACCACGATATTGTCGCCAACGACGGTCGGGTTTGCGCGCCAGCCGAGCATTGCGGCCGCGAGAGCGAGATTCTCGACGGCGCAGCCGAGGCTGACGAACAGATGATGGTCGTCAGGATCGACGGCCGGGCAGCGGCGGGTGAAGTCGGGCGCGATCGTGATGTCATCGCCACGCGCGGTGAAGATCCAGGGTTGGGTGTTGTGGCTGTTGGCGGCAAGCGTCGCAAAGCGGACGAGCTCGCGGTTCCTCGGAGGGACCTGCAGCGGGGCGCGCGACGTCCGCACCGCGTCCTGATAGGTCATCGTCGCCGCCCTCGCGGGGCGACTGACGAATGCCGCGGCCGACAGCCCGAGTGCGGCGGAGATGAGGTGTCGTCGGTCGATCACCCGGCCTGACTCCAGGGAAAATTCCTGATCGAGTCTAGCGCCTCACCAGCGGCTGGGCTTGACCGACATCAACGCCGATTTCCGGCAATGCGATCGGCGGAATGAGCCGCGACGATCTGGACACCCGGCAGGATCTTTGAGACCGGTGATCGTTCACCATTTCGGCGGCTGATTTGCGCTCCTCATCTCGGTCACAAGCCGCCGTCGACCTGGAGGCACTGGCGCGTGATGCGCTGGCTGTCGTCGGAGGCGAGAAACAATGCGAGTTGCGCGATGTCGTCGGGCGTCACCGCATCGGGGACGGCCTGACGGGTGCGAAACTCGGCAATCTGCGTCTCGTCCGGATACCACAGCCGGCGCTGGCGCTCGGTGATCACCATGCCGGGCGCGATGGCGTTGACGCGGATGCGGTCGGGGCCGACGATCCGGGCGAGCGAATTGGTGAAGCCGACGATGGCGGCCTTCGCGGCCGCATAGGCCGGCAGCCCCGGCGCGCCGCGCATCCACGCGATCGAGGACATGTTGACGATCGAGCCGCCGCCGCGCGCGCGCATCTGCGGCACCACCGCCTGCGCCGCGAAGACAACGTGCTTGAGATTGACGCCCATCGTCCAGTCGAATTCCTGCGGCGTCAATTCGGCCAGCATGTGGCGCTTGTCGTTCGCGGCGTTGTTGACGAGCACGGCGGCGTCGCCGAGCGCACCGTGGACGCGATCGATCGCGCCGCGCAGCGCCTCGATGTCGAGGAGGTCGCAGGGTACGAACAGCGGCGCGGAGCCGAACGCATCGGTGACCTCGCGCACCAGCGCCTCGCCGGCATCTCTGTCGATATCGAGAAAGGCGACGCGGGATTTTTGCGCCGCAAATGCCCGCACGAAGGCGGCGCCGATGCCGCTGGCGCCGCCCGTGATCAGGACGACGCGACCGGCCAGGCCGGAATAGATGGAAACAGTCATGCGATCAGGCGCTCCGTCTCGGGGTCGAACAGGCAAATGCGGCGGGTGTCGAGCGCAAAGGACGCACGCTCTCCCGGTACCGGTCGTATGTCGGGCGAGATGCGCGCCAGCGCGGGTTCGCCGCCGAGCCGCAGCAGCACGATGGTCTCGGCGCCCGTGGGCTCGACCATCTCGACCGGCGCATTGACGACAATGGGCTCGCCCACAGCGCCGGAAAACGCGCGATTGCCCTCGGCAATGCATTCCGGCCTGATGCCCAGCACCACCTCACGGCCGACATAGGAGGCCGCCGCCTCGTATCCCCTTAGGCCAAGCCGCACCTCGTATGGCCGCCCCGCGCCGATCACCACGACAGGTCCGTCGTCGCCGGCCTCCAGCCGCGCCGGCATCGTGTTCATCGGCGGCGAACCCATGAAGCGCGCCACGAACAGATTGGCGGGATAGCGGTAGACGGTGTCGGGATCGGCGAATTGCTGCACGGCGCCCTGGTGCATCACGGCAATCCGTGTCGCCATGGTCATCGCCTCGATCTGGTCGTGGGTGACATAGATGATGGTGGCGCCGATGCGCTGATGCAGCCGCTTGATCTCCATCCGCATCTCGACCCGCAGTTTTGCGTCGAGGTTGGAGAGCGGCTCGTCGAACAGGAACAGCAGGGGATCGCGCACCAGCGCACGGCCCATCGCCACGCGCTGGCGCTGCCCGCCTGACAGTTGCGACGGTTTGCGGGCGAGCAGGGGCTCGATCTGGAGCAATTTGGCGACGTTGGTGAGCGCCTTCTCCTGCTCCGCCTTCGGCACGTTGCGGCATTCCATGCCAAAGGTGATGTTCTGGCGCACCGTCATCGACGGATAGAGCGCGTAGGACTGGAACACCATGGCGATGTCGCGGTCCTTCGGCTCGACGTCGTTGACGACGCGTCCGCCGATCTCGATCGTGCCTGCGCTCGGACGGTCGAGCCCGGCGACGATGTTGAGCAGAGTGGACTTGCCGCAACCGGACGGTCCGACCAGCACGGTGAACTCGCCGCTCTCGATGTCGAGATTGATGCCCTTCAGCACCTCCAGATTGGCGTAACGCTTCGACAAGGTGCGAATGCTTAGCGCGGCCATGATGTCCCCTTCATTTCACGGCGCCGGCGGTGAGCCCGCGTACGAAGTACTTGCCGCCGATCAGGTAGATCAGCAGGGTGGGCAGGGCCGCGATCATCACAGCGGCGCTCTGCACGCCATGCTGCGGGATGTCGGCGACCGCGGCCGAAAGCGCGATCAGCGCCGCGGTGACCGGCTGCTGCTGGCCGGTCGTGAACGTCACGCCATAGAGGAACTCGTTCCAGATATGCGTGAACTGCCAGATGATGGTGACGACCAGGATCGGCGGCGAGAGCGGCAGGATGATGCGCCAGAAGATGCGGAAGAACCCCGCGCCATCGATGCGCGCGGCCCGGATCAGCTCCTGTGGGATGGAGACGTAGTAGTTCCGGCAGAACAACACGGTGAACGAAAGCCCCTGGATGGTATGGATCGCCACCAGGCCCGTCAGCGTGTTCATCAGGCCGGTGTCACGCAGCACGATGGTCCAGGGCAAGAGACGCATCTGCTGCGGCAGGAAGATTCCGAGCGTGACGATGCCATAGATCCACTGATCGCCGCGAAAGCGCCAGAGCGAGATCGCGTAACCGGCGACTGCACCGAGCAGGGTGGAGAAGATCGTCGCAGGGATGGTGACGAGCGCGGAGTTGAGCATGTACGGCCGGATGCCGGCGCAGGTCTGCGCCACGCAGAAGTCGGACCAGGCCGTGAGGTAGTTGCCGAAGGCCCATTTGAGCGGCCAGCCGATCATCGAGGTCTGCGCGATTTCCTCGTTGCTGCGCAGCGAGTTCAGGATGACGACGATCAGTGGCACGAGCCAGGCGACCGCGACCAGCACGACGACGAGATAGATGAGCATGCGGCTCGGCGTAAAACTCCGGTCACGCATGGTTGGCCCGCCGTCGCTGGAGATGTCGCCACGCCGCGTAGGGCAGCAGCACCGCGAGAAGAATCAGCAGCATCAGCACGGCTGCCGCCGCGCCGCGACCGAGCAGGCCGCGCTGGAACATCAGGTCGTAGACCACGAGAGCCGGCAATTGGGTCGCGATTCCAGGCCCGCCATTGGTCAGCGCGCGGACGAGGTCGAAGGTCGAAATGGCGAACTGGAGCTGGATGACGATGACGGTGATGGTGATCGGCCACAGCGTCGGCAGGATGACGCGGCGGTACATCCGGATCGGTCCTGCGCCGTCGATCTGTGCGGCCTTGATCAAGTCGGAATCGACCGACCGCAGGCCGGCGAGGAAGAGCGCCATGGCGAAGCCCGAGGATTGCCAGATCGCGGCGATCACGATGGTCCAGATCGCCATGTCGCGGTCGACCAGCCAGTCGAACCGGAACGAGGTCCAGCCGAGATCCTGGACGAGCTTCTGGATCCCGAGGCCGGGATTGAGCAGCCAGCTCCAGACCGTGCCTGTCACGACGAACGACACGGCCAGGGGATAGAGGAAGATAGATCGCAGCGTGTTCTCGCCGCGAATGCGCTGGTCGAGCAGGATCGCCAGCATGAGGCCGGTCACCAGGCTCAGCAGCACGAACGCGCTGCCGAACAGCAAGAGATTGTCGAAGGCGATGTTCCAGTTCCGGGTCGCCAGCACCGATGTGTAGTTGCGCAGACCCACCCAGCCCGTAACAGGGACAAGGGTGGACGGCGTGAACGAAATCCAGATCGTCCATAGCGAAAACGAAATCAGGTGCGCTGCCGACAACAGCAGCGGCACCCAGATCGTCAGATATTCGGGCAGCCGACCGACCACGCCTGATGTGGTCGGCCGCGCTGTTCGCGTCACTGCGGCGACGGTGTCGGTCACCGCGCCCCCTCGACGGCTTCGGCGAGGCGGGTAGCTGCCTGCTCCGGCTTGATCGTCTTGTTCTTCACGTATTCGGTGAGCACGTCGATCATCGCTGCGGTCAGGCCGTTCTCCTGCGCCATATTGTGCGCGAGGCTCAGCACGGCCTGATTGTTGGCAACCGCGTCCTTGAGCGCGGCTGCGGTGCGCCGCTGACCGTCCGACCAGCCTTCACCCGAGAGATCGACATCGGTGCGCACGGGGATCGACCCCGTGATCTGCGAGTACATGGTCTGGATCGCGGGATCCATGACGAGCTTGGCCATCAGCGCCTGACCGGCCTGGAGATCGGGCTCCTTGCGCTCCCAGAAGATGAAGGCATCGGCATTCAGCAGGAACACCGGCTTGCTGTTGTCGCTGGGGCCGGGGGTGATGATGAAGTCCTCGAGCTTGAAACCGGCGTTGCGCAGCACGCCTTGCGCCCATCCGCCCTGGATCATCATGCCCATGTCGCCGTCGATGAAGCGCTTCGCATTGGTGGCAAAGGGTTGCGCGCCGACATTGGGGTCCATCCAGTCGGCGATCTTGCGGGTCTGCGCGAAGGCGGCCTTGACCTCGGGGCCCTCAAGCGCCTTCTTGTCGAGATTCATGATGGCCGCGCGGTAGGCCGTTGGGCTGATGCCGGCGAGCGAGGCCTCGAATTTCTGCCCGTCGTCGGGGCGGGTGCCGCCGTTGGCGATCGGATATGTGACGCCGCCCGACTTCATCTTTTCGGCAAGCTCGTTGAAATCGGCCCAGGTGACCGGGACCTTGTCGGCCTTGGCCTTGTCCATCGCGCGCTTGGAGAGAAACAGCATGTTGGTGCTGTAGATCTGCAGCGGCAGCGCAATCCACTTGCCGCCCGGCTTGTGCAATTTCGCAAGGTCCGGCGCGACGACCTTCTCGTAGCCGGCGGCGGCGACGACGGAATCGAGATTGACGGTCGGCGCGATCTTCGACCAGGCCGCGATCTCGGGGCCCTTGAGCTGCGAGCAGGCCGGTGGATCGCCGGCGATGATCTGGGCACGCAGCTTGTTCATCATCTCCGTGGTGAAGCCGGGGACGGGCGAATGCTGCCAAATGCCGCCCTTCTCCTCGAACTTCTTGCCGAGCGCGGTGATGGCCGCGCCATCGCTGCCTGCGGACCATTGCGAGATCGCGGTCAGGCGCGGTTTGACGCCTTGCGCGCGGGCGAACGAAGGCAGTGCGAGCGTGGCAGCGGCTCCAGCGAGCAGACGGCGCCTTGTTGTCGTGATCGGCATGGCATGTTCCTCCCGGGTGTGAACTTTGTTTTATGCTTTCACGTCACGTGGTTCAGGTCAGTTCAGGCAGCCTCCACGGAGGCGGCCGGCATGCCGCCGCGGCACGCCAGGCACCAGGCGGCGAAGGCGAGCGCGGCATTCGGATCGTTGCCGGTCGACGGCGGCACGAAGGCGACCGACACCTGGGCGTGTTTGCGTCCGCCCAGCAGCGACGCATCGATGCCGTCGACGACGGCCTTGCGATCCTCTTCTGTGAGCAGCGACGGCCAGCCGCTGATGGCAACGCCGGGGCACGGCTTAACGTTCAGCGTATTGCCGATCGCCAGCCCAAGCCGGAACAGGCGCCGCCGCAGCTCCTGGCGCACGCGCGCCGGAATCGAGATCGTGTTCACCCATCCGGCGCTGTCCTGCAGTTCGGCCTCGGGCACGCCGATGAGGTCTCCCAAGGCCGGAAGCGACGTATAGGCTTCGACGCAGCCATGATGGCCGCAGCGGCAGCGCGGCCCACCGTCGCCGAACACCATGTGGCCGAGCTCGACCGGCTGCAGCGCCTCGGCCTCGACGGGACCGTCGACCCAGGTGCCGGCAATGCCCTGGCCGACGAAAACGAACAGATGTGCGCCCGCAAACGGATAGTCCGCGGTGCGGGAGCGATGAAAGGTCGTATGGGCGACGACGGAGTTGGTGATCTCTATCGGCACGTCCGAAAATGCCTCGCCGAGCAGGTCGCGCACCAGCTCGACGTCACAGGGAATGATGGGGTTGCCGAGCTCGCTCAGCCGGCCGAGGCCGGGAACGGAGACGCCGATCTGCGACAGCCGTACGCGGTGTTTCCGCGTCCAGTCCTGCAGCAGCTCCAGTGCATCGCGAAAGGCACGTCCGACGGATGCGACCGTCGGCTTCTTCGGAAAGGACACCCGTTCGGCAAAATGCAGCTCGCCGGAAAGGGCGCCGACGCCGACGCTCCATCTTCGTGCGGTGAGCTCAAAGGCTGCGAGCGCAACGGAACCGTCGAGCGACACGAGCGCGGAGGGGCCGCCGAAATAGGGCGCAGGACACCGCACTTCCTCGATCAGGCCCTCCGCTTTCAGGTCGAACAGGATGCGCGACAGGCTGGCCTCGGAGAGGCGCACGGCCCGCGCCAGAGGCGGCCGAAACGTGCCACCCGACTGGAGCAAATGCCCCAGAATGGCCGCGCGTGTCTGCCGCCGGCTTCTCGGCTGCTCCGACATTTCCATCCCTGACGTCATTCTTACTTAGTGTAAGAATGAGCGCGAAGCCTTTCCGCTGTCAAGGTGCTTGCCGGCTTGCGCGCGAACTTGCTGTTGTGCGCGGCAGCAAAGACGGCACGGTTGAATCGTTCGAAGTTGCAGCGTTTCGTGTGCCATGTGCGTCGAGTGCTGCCAAATGCACTCACGGAGATTGTTGCTACGCTGGAGTTCCGCCATGCTGGTCGCGCGCGGCGCCAAGCCGGTCAGCGCGCCGCAGACCTACGACTACGGCATGCGCGATTTCGACATCCTCGATCCCGACGGCAATCAACTGGTCTTCGGCATGGGTGTGTCCAAAACGGATTGAAGATCACGCACGCCGACAAAAGATCGAGGCGGCCCCGCGACTTCGCTGTCGCTTGTCCCTGCGGGAATCAGCTTAACTGCGGGGACACACAGGGGATCGCCGAATGCCGAACGCCAGGCTTGCCGCGCCGTCCGATTTTGCCGGGTTGCTGGATCTGTTTCGCGTATCGGAGGTGAGTGCTGCTGCCGAGCCGCAGGCGAGGCGTGAGGCTATCTGGCAACAAACGCTCGCGCGCGACGACATCGCGGTGCTCGTGTCGACGGCGGGCGACAAGATCGTCGCCACCTGCATGCTGATCACGGCGCCCAATCTGCTGCGCGGTGGACGGCAACACGGCTTTCTCGAAAACGTCGTCACCCATCCCGAGTTTCAGGGCCGCGGCCATGGCCGCGCCGTCGTCGCCGCCGCGCTGGCGGAAGCCTGGCGCAGGGATTGTCATCACGTGCTGATGCAGAGCGGCCGCAAGGATCCGCGCGTTCACCGCTTCTATGAAGCCTGCGGGTTCGAGCCGGGCTTGCGCATCGGCTACGTCGCGCGGCGGCCCGGCGATTGATGGACCGGCTCCTTGATCTCAGCGCGCAAACCGCGCCACCAGCTCGACATGCGGCGTGTGCTTGAACTGGTCGACCGGCACCACCGTCTCGATTTTGTAGCCGCCGTCGATCAACAGCCGCGCGTCGCGGGCGAAGGTCGCGGCGTTGCAGGATACGGCGACGATAACCGGTACCTTGCTCGATGCGAGTTTCAGCGCTTGCGCCTGGGCGCCCTGGCGCGGCGGGTCGAACACCACGACGTCGACATCGCGCAGTTCTGGCGGCACC
>NZ_PPPT01000133.1 GCF_006483445.1 Bradyrhizobium guangdongense | reverse complement strand
GCTCCTTGGCGACGAGGTTCGCCATGTCGATGTCGTAGCCCTGCGGCTTCAGGTCGGGGCCGGCCGAGCCGAACGGCGCGAAATCCTGCGGCACGGCAACCTTGATGGTTCCGGCCTTCATGATGTCGGCGAGCTCGTCGGCGTGGCCCGGCGGGGTTGCAAGCGGGATCGCGGCGAGGAGCAGGGCGGCGGTGATGGCCAGGGACTTCAGTCGCGTCATTGCGGGTCTCCTCGAGATCGGCGAGGCCAGCGGTGGCGCGCGCCAAGAGAATGTCTGCGCGAAACGTTGCAAACGCAGCAACCTTGGTCCAATATATTGTTAGTCAAGATTGATATGTTATGGATATCAATTGCCGATCGAGCTCCGCCATCTCCGGTATTTTACGGTCGTTGCCGCGGAGCTGAGCTTCACGGCCGCCGCCAGGCGCCTGCACATCTCGCAGCCGCCGCTGAGCCAGCAGATCCGGGACCTCGAGCACCAGGTCGGCGCGGCGCTGTTCCAGCGCACGAGCCGTCGCGTCCGCCTGACGGCGGCTGGCGACTCGTTCCTGGTTCATGCAAGGGCGATCCTGGCGCAAGTCGACAGCGCGCGGCGCGAGGCGCAGGCGATCGGGGCCGGCAAGACCGGCCGGCTGCTGATCGGTACGACGGGCTCGATCCTGCGCAGCGGGCTCGCCGATCTGCTTGCGGCGCATCGTCACGAATATCCGGAGGTGACGAGCGTGCTGATTGAGCAGGCGCCGGCGCTGCAAATCCGCGCCCTGCAGGAGCGCTCGGCGGATATCAGCTTCATTCGCCTGCCGCCGGCAGTCGACGGGCTCGTCGCCACGCTGGCGTGGAAGGAGGACGTCGTGCTCGCGATGTCGCGCATTCATCGGCTCGCGAACCGCAAGCGGCTGGCGCTGCGTGATCTGCGCGACGAGGAGTTCGTCGCGCTCGTTCCGGAAAGCTCGGATTTTGCGCGCTCGATCCAGGAGAGCTGCGTCTCGGCCGGATTTTTGCCGCGGGTGGCGCACGAGGTCGTCGACGCGCAGTCCATCGTCGGATTGGTATCGGCCGGATTCGGCGTGGCGCTGGTGCCGGCATCGATCTCGCGCTTCACCAATCGGGAGATTCTGTTCCGCCGGTTGACGGCGTCGAATCTATCGGCGGACGTCTACATCGTGCGCCGCGACGAGGACCATTCGCAGGTCGTCAAGACCTTCATCGATTTCAGCCGGAAATTCGTATTCCGGCGCGCGCCGGGTTAGCGCAAAGCGCGCGCCGTCGCGCTTTAGATCGGCGCATAGGTCTCGGATGCGCAGGTATCGTCCGTCTCGGCGCGGCGCCGGTCGACGATCTTCCCGCCCGCGATCGTCACGATATAGGTCTGCGGGCCCAGCGCCGTCCCGGTCGCCGAGGTGAGCTGCGCGCGAACGCAGGCCGTCCAGCCGGGGCCGCGCACTTCATGATGCGCGGGCGCGACCTGCACGTCGCGCGGAGAGGATGCGGCGAGGAAGACGAAATCGATCTGCTCGCGCACGAGCTTCCGGACGTCGGGCGGCTGCTCCGGCGGCGGCTGCTCGGTCTCCTTCATGCGCATGAACTCGGGCACCGGCGCGCGGCTGTCGGCAAAGCCGCAAGCCCCGAGCGCAAGCATGCCGGCGAGCAATGCCGCATGAGCAACAATCCGCAACATATCCGTGGAGACCCCCCGCGGCGTCACAGCTAGTCATGAACATGGCCGATCAAAGCCCGGCCCAAAGGCCCGCCCGATCAACATTTGCTGATGCAAACGGAGATGCGCTAGGCTTGACGCACAAAAGCGGCGGGCAGGTGAGGGGATTGCCGGGATGAGAGTTTTGGTGGTTTTGGCGGCGCTGCTGGCGCTGACGTCTGGGCCGGCGCAGGCGCAGGGCCGGCACCGGACGGATCCGCCCAAATCGGCCGAGCCGAAGCAGCCCCCGGTCGACGAGAAGGCCTACAAGGCCGCGCTCGAGCGCATTCCCGAGCCCAAGGACAAGTACGACCCCTGGAGCGGGGCGCGCCCGGCCGAGACGCCCAAAAAGCAGAAATGAAGCAGAAGTGAAGGGGCGTCGCGGTCTGCGACATCTTCGCCGTTGAAGAAAGTGCTTGAGACGCAGGAGATTGGCGCGCCGCCTTGAACCTTGCCCTCAAGCCCCGTGACCAATTCGGCAAGCACCAGTATTGCCGGAGGTTGCCGATGTCTCGCCGCGCCCTGCTCAGCCGCGCCTTTCTGAAGTGGCTCGTTCCAGCCGCACTCCTCCTCGGCAGCTATCCGGCTTTGGCCGAAAACAGGCTGGCGCTGGTGATCGGACAGTCCGCCTACAAATCGGTCCCGGTCCTGCCCAATCCCGCCAACGACGCCAAGGCCATGACAAAACTGCTGTCGGACTCGGGCTTCCAGGTCGTCTCCGCGTCGGACCTGTCACAGAACGAATTGCGCGCCAAGGTCGGCGAGTTCGCAAGCGAGGTCGCGGCGAAGGGCGCCGACACTGTGGCGCTGGTGTTCTATGCCGGCCACGGCCTCCAGGTCGACGGCGAGAATTTTCTGATTCCCATCGACGTCGATCCCAAGCGCGAGGCCGATATCGCCGTGCAGGCGGTGCGTCTCAACGACATCCTCAATACGCTGAACTCGGTGCCGACGCGGATGCGCATCGTGCTGCTCGATGCCTGCCGCAACAATCCATTCCCGACGCTGAAGACCGCCGGCAACGGCCTGGCGTTGATCGACGCCAAGACCGGCGTGCCCGGCACCTTCGTCTCGTTCTCGACCTCGCCCGGTGCCGAAGCCGAAGACGGTAGCGGCGCCAACAGTCCCTACACCACGGCGCTGCTGACGGCGGCCAAGGATCCGGCGCCGATCGAGGAAACTTTCAAGCGCGTCCGCGTCGCCGTGAACAAGGTCACGGACGGCCGGCAGACGCCGTGGGATTCATCCTCGCTGACCGAAGATTTCCGTTTCGCGAGCCCGATGGCCGCGAGCGGGCAGGGCGGGCCCAAGCTTGCCGCCACCAGGCGCACGGTCGAGGAATGGACGCGCGACCTCAAGGGCAAGCCGGTCGAGGCCGCCAACGAGATCATCGTCGCCGACGGCACGGACGAAGCCTATGAAGCCTTTGCCACGCTCTTTGCCTCGACGCCGCGCGGCCTGCAGGCGCGCGACTGGCTCAATCGCCATCGCCGCATGGTCGCCTGGAACAATGCCGTGCTGATCAACACCGCGGCGAGCTATCGCGCCTTCCTCGTGCAATTCCCGGACAGCGACCTCACCGCGACCGCGCGAAGGCTCGAAGAGCGCATGCGCAACAAGCCGGTCCCGGTCGTCGCGCTGGCGACGCCCGCGACCAATGCTGCGCTCACCTGTCCGTGCAACAACCAGCCGCAGCCGGCGCCGCTGAAGAAGGCCGACACGCCGACCAAGAAGCCCGACACCAAGCGCGCCGGATCGCGGCCGCCCGCGCAGGTCTACACCGACGACGTCGTTGTGGTGCGCCGCCCGCCGCCGGTCGTGTACGAGCCGGCCGGACCGCCCGTCGTCTACGAGCGCACACCGCCGGTGTCGATCGGCATCGGCGTCGGCGTCGGTGTCGGCGGCGGCGGTTACGGTCCGCGCGACGGCTATCAGGGCCGCCGCGGATATTGATACGTCCCACGCGATCGCGTCGCCTGCGAGCGCGCCATGAATGATTGTCGGTCAGCTTGCCGCGCGTGGCGATGCGAACCGTCGTTCACATCGCAGCGCTCTCCTGGACGAAGGCGAGCCCGATTCGTTTGTCGCTGCGCCAGACCGCGCGGCAATTGCGCACGAAACGGTCGCGTTCGATCGACAATTTGAACGACGGCGGCAACGCAAGCGGCCCGTCAATGTCGATCGCGGCGCCGCCGGTCGACATGTTGCGGACCGTGCACGCGAGATTCCTGCCTTCGAAGGTGATCGTTCCACCCTTGAAAACACGATGTCGCTGCGCTGCACGCTTCTCGTTCATCGATTTCGATCCGTCATCTCGCCTCTTAACTAGAGCATGGGAATTACGTTGAAATAAATTCAATATGCGCCGTACTTGCAGAGCGCTTCATACTTCGTTTACGACAATGCGCGCGCATTCGCTCGCTCCGCAGCTTGTGAATGGACGTTCAATTGTGGCGCGATGCGCCGATGGAGATTCTCATGAAGACCACCGCTTCGATTCTTTTCGCTGCCGCCCTTTCGCTGTCGTCCGTTCCCGCCGATGCCGCCAAGATCGATCTCGCGACCATGAGCTGCAAGCAGTTCCTGGAGAGTGGCGATGACACCATCAAGATGGTGCTCACCTGGATGGACGGCTGGTACAAGGGCGACGAGGACAACGCCATCATCGACACCGACGTGTTCGTCGAGAACGCCAAGAAGTTCGGCAGCTATTGCGGAAAGAATCCGAACGTCAGCATCGTGACCGCGGCCGACGAAGTTCTCGGCAAGTAGGCTCGTTACATCAGCGCTTGCGGGCGCGCGTCGTCGCGCGCTCGCTACGCTCGCGTCGTCGCGGATCCCGCCGACATTCTATCCCGGCAGCATCGCAAAGGCGCTCGACACCATCGCCACCGGCTTGTTGTCGGTGGCGGAGAGGAGGGTGACGCGGCCGAAGCTCATGGTGCGTCCGAGTCGCACCACCCGCGCATCCGCCAGCACATCCGACGACGAGACCGCGCGCATGAAGTGCGTGGTCTGGTCGACGGTGGTCATCGGACGGTAGCCGCGATTGGCGGCGAGGATCGCAATCACCATCGAGGTGTCGGCCAGCGCCATCAGCGCCTGGCCGCACACCACGCCGCCGCTGCGGCAGAGGCGCTCGGAGAATGCCATGCGCAGCACCGCGCCCGGCTGCCAATCGGCGGCGTCCCGCGGCGGTGTGTAGTCGATGCTCTCGACCGAAAGCCCGAGATCCCTGACCCAGGGTGCAAAGACGTCGCCGAGCACGCGCCTGGCTTCCTCGATGTCGAACTCCGCTGCGGACGTTTCTGTCATGAACCCTGTTTCCTCATGCGTTGCCGGATGTTTCGGCCATTGTGCCCGGATCGGGGCGCAGGAGTCATCCGTTTGGGGCATGCCGGACGGCGTCCCCTCGGCTTGAAAATGCCTGACTTCGACCCCTATGATGCCGCGCTTGGGAACAGGGTGGATGATGTTACGGCGATTTGTCTTGGTCTTTTGCCTGGCCGCGCTCGGCCTCGCGCTCAACGGGTGCACCAAGTGCGGCCCGATCTGGGACGACTGGATGCAATCGCCGAAATTCTGCCGGTCGGACCGTTCCTGAAAAGAGGTCAGCGTTCGATGCGCCGTCAGGGCTGACGACGAGGCGGATCGACCTCTGCCGATGATTCAAGGAGTGACGTGATGAAGGTTTTTCGTATGGCGGCAGTGCTGACCGTGCTGGCAGGGCCGGCTTACGCGCAGATGCCCTCGGTCAACTGGTTGCAGGACAGCAAGCCGGCCAAGACCGACGAGGAGAGGGCGCAGGAGGCCGAGCGCGACAGGGTCTACAAGGACAGCCTGAAGAAGATCCCGGACGCAAAGGCCTCCAACGATCCCTGGGGCGGCATGCGCAGCGATCCGCCGAAGCCTGCAGCGGCGCCCAAGGCGTCGGCTGCGGCCAAGAAGCCCAAGGCAGGCTCCACCGCGAACTGATCCACACGTCGAACTGGACTCCTCTTCCCGTGGCGATCTCTTATATTGGGATCGTACCAGGTGGAGTTTCGGCATGGCGTTTCGCCCGCGTGATCTTGCCGACCGGATGGCGCGCCGGCGCAAGGCGGGCGACGGCTATCTGCGCGAGACCTTCACCTTGCCGCGCGAGGCTGCTCGGGCGAAGGCGCAAGCCTTCTTCGCGCGTTATCCCAAGGCCGGCTATATGAGCGAGGTCGAGAGCTGGCGCGAACTGCCCGACGACAGGATCGAGTTCACGATGCGACGCTTGCCGACTGCGGATTGACCGGCTCGCCGAAATCGCCGAGCAGCTTGCCGGTGCGGCGGTTGATGAAACGAATGCGCCCGCATGCCTTGCACTGGACGGTCTCGTACGCGCACATCGGCGCGTCCTGCGCGACCTCCTCGGCCAGCCAGTGCTGCACATACATGCCGGTACGCGAACAGCGGAAGACGATGTTGCTCATGGCCTCACTATGCCAGCGCAGGCGAGGGGCGTGTTGATGTCGCTCAAATCCGGGCGCCCGAAACTCGTCAAGCCCGGCCATGACGGGAACGCGCTTAGGCGTCAATCGAATGATTCAGCGATGATGCTGATGCGGAACACGGGCTTCTTGGCCTCGTCCAGCAACTCCATGTTCCATTCGGAGTTTTCCTGCAACTTGCGCGAGATGCCGGCGGCCATGTCGGCGCAGACGCTGGTCATTTCCTTCCAGGCTGCGTCGCGATCGTCGCATTCGGTGGCTTGCTCCGCGCAGCCCGAATAGCGGCCGTTCCGGATCCGAAAGAAATAGAGCGGCATTTGCTGACACCGACGCGCGAGATGGCCGCCCCCGAGGCCATGGGCGCGCAGTGCAATCCCAAACCGCATGCAGATCAACTCCGGGACTCTACGGGTTTTTACGGGCCGGGAGCGCCGTTCAAGCCGGCGTGCCGCGCCGTACCGGAGCGGGTCCAAGGGCCCCAAGGTCTGGTTCAAGCGGCCGGTTCAGGGGGCCCTGTCCAGCCAATGTCTCGCCGATCGCCTTCAATTCGCGGTCGATCCGGAGCTGCACGCGACGGACGGCCAGAAGGTCGATCTTGGTCTCGGTCTTGCCGGACTTGACCTTGTCGCCGATCTGGAACTGCCACTGCCAGACGCCGGGAATCGCCGTTTTGGCGACGGTGAATTCAACGCCCCTGTGATTCATGGCTACCCTCCCACGATTCACTCCTCATGGACGTAACATGTTGAACGCCATCATATTCCGGCCGCAACCTAAAATTTGCGGCTAAGCCGTGGATAATCCACCGCAATCCCGGATTCGCGCGTGGGGCGAAAGAAGCGAAGCGGCATTCCGAAACAGGGGCATCGGCGTCACGATCCGCGATTTCCGATCGTCGATCGGGAACGATCTGCAACGTTGCTGCTTATCGCGGGGTCTGGCTCGCTTGGTGAGCCCCGGTGACCGGACATCCTGGTGTCCCGGCAAAGTGTTCGCAGCAATGAAGCTGATCGTCGAAATGCTCAAGCGGGTCTGGCGCGGCCGGGCCGACACGAATGCGTACGCCGTTCGGGTGGCCGACGGCGGTGATCGCTCGAGCATGGCCGATTTCGTCCGCATTCTTCAAACCCATGATCGCGAGCGTGGAGGTTCAAGCCACGCCTGATCGCCAGCGCCTTGTTCGATCGCCAACGCTTCGTTCGCTCGTGGGCCGTGCTGCAGGAACTTTGTTCTTGGCAGGAGAACCACGGAAATAGTGCTGACTAGGTTGCGGTTGGAACCATTTTAAATCACGCCACGTCCTGTTCGTCGGCACGTGCCTTGCTTCACCGATGCGTCAGACAGCAAGGGCGCGTCATGCTCGGTATCCCCCGCCGCTACAGCCATTTCGTTTTCAGCGTCATTCAGTCCGGCCTGACCTGCGCGATCGCCTCGGCGATTGCGAGCTTCCCGTCGGCGTCGACCCACCAGTTCGTTGCGCACTGGCTGCTCGCCTTTCTGGTTTCATGGGCCGCGATGCTGCCGGTCGTGCTGCTCGCGGCGCCCATGATCCGCCGCGTCTCTCTGCGGCTGACGCGGGAGTAGGGAGCAGCTCTTCCGCGCCGGCCGCCGCCCATAAAAAAGCCCCGCCTGGGGAGAGCCGGGCGGGGCAGAAGGTTATTGGAGGCTGAGGTGCTGGGCTGCAACACCATAGCGGCATGACCCTACCCGGGTGGGCTTACATGGACCTTACAGCGGGGCGCAGAAAGACGAGGATGCGCGCTTCATCCCCCACAAACCCTTGGGCGACATCAGTCGGTCACCACGCAAACAGCAGGATGGCGGTCAAAACTACCGGCAATATTCCCAGCGCGAAGATATAGAGCCGAAAGACGGCGTCATCCCTGAGCATGGGTATCAGGATAGGTCAGGGCGAATCGCGGGCCCAGTGCAGTTTGTGCCACCGGCGCGCGGTCAGGGGTGTTGCCTGCCGGGGGCAAAATGATGTCAACTTGCAGTTGCCGTTTGCCTGGCTGTCCTACCTCGGGACGCCGGGCCGGCGGCGACTGCGAGAGGCGAGCATGAACGAACCGAAGAAGGACACGATCTGCCCGGAATGCGACGGCACCGGGCAGGAGCGCGGGATGCGTCCGGTGCATCTCGGCGAGAAGATCGCGTTTCGCGCCTGCACGAAGTGTGGCGGATCGGGCCGCATCGTGGCGGCGAGCGACGCCTGAGCGGCGCGGCCTCACCAGATCATGGAGGCGACGGCGAGCAGGCCGATCAGGGCGAGCGCCCAGGTCAGCGATTGAATGACCCACGGTCGGTCACGCATCATTGTGTGCCCCGTTCCCTGCCCGTCGCAGGCAAGCACCGGAGCGGGCCCTTCCATTGAGCTAGATCAATGGAATATCAGCGCGGAGATGGCGGCGATTGTAAGAGCGCTGGCATGCAAACGGGTCATGCAGATCCGGAGAACCGGAGCAGGGCGCCGATGGTGAGAATGACGACACAGGCGGCGACGAAATAGATCAGCGGTTCGACGCCGCGACACGCGGCAAGCAGGGCAAGGGGATTGACGAGCCAGAACCGGTGGCCGGACTCGCGCGCCCGCTTCATCATGCGGGAATTGGCCCACACGCAGACCGCCGCGGCCATGACCGCGATCGCGATCAGGGCCGCCTTGGCGAGAAGGATCAGTGCGGGACTCATGGGAGAGTCTTAACGTAGGCTGCGTCTGGAAAGGAGAGGCGGATGACGGTCTCAGGCGTATCCCGCTATCGCGGCGGCACGATCGATGACGTAGCGCCGCTGGCCGGAAAATTGAAGGCCATCTACCTCACATACGGCGTCGTCTACCGGCTGAGCCAATTTCAAACCGGCCCGGACGTGGGAGACTGGCTTGTCGTCGTGCAGTATGCCGACGAGGCAGCCTACGAGAAGGTGCAGCTCGCGCTCGCGCATGACACCCACTGCCAGCAGGTCTTTGCCGAGATCGCAAAATTCGCCAGGCGCGTGAGCCGGGAGATGGTGCTCGACCTGGATCTGTGAGCGCGGATTTGTCGGGTCGCCCGTTTCGCGCCTCGCTGAGGCGGCCTTGCTAATTCTGCTTATGCTCGTGCTCGTGGCTATCAAGCATTTCGAGCTGGTTGGCCAAGCCGCTTAGCGTATGCGCGATATTGGTAAGCAGAGTGACCTTCTTGGCTGCGGTCCCCGCGATCCTGGCTTCGGCCTTGAAGGCGCTGGCGGCTTCCCGGCATTCAATGGCGCTGATCATCTCAAGTCCCCATCGCGGCTTGCTGGTGCATGATCCGGAAAAGTGTGAAGCGGTTCCGAAAAGATCATGCTCGAACAAAGAGACTAAAGCGCGATGACGGTTCAACCAAATCTCATCGCGCTTTAATCTAGCACTTTGTGCGGAGAGGAACCCAGAACAAAGTGGGACGACGATGAGGACAAGGACGAGGTCGCTCATTGAGGCGGCCTCAATGCAGCTTGCGGCGTAGCTTCTGGATGATCTCGCGCAGGTCGTTCGCGTACTCTTCGATCAGGCGTCGCGCTTCCTCCAATCGGGAGGGTTTGGGTTCATTCACCTCGCTCTGTTCATCGGGCTCGGTCATGGCCGGATGGTCTCGCGAGGGGAGGCGCGACGGATTGCGTTAGATCAAGGGTGTGGAACTGCCGGTTCAGCAAAGAGGCCGCCAATCGAGGCGGCCTCAACGTATGAAATAAAGGCTGGCGACGGTGAGTGCGACCAATACTGCACCGCCGCCGACGGCAACGAAAAGGCAGATGCGCGCGGGAATGGAGTACGAGTCAACATCGGGCTGCTCGATCATGGCAGCTACCCCGGCAATTTGAGGCCGGGCGATCTCAGCCACTCGCTCAAGTGCGAGCCAGTTTCGGCTTCTCGCGCCTTGCGGAGGGCTTCCTCGCGTACGGGTCCGTGGGGGAGGAGTTCGGCTTCTTCGCGTAATCGTCTCGCTTCTTCGGTAAGGCGCTCTTCAAGGGAAATGATTTGCTTGAAACGTCGTCGGCGCTCCATGACACACCTCGTCTTACGGGTCCTAACCGTTGGGTTTGAGTTCTGACTCCAATATGCAGATGAGTGCCGATCAGTTCCAAGACGCGCGAAGGAACGACTATGCACTTTGTGCCAGCTTTGTTCCGGAGCACAACCTGAGAGGGATTTATCCGGTTGTGTGGTTGAGCGGCTGAACCTTAACCGAACAAGGGCACTAACAAATTCTAAATTGGCCACTGGGGGCAAATGCGGACAGTACCCACAACTTCAAAAAGAACATATTGCGAACTTAGAACAAATAGGGTACGGTGCAGATATCGCCGGCCAGCTTCGCCAACCGTTTGTCCCCCTAGCGAATCCCCGCCATAAGGAGCACCACCTGATGTCCGCCACAGCGCTGCGTATCGTCGAAGGATCTTCCATGGACAAGAGTAAAGCCCTGTCTGCCGCGCTCTCCCAGATCGAGCGGCAGTTCGGCAAGGGCTCGGTGATGAAGCTCGGCAAGAACGACCGCTCCATGGACATCGAGGCGGTGTCCTCGGGCTCGCTGGGGCTGGATATTGCGCTGGGCATCGGCGGCCTGCCCAAGGGGCGCATCGTCGAGATCTACGGGCCGGAATCCTCCGGCAAAACCACGCTGGCGCTGCACACGGTGGCGGAAGCGCAGAAGAAGGGCGGCATCTGCGCCTTCATCGACGCCGAGCACGCGCTCGACCCGGTCTATGCCCGCAAGCTCGGGGTCAACATCGACGAGCTCCTGATCTCCCAGCCCGACACCGGCGAGCAGGCGCTGGAGATCTGCGACACGCTGGTGCGCTCGGGTGCGGTGGACGTGCTGGTGATCGATTCGGTCGCGGCGCTGGTGCCGAAGGCCGAGCTCGAGGGCGAGATGGGCGAATCGCTGCCCGGCCTGCAGGCGCGGTTGATGAGCCAGGCGCTGCGCAAGCTGACGGCCTCGATCAACAAGTCCAACACCATGGTGATCTTCATCAACCAGATCCGCATGAAGATCGGTGTGATGTACGGCTCGCCCGAAACCACCACCGGCGGCAATGCGCTGAAGTTCTACGCCTCGGTCCGCCTCGACATCCGCCGCATCGGCGCGATCAAGGAGCGCGATGAGGTGGTCGGCAACACCACGCGCGTGAAGGTGGTGAAGAACAAGCTGGCGCCGCCCTTCAAGCAGGTCGAGTTCGACATCATGTATGGCGAGGGCGTCTCCAAGATGGGCGAGATCCTCGACCTCGGCGTCAAGGCCGGGCTCGTCGAGAAATCCGGCGCCTGGTTCTCCTATGACAGCCAGCGTCTCGGCCAGGGCCGCGAGAACTCGAAGGCGTTTTTGAAAGCCAACCCCGACATCACCGCAAAAATCGAAACCGCGATCCGGCAAAACTCCGGCCTGATCGCCGAGCAGATCCTGGCCGGCAGCCCCGAGCGCGACGCCGACGGCGACGAGCCCGCGGAAGAGTAGGGCATCGACATAGCATTTCGCGCGGGAGCGGGCGCTGAGGACGTTGAGTTGCCGACGTCGTCAGCGCCCGTTTTCGTGTTGTGTGTGACAGTGATGGGGTGGGGCGATGAAGCGTCTGATCCTGACCAGTTCGGCCGGTGCGGACCTTGCCAAATCAAAGTTGGCCGAGATCGTTGTTCTTTTCTTTTTTCGGTTCACTTGGGAGCCGTTGCCGTCACCGGAATATCTCAAGGCCTATTTCGGCGCGCAGCCAGGCACTCTCAAGCCGGGCGATCACTGGTCGGATTGGGGGACCAAATGGCCGCCGGCGTTCAAGGATCGCAGGAACTTGCCCTTTGCCGACTTTTGCGAGCGGTACGATGAGATCGAACTCTGGTTTGGCCCGAGTCCCAAAGATCAACTGCAGTTAATCTGGCTGCTCGAATTCCTCAGTTCTTATCCCAAGCTGCTGCAAAGCATTCGATTACGCCTGTTGGCGTCCGATCTTTACGATCTGAGATACGAACAGCTTCGAAACTCTGCCTCGCACATTCGTGTCGTAGATGTCTCGGCGCGGGAGTTCGAGACCGCCAAGAGGGCATGGCAGGCCTATTGTGCGCCGACGCCCGAGGCCTGCTTCGATCTCCTTCACAGCGATCTGAGCGCCTTGTTAATGCTGCGGCCAGCGTTGCTCGAACTGATGGCAGAGCTCCCATCACCCTTGACGGGCCTCGGTGCCACCGAGATGCGATTCCTGGAGCTCCTCTCCAGAGGATTTGCGAACACGAATGCGTTGTTTCACCTGGATTCGCAACGGCGGACATATGTGTTCGGAGAGTTCGAGTTGGGTTCGCTGCTTGAAGGGCTCGCGCTCGGCCCCAAACCCGCGGTGGCTGGGTTGGGCGACGAACTGCGCACGATCGACCAAAATAATTTGGGGACTCGGCACGAGGTCTATCTCCGCAGCCGGCTGTCGTTGACGGAATTCGGCAAGGCCGTCCTCGCCTATCAGGAGGACTTCAGCCGTCACAATCCGATCGATCGCTGGTGGGGCGGCACGCACCTGACCAACGACCGGCTGTGGCGTTACGGCGCCGTTCTGACGAAGCCCTAAGGCTGCGAGCATGACACGGCTCATCGTGACAACGGACTCGTCGATTGCCGGTGCCATCCAAGTCGCCGGCCTGGCCGATATCGTGATCGCAATTGAACGCCGGCTTGTCTGGGGGCCGATGCCGTCTGCTGCGGAGCTCGACGCATTCTTCGCACCGCGGACGACACAGCCACCCGGCCTTCATTGGCTTGACGACACGCCTGACTGGCGCCTCGAACAATGGGGTGTGAAGGATCGGGGATTTACAGACTTATTCGCGGAATGCGAGGCCTTCGAGTTTTGGCGGGGGCCCGAGCCAAATGCGCAATTGGTCCTGCTCTGGCTGCTCGATCATTGGCGACGCGGAGGCACTGCAAGTGCCAGCCTCATGATGCGCTATTCGGTCTTGCCTATCGGCGACATCGATCCCCGAGAGCTTGCCGAGCCATATCCTTATCCACCGGTTTGCGAGATCACACCTCATGACTTCAAATTGGCCAGCCGTGCATGGAGAGCTTACTGTGCGCCGACCCCGCAGAACTGGTGCAGCCTCTTCAAGTGGAATTTGGTTGCCTTTCCGCAACTCGATCATTGCGTGCGGGACCTCCTTGAAGAGCTGCCGGCTCCGGCCTCAGGCCTTGGAGCCACGGAAAAGCGGATCCTGAAGCGTGTTGCGCGAGGCGGCGTCCAGCCTTTCGATGTCTTCCCGCGCCATCAGAAGCCCTACGAGCCGTTTGTGTATGGATACTGGGAAGTTGGCGCGCTGCTGGATGGGCTCGCGCGGGGCGAGAGGCCGGCGCTGTCAGGGCTGGGTGAAGGCCCGTTTTCCCTGGACATGCACAACGATCCGGATCGCTTCGAGCGCTACAATCGATCACGGTTGTCCTTGACCGAATTCGGGAAGGCAGTGCTGGCCGGCGAGGAGGATTTTCGCCGTTACAACTCCATCGATCGCTGGTGGGGCGGCACTCACCTGACCAACGAACGGCTGTGGCGCTGGGACGCAGAAACCCGCTCATTGGCCGCGCCTGGCTCAGAGGGAGCGTAGCTGAAGGCATATTGTTTTTGATTGAGAGGTCACCGTGTCGCATTTGATCCTGACCACGAACGGTTTCGCGCCCCGCCACCTTCGTGAGGCCGGGATAGCAAATGTCGTCCTCGGCTTTTACCCTCGCTTCGTGCGCGGCCCGCTGCCGCCCGACGAGCAACTCCTGACGGGGCTGGAGCCACGCTCGGCGAAGCACCGCAATCACGGCGAACACTGGCTCGACGACGCTCTTCGGAGCTGGCTGAAGGGTTACGGCACACGCGATATCGGCCTTTTCGCGCTGTGCGAGAAGTTCGATTCGATTGAAATTTGGGTCGATCCGCAGGCAAATGATCAGCTCGTACTGGCCTGGCTGCTCGACCTGCTTCGCTCCTACAAGGAGATCACGACCAAGCTGAGCCTGGTGTACACGGATGATGCCATCACGAAGTATCATCCGCAATCCTTGGCGAAATGGAAGCTGCCGGTGTTCAAGGTCGGGGACGGCCACCTGACGATCGCCAGCCGTGTTTGGCATGCCTGGCGTGCGCCGACGCCCGAACCCTGCTTCGATCTGCTCGCGAAGGATCTGACGATCCTTCCACGGCTGCGGCCGGCGCTCATCACCATGCTCGAAGAGTTGCCCGATGTGGAAACGGGGCTGGGCGAAAACGAGATGGGCATGCTGGGATGGATTGAGGACGAAGGCACCGAGCCACAGGAGGTGCTCCGTGCGGCCGAACTTCGCGAGCTGTACAACGAGGGGGAGGCCGACGAAATGCTCTGTGCGTTGATGCAGTGTCGTGCACCGGCCTTCCTTCAGCCTGGCGCGACGTCCCTCGACCAGAGCCAACCGACCGGTCCCTTCGATTACGAAGGGGGCCCGCTGGTTCTGACCGAACTTGGGCGGGCCGTCGTTGCCGGGGAAGAGGATTTCTCCAGGCGTAACCCGATCCACCGCTGGTGGGGTGGCACCGAGTTGACCAATGAGCGACTCTGGCGCTGGGATCGGAAAGCCCGCTCGTTGATCGCGCCCTGATGCGCGATCGGAAGGAAGGCGCAGTTTGCCGCGCCGATTGCGCGGGGCTGCTTATTTGCCCCGACGCATCAATGGCTTCGTCGAACTCAGCGCGCGCATTGCCGATTTTCGCCGGCTACTGTGCATGGGGTTGTTTTCGACGCCCCTTACTCCGCGGCTTCCGCGTAGTCGCTCACCGGCGGGCACGAGCACACCAGGTTGCGGTCGCCATAAACGTTGTCGACGCGCCCCACCGGGCACCAGTACTTGTCGGTGCGCGAGGTGCCCGCGGGGAAGACGCCCTCGGTGCGGCTATAGGCGCGCTGCCAATTGTCGTCGGCGATGTCGTGGACCGTATGCGGCGCGTGACGCAGCGGCGAGGCCTCGATCTTGAACCGGCCGCCTTCGACCTCGGCGATCTCCTTGCGGATCGCGATCATGGCGTCGCAGAAGCGATCGAGCTCTGCCTTCGATTCCGACTCGGTCGGCTCGATCATCAGCGTGCCCGGCACCGGGAAGCTCATGGTCGGCGCGTGAAAACCGTAATCGATCAGGCGCTTTGCGATGTCGTCCACGGTGACGCCCGACGTCGCCTTGAGCGGACGGGGGTCGACGATGCACTCATGCGCGACGCGGCCCTTGGCGTTCTTGTAGAGCACCGGAAAGTGCGCCTCGAGCTTTGCAGCCACGTAGTTGGCATTGAGGATCGCGATCTCGGTCGCGCGCTTCAGCCCTTCGCCGCCCATCATCAAAATGTAGATGTAGGAGATGGTCAGGATCGAGGCCGAGCCGAACGGCGCGGCAGAGACCGGCCCCACCGGCGCCCTGCCGTCGGTTGCGGGATGGCCGGGAAGGAACGGCGCCAGGTGCGCCTTCACGCCGATCGGCCCCATGCCCGGGCCGCCGCCGCCATGCGGGATGCAGAACGTCTTGTGCAGATTGAGATGGCTGACATCGGCGCCGTAATCTCCGGGCCTGCTAAGGCCGACCTGCGCATTGAGGTTGGCGCCGTCGAGATAGACCTGGCCGCCATGGCCATGCACGATGTCGCAGATCTCACGGATATGCTCCTCGAACACGCCATGCGTCGAGGGATAGGTGATCATGACAGCGGCAAGGTCGTTCTTGTGCGCCTCGGCCTTGGCGCGGAGATCGCCAACGTCGACGTCGCCGTTCTTCTCGCAGGCAACCACCACCACGTCCATGCCGACCATCGCGGCCGAGGCCGGGTTGGTGCCATGCGCGGACGACGGGATCAGGCAGACCTTGCGATGGCTTTCGCCGCGCGCGGCATGATAGCCGCGGATCGCGAGCAGGCCGGCATATTCGCCCTGCGCGCCTGAGTTCGGCTGCAGCGAGATCGCGTCATAGCCGGTGATGTCGCACAGCCACTTTTCGAGTCGCGCGAACAGCGCGTGATAGCCCTTGGCCTGCTCGCGCGGCGCGAACGGATGCAGGCTGCCGAACTCCGGCCAGGTCAGCGGCATCATCTCGGTGGTCGCGTTCAGCTTCATGGTGCACGAGCCCAGCGGAATCATCGCGCGGTCGAGCGCGAGATCGCGATCGCTGAGTTTGCGCATGTAGCGCAGCATCTCGGTCTCGGAGCGATGCGCGTGGAACACCGGATGGGTCAGGAACGCGGTGGCCCGCTTCAACTGATCCGGCAGCGCCTCCCGTGAGGTGGCGTCGATCTCGGCATAGGCAAGCTGCCCGCCAAAGGCGCGCCACACGGCTTCCACCGTCGTCGGCGTCGTAGCCTCGTCGAGCGCGATGCGCAGACCAGCGCCACTGGTGCCGAGATTGATCTTCTCGGCCAGCGCCCGCGCGACGATCTCGTCGCGTTTGCCGCCGGCATCGACCGTCACCGTGTCGAAGAAGTTTTCGGACTGCGGCGCAAAGCCGAGCTTGCGCAGGCCGGCCGCCAGCACGGCGGTGCGGCGGTGCACGGTGCGCGCGATCTGCGAGAGCCCTTCGGGGCCATGATAGACCGCGTACATCGAGGCGATCACGGCGAGAAGCACCTGCGCGGTGCAGATGTTCGAGGTCGCCTTCTCGCGGCGGATGTGCTGCTCGCGGGTCTGCAGCGCCAGCCGGTAGGCAGGCGCGCCGCGCGAATCCACGGAGAGACCGACGATGCGACCGGGCAGCGAGCGCTTCAGCGCATCGCGCACCGCCATATAGGCCGCGTGCGGCCCGCCATAACCCATCGGGACGCCATAGCGCTGCGCGGAACCGATCGCGATATCGGCACCAAGCTCGCCGGGCGAGGCGAGCACCGTCAGTGCCAAGAGATCGGCGGCAACGATGGCAAGCGCGCCCTTGGCACGCAGCGTCGCGATTGCCGGCCGCAGGTCGCGCACCGCGCCCGAAGAGCCCGGATACTGCAGCAGCGCGCCGAGCACGTCTTGCTTGTCGAGATCGGCAAGGGGATCGCCGACGATCAGGGTCCAGCCCAGCGGCTCGGCGCGGGTGCGCATCACCGCGAGCGTCTGCGGATGCACGTCCTTGTCGACGAAGAAGGCCTGCGCCTTCACCTGCGAGTGCCGCTCCGCGAGCGCCATGGCCTCCGCCGCCGCGGTGGCTTCATCCAGCAGCGAGGCGTTGGCGACGTCGAGCCCGGTGAGATCGCAGATCATGGTCTGGAAGTTGAACAGCGCCTCCAGCCGGCCCTGGCTGATTTCGGGCTGATACGGCGTATAGGCCGTGTACCAGGCCGGATTCTCCAGGATGTTGCGCTGGATGACAGCCGGCAAAATCGTGCCGGAATAGCCCTGGCCGATCAGCGAGGTGAACACCTGGTTCTGCGCCGCGAGCTCGCTCATATGTGCAAGCGCCTCGGTCTCGCTGAGCGCCTTGCCGAGATCGAGCGGCGCGGCCTGACGGATCGACGCGGGCAGCGTCTCCGCCATCAGCGCGTCGAGGCTCTTTGCGCCAACCGTCTCCAGCATTGCTGTGACGTCGCGCGCGGAGGGGCCGATATGGCGGCGAACGAAGGAGGCGGCGGTGTCGCCGTTGGATTTGCGCTGCGCGGTCATCGCTTGCTCCATCGTTTAAGCCGTGTGCGCCTTGTAGGCGGCTTCGTCCATGAGGCTACCGAGCTCGCCCTTGTCGGCAATTTTGATCTTGAAGAACCAGGCTTTGCCGTCGGCGTCCGAATTGACCAGAGCCGGCTCAGCCACGACGGCATCGTTCACCTCGAGCACTTCGCCCGTCACAGGTGCGTAGACGTCGGAGGCGGCCTTGACCGATTCCACGACGGCTGCGGCCTCGGACTTCTTCAGCGCGCGGCCGACCTTGGGCAGCTCGATGAAGACGACGTCGCCGAGCTGCGACTGCGCGTAATCGGTGATGCCGACGGTGGCGATGTCGCCGTCGATCGCAAGCCATTCGTGGTCGGAGGTGTACAGCTTCGTAGTCATCGTCGGTCCTCAGCGTTTGTAGGTGTTTTTCACGAATGGCATCGCGGCAACGGCGAGCGGCAGCCGCTGGCCGCGCACCTCGGCGTAGACTTGCGTACCGAGTGCGCTCAGCGCCGTCGGCACATAGCCCATCGCAACCGGCGCATTGAGCGTCGGGCCAAACCCGCCCGACGTGACTTTTCCGATCGGTTCGCTCGACGTCGCATCCGCAAACAGCACGGCGCCTTCGCGCACGGGCGCGCGGCCTTCGGCTCTGAGGCCAACGCGGCGGCGGGCCGCGCCTTGATCGAAGTGGGCCAGAATCTTGTCCGCGCCTGGAAAGCCGCCGGCGCGTGCGCCGCCGGTGCGGCGGCTTTTTTGCACCGACCATTCCAGCGCGGCTTCGACCGGCGTGGTCGCGGTGTCGATGTCGTGACCATAGAGGCAGAGCCCGGCCTCGAGCCGCAGGCTGTCGCGGGCGCCGAGCCCGATCGGCAGCACGTCGCTGTCGGCGAGCAGCGCCTTTGCCAAGCGTTCGGCGTCGGCGGCGGGAACCGAAATCTCAAACCCGTCCTCGCCGGTGTAACCGGAACGCGACACGTAGCAGTCAAGGCCGTCAACCTTGCGCGGGCCGGCATCCATGAATTTCAGGGAAGGGGTCTCTGCACACAATTTCGCCAGCGCTGACTCCGCCTTCGGACCCTGCAGCGCAATCAGCGCGCGGTCGGTCAGCGAATCAATGATGCAGTCATCGGAGAGATGCGCGCGCAGATGCGCTTCGTCCTCGGCCTTGCAGGCGGCATTGACCACCAGGAACAAATAATCGCCGAAATTGGCGACCATCAGATCGTCGAGAATCCCGCCATCGGCATTGGTGAACTGGGCATAGCGCTGGCGCCCGTTGGGGATCGCGACGATGTCCTGCGGCACCAGCCGCTCCAGCGCCCGTGCCGCATCCTCGACCTTGCCGGATTTCGGCCGGAGCGCGATCTGGCCCATGTGGGACACATCGAACAGGCCGGCGGCCGCGCGGGTATGGAGGTGCTCTTTCAGCACTCCGGTCGGGTATTGCACCGGCATTTCATAGCCCGCGAACGGCACCATCTTCCCGCCAAGGGACACATGGAGGGCGTAAAGCGGGGTACGTTTCAGGGAGTCTTGGTCGTCGCGCGCAAGCATCACAGGGGCCCTCGCGGTTCCCGAGGACGATCCCCCAGGAAACCCATCGAAGCCCCATCTGTCGCTGTGCCTGAGAGTATTATCCCGTCGGCGGACGCTGGTCCGGGCTCAAGCCCGTCGGCGCCTCTTTCCAGATGCTGTCAAAGCCACGCGGTCCTTTTGCCTGAGAGTTTCCGGGGCGGTTGCTCCTTCGGCGCCGGCATCCAGTGCCGGTCTCTCCCGACGTGGCCGTACGATACAGATAGGACAAAACCACGCCGCGGCCAAGCCTGTCAACGCATCGCAGCATCTATCAACGGGGATTACGCTTCTGCGGCAACCCTCTGATCTCCTTGCACAGTTTCTGGACAGCGCGGCCCGCAATGTCTAAAAGCCTTCTGCTCGAAGATATCAGCCTTAATTCCCGGTTTGGATGGCATGTCGCGGGCCCAACTACACCCGATTGGATGAACATGAGCGGCGTCAACGAGATCAGGTCGACCTTTCTGAACTTCTTTGCCGAGAACGGCCACGAGATCGTGTCGTCCTCGCCGTTGGTGCCGCGCAACGACCCGACGTTGATGTTCACCAATGCCGGCATGGTGCAGTTCAAGAACGTCTTCACCGGCGTCGAGAAGCGGCCCTATCAGCGCGCCACCACGTCGCAGAAGTGCGTGCGTGCCGGCGGCAAGCACAACGACCTCGACAATGTCGGCTACACCGCGCGCCATCTCACCTTCTTCGAGATGCTCGGCAACTTCTCGTTCGGCGACTATTTCAAGGAGCGCGCGATCGAGCTCGCCTGGACGCTGATCACCCGTGACTTCGGCCTGAAGAAGGACAAGCTGCTCGTCACCGTCTATCACACCGACGACGAGGCGGCCGGCCTCTGGAAGAGGATCGCGGGCTTCTCCGACGATCGCATCATCCGCATCCCGACCTCGGACAACTTTTGGGCGATGGGCGATACCGGTCCGTGCGGCCCGTGCTCCGAGATCTTCATCGATCGCGGCGAGCACATCTGGGGCGGGCCTCCCGGCAGCCCGGAGGAAGACGGTGACCGCTTCCTCGAATTCTGGAACCTCGTGTTCATGCAATATGAGCAGGTGACGAAGGAGGAGCGCGTTGATCTGCCGCGTCCCTCGATCGACACCGGCATGGGCCTCGAGCGCATGGCCTGCATCATGCAGGGCGTCGACAGCGTGTTCGAGACCGACCTGTTCAAGCACCTGATCGATGCGACGTCATCCGCGCTCGGCAACGGACCGAACGAGCAGACCGTGGCCTCGTTCCGCGTCATCGCCGACCACTTACGCTCCTCGGCCTTCCTCGTCTCCGACGGCGTGCTGCCCTCGAACGAAGGCCGCGGCTACGTGCTGCGCCGGATCATGCGCCGCGCGATGCGCCATGCGCAGTTACTCGGCGCGAAAGAGCCGCTGATGCATCGTCTCGTCTGGGCGCTGGTGCGCGAGATGGGCCAGGCCTATCCGGAGCTGGTGCGCGCGGAAAAGCTGATCGAGGAAACGCTGCGGCTGGAAGAGACCCGCTTCCGCAAGACATTGGTGCGCGGCCTTTCGATCCTCGACGAGAAGAGCGCGGGCTTGAAGAAAGGCGACATGTTCGACGGCGACGTCGCGTTTACGCTCTACGACACCTATGGCTTTCCGCTCGACCTGACGCAGGACGCACTCAAGTCGCGCGGCATCGGCGTCGATCAGGCCTCGTTCACCGACGCGATGGAACGGCAGAAGGCCAAGGCGCGCGAATCCTGGAAGGGCTCGGGTGAGGCCGCGTCCGAGGCGGTCTGGTTCCCGCTGCGCGAGAAGCTTGGTGCTACAGAGTTCCTCGGCTACGAGACCGAGAGCGCCGAAGGCGTGGTGACCGCGCTGGTGAAGGACGGCAAGGAAGTCGACAGCCTCAAGGCCGGCGAGACCGGCGCGATCCTGCTGAACCAGACGCCGTTCTACGCGGAGTCCGGCGGCCAGGTCGGCGACACCGGCGTGCTGCTAGGGGAAGGCGGCATCAAGTTCCGCGTCACCGATATGCAGAAGAAGCTCGGCGATCTCTTCGTTCATGTCGGCACGGTGGAGAGCGGCGAGCTGAAGCTCGGCACCGCGCTTCAGCTTGAAGTGGATCACAGCAGGCGTTCATCGATCCGCGCCCATCACTCGGCGACGCATCTGCTTCACGAGGCGCTGCGCCAGGTGCTCGGCGATCACATCGCCCAGCGCGGCTCGCTGGTCGCGCCCGACCGTCTGCGCTTCGACTTCGTGCATCCAAAACCGATCACGCCGGAAGAGCTCGCCCGCGTCGAGGACATCGCCAACGACGTGGTGCTGGAGAATGACGAGGTCACGACCCGCATCATGGGCGTGGACGAGGCCCGCGAGGCTGGCGCGCGTGCGCTGTTCGGCGAAAAGTACGGTGACGAGGTCCGCGTCGTCTCCATGGGCAAGACCGCCCGCGAGCACGGCGCGAACGCGATGGGCTGGTCGGTCGAGCTCTGCGGCGGCACGCATGTGAAGCGCACTGGCGACATCGGCCTGATCACGCTGACCGGCGAAAGCGCGGTCGCTTCCGGCGTGCGCCGTATCGAGGCGCTCACGGGCCGCCACGCGCGCAAGCATGCCAACGACACCATGGCGCTGGCAAAAGCCGCGGCAAGCGAGCTGCGCACCGCAATCGACGACGTGCCTGCGCGCATCACCGCGCTGATGGACGAGCGCAAGAAGCTTGAGCGTGAACTGTCCGACGCCAAAAAGAAGCTCGCGATGGGCGGCGGCGCGTCCGCAGGCAATGGTGCGGCGTCCGGCGTGCGTGAGGTCGGCAACGTCAAGCTGATGGCGCGCGCGGTCGAAGGCATCGAGATGAAGGATCTCAAGAGCCTTGCCGACGACGGCAAGAAGCAGATCGGCTCGGGCGTCGTCGCCATCGTCGGCGTCACCGAGGACGGCAAGGCCGGCGTCGTGGTCGGCGTCACCGCCGACCTGACGTCGCGCTTCAACGCGGTCAATCTGGTGAAGGTCGCCTCCGAGGCACTCGGCGGCAAGGGCGGCGGTGGTCGTCCCGACATGGCGCAGGCCGGCGGCCCCGACGGCGCCAACGCGGCCGCGGCGCTGTCGGCGATCGAAAAAGCCATGACGGTCGGCTAGGGCGGTGCGGCTCGTTCCGAAAGGACGCGGGCTCCGCGATCCCAACTTGAGGGATCGCCTTTACGAACTCTTGGAGCACGACCCGCTGGCCTATTCGGCGGGGTCGCGCTTCATCCAGTTCATCATCAGCGTCATCGTGCTTGACGTTGCCGCGATGGTCCTCGCCTCGGTGCCTGATCTCGACGCGCGGTTCGATGCGCTGTTCAGCGCCGTCGCCGTCTTCGCCGTCATCGTGTTCGCGCTGGAATATCTGGCGCGCCTTTGGACGGTGGCGGGGCACACCCAGCGCAAGGCGTCCGCGCTCTCCGATCGGTTTTCGTATGCCTTTTCGGCGCTCGGTATCATCGATCTCATGGCGTTCCTGCCCGCCGCGATCGTGCTCGCCACGAGCCGGCACGCGACGTTGGCCGGGCTTGGGGTGCTGCCGTTCTTCAAGCTGATCCGTTATTCGCCCGCGATGCGCTCGCTGCTCGCGGCCGTTCATGCCGAGCGGCGTGCGCTGATCGGCTGCGTCGTCATCCTGATCGGCGTGGTGCTGACTTTTGCCTCGCTGCTCTATGCCATCGAGCGTGACGTGCAGCCGGACAAGCTCGGCACCATCCCGCAGGCGATGTGGTGGGCGATCGTGACGCTCGGCACCGTCGGTTATGGCGACGTGGTCCCGGTGACGCCGCTCGGAAAGTTCGTCTCGGTCTTCGCGATCATCTCGGGCTTTGCCATGATCGCGCTGCCGGTCGCGATCATCTCGACGGCCTTTGCCGAAGAGGTGAAGCGCCGCGACTTCGTCGTCACCTGGGGCATGCTGGCGCGGGTGCCGCTGTTCTCGCACCTCACGGCCTCGGAGATCGCCGACATCATGCGGCTCCTGCGGGCGCGGACCATCGAGCAGAGCGAGATTCTGGTTCGGCGCGGCGATGCGGCCTCGTCGATGTATTTCATCACCGCAGGCGAAGTCGAGATCGAGCTGCCGAACCAGTGCGTCCGGCTCGCCGACGGCACGTTCTTCGGCGAGATCGCGTTGCTGCACAAGACCAAGCGCAGCGGCACCGTGAAGGCGACGCGGAAGACGCGGCTGCTGATCCTGGACGCGCAGGATTTCCACGCGCTGATCGAGCGCATGCCGACGCTCGCCGCCCACGTCCGCAGGACCGCAGAGGCGCGGCTTGGCGAAGGCGGCGACCTCGCGGTCGCGGAACTGGCACAGGCCGAGCGGGAAGTCGCGGACCGCTAAACTATTTCGGATCGAGGAACGGCGCGACGACCTCGCGCGTCTCCTTGCTCGGCACGACCGGCACGATCTCGAAGCTCATGCCCATGTCGCGGTTGTTGAGCAGGATCCATTCCTGGAGCAGCCGCAGGTCGTCGCATTCCATGAGCTGGAAGCAGCGGTCGAAATTCGGCTCGATCCAACTCCCGACATAGTTAAGCCCTTCGGGGAATTTGATGCCGGGGTCGCGCACGCGTCGGTACACCGGGATCGGGTTTTGGTCTTTGAAGCGTTCGATCACCATGAAGAGCATCGTGCGATCTCCGTCAGCCGGCGCACTATGTTACACGCGCACTCAGCCCTTGCGCAGGAAAACGTAATCGGCGGAGTAGGGCGCGCTCTTGAACTCGCCGGCCTTGTCGCAAGGACCCTCGAGCTTGCCGCCATGGGTATTGATGCGCTGGACTGTCGTGACCGGCGTGAGCACGCCACTGCCGCGGCGGGAGGCGACCTCCAGCTTCAGCCAGGGAATGTCGGCAGGCGACCCGCCCGGCGCATTGCCGATGGCCTTGCCGACCACGGCGCTGCCGTCGGCGTGCTCCCAATTGGGCCCGGCATAGTGCCGGCCGATGGTCTTGCCTTCAGCGAGCAAGGTCGCGACTGGTTCGCGAAAGCTCCAGGCCAACTTGCCGTCGGCGGCCGCCTTGCACTCATAAACCTGTGCGCCCTCGGCGTGGACGCTGAGCACGGTGGTCTCGCCGGGTGCCGCGATGGCGTCGGGAAGGGTCTCCGCGGCGCCGGCCGCCCCGGTCAAGAGCAGCAGCAGGCAGGGGACAGCGAACTTGACGGACATGGTGTGGCTCCGTACAGCGTCAAAACGAAAGGGCCGCACCCGAGGCGCGGCCCTTGATGATGTCCGACCGTAGTCGGGCGAAATTGCGGAAGCCCGCTTACTTCGCCAACGCCTGGGTCAGATTGTCAGAGACCTTGTCCAGGAAGCCCGTGGTCGAGAGCCAGCGCTGATCGGCGCCGACGAGCAGCGCGAGGTCCTTGGTCATGTAGCCGGCTTCGACGGTGTCGACGCAGACCTTCTCGAGGGTGTTCGCGAATTTTGCGAGCTCGGCATTGTTGTCGAGCTTGGCGCGGTGGGCGAGGCCACGGGTCCAGGCGAAGATCGACGCGATCGAGTTGGTCGAGGTCTCCTTGCCCTTCTGGTGCTCGCGGTAGTGGCGGGTCACCGTGCCGTGGGCGGCTTCGGCTTCCACCGTCTTGCCGTCGGGGGTGAGCAGCACCGAGGTCATCAGGCCGAGCGAGCCGTAGCCCTGCGCGACCGTGTCGGACTGCACGTCGCCGTCGTAGTTCTTGCAGGCCCAGACATAGCCGCCGGACCATTTCAGCGCCGAGGCCACCATGTCGTCGATCAGGCGGTGCTCGTAGGTCAGGCCCTTGGCCTCGAATTCCTTCTTGAACTCGCGGTCGTAGATGTCCTGGAAGATGTCCTTGAAGCGGCCGTCATAGACCTTCAGAATCGTGTTCTTGGTCGAGAGGTAGACCGGGTAGTTGCGCATCAGGCCGTAGTTGAGCGAGGCGCGGGCGAAATCGATGATGGAATCGTCGAGGTTGTACATCTCCATGGCGACGCCGGAGCCCGGTGCCTTGAAGACTTCCTTCTCGATCACGGTGCCGTCTGCGCCGACGAACTTCATCGACAAGGTCCCCGGGCCGGGGAATTTGAAGTCGGTAGCGCGGTACTGGTCGCCATAGGCGTGGCGGCCGATGATGATCGGCTTGGTCCAGCCGGGAACGAGGCGCGGCACGTTCTTGCAGATGATCGGCTCGCGGAAGATCACGCCCCCGAGGATGTTGCGGATCGTGCCGTTTGGCGACTTGTACATCTCCTTGAGGCCGAACTCCTTCACCCGGGCCTCGTCCGGGGTGATGGTGGCGCATTTGACGCCGACGCCGACCTTCTTGATGGCGTTGGCTGCGTCCACCGTGACCTGATCGCCGGTCTTGTCGCGGTATTCCATCCCCAGGTCGAAATACATCAAGTTGATGTCCAGATACGGATAGATCAGCTTGTCCTTGATGTACTGCCAGATGATCCGGGTCATCTCGTCGCCATCGAGCTCGACGACGGGGTTGGTCACCTTGATTTTTGCCATGATCGGGAAAGCCCTCTTGGGAACAGCGCCTGCGGCGGGAAAGGATTGATCTGCCGCCTCATAGCACTGCCGAAGGGTGGGCGAAAGCCAAGTGATTATGCACTTTTAGCCGATCCTGCATCCGCGGATGGGCCCCCGCGGCGGGCCACGAAACCGGCTCCGGGCTGAAGTTTCGGACGAGATTCAAAAGCCGATTCTAACTCGTTATTTCGCTTGAGAATTTCCTCAGGACAGGCAAACGAGGCGCCACGGGCGCGTCTTGCCCGCTTGAATCAATTCCTCGGAACGTCTGGGCAAGGCCTTGAGCAAGGCCCTGAAAACGAGCGTGAAAGCGAAGCGAGATGTCGGGCACTGACAAGAGCAAGACCGGCCTGACCCTGGACGGCCCCGTCATCATCCTGGTCGAGCCGCAGTTGGGCGAGAACATCGGCATGGCCGCGCGCGCCATGGGCAATTTTGCGCTGACGCGCTTGCGGATCGTCAATCCCCGTGACGGCTGGCCCAACATTGCCGCGCAGCGCGCCGCCGCCGGCGCCGACCACATTCTGGAAAAGGTCGAGCTGTTCGACACGGTCGCGCAGGCGGTGGCCGACCTCGACCTCCTGTTCGCCACCTCAGCCCGGGCCCATGACCAAGCCAAGCCGGTGGTCGGCCCCGAGGCTGCCACGACCGAGATCGGCAGCCATGTCGCCTCGGGCGGGCGGGCCGGCATCCTGTTCGGGCGCGAGCGCTGGGGTCTGACCAACGAAGAGGTCGCGCTCGCTAACCGGATCATCACCTTCCCGGTCAATCCGGGTTTCGCCTCGCTCAACCTCGCGCAAGCCGTGCTGCTGGTCGGCTACGAATGGTTCAAGCAGGCGACCTCGGGCGCGCTCCCCCATGGCATGCCGGAGCGGTCCGAGCGCGCCTCGCAGCACCAGATCCAGGCCTTCTTCGAGAACCTCGTGCGCGAGCTCGATCGTGTCGAGTTTTTGCGCCCGCCCGAGAAGCGCGACACCATGCTGGTCAATCTGCGCAACATCTTTACCCGCATGGATCCGACCAAGCAGGACATGCACACTTTGCACGGTGTGGTGATGGCGATCGCGGAAGGGCGCAAGGGCCCGGCCAAGGGCGGCGTGCTCGACGGCGCGCAGGCGACGCGGCTGCGGGCGCTGCTCGCCGAACACGGGCAGAGCGGGGCATCGGACAGCAGCAGCACGGTGCGCGGGCTCGCGCGCCTGCTCCGCCGCAATCCGACCGATGCCGAGCGCCTGCTGTGGCAGGCGCTCTCCCGTGACCGCCGCTTCGCCGGCCAGTTTAAGCGGCAGACCCCGGTCGGCCGTCACATCCCGGATTTCGTCTCCTTCGTGCATCGGATCGCGGTGGAACTGGTGAACGCAGGTGAGAGCGAGACGATCGCCGCGGACCGCGCCGCAAGGCGCGAATGGCTGCAGGCGCGGGACTATCGGGTGATCGAGATGCCGGCCGCGGATATCGAGATCGACCTGGAAGGCCAACTCGCAAGGCTGGTGGCGCTGACGTCGCAGCAAGCGGGCTGAGACCCGGCGACACGCAGCGCCGAACTTGCGATACGTCAAAGCCGCTCTTCCCCATGTATCCATAATGCTCATTGTCCCGGGCGCGTACGTTCGGCGGGCGTCGTATCGTGGCGGTGAGCCGGAAACATGCACGCGTATTGGCAGAACCACGTGATGCGCATCCTGGTGGTCGCGGGTCTCGCGGTCGCATCGAGCTGGCTGTTGAGCCAGCCGGCTTCTGCGGCAAAGCGGGTCGCGCTCGTGATCGGCAATTCCGCCTATCAGAGCGTCACCCGGCTTCCGAACCCGGCCAACGATGCCACCGTGGTCTGGACCATGTTCAGGGATGCCGGCTTCGATGTCGCCGAGCTGAAGCGCGACCTTAAGGTCGCCGAATTGCGTCGCGCGCTGCGCGATTTCTCCGATACGGCCCGCGATGCCGACATCGCGATCGTCTACTTTGCCGGACACGGCGTGGAGATCGACGGGATCAATTACGTCATCCCGGTCGACGCGGTCCTCGAGCGCGACATCGATGCCTTCGACGAAGCGATCCCGCTCGATCGTATCCTGACCGTGATCGAGCCGGCGAAGGAGTTGCGGCTCGTCATCCTGGATGCATGCCGCGACAACCCGTTCAGCAGATCCATGAAGCGCACGACCGGCACCCGCGCGATCGGGCGAGGCCTGGCCAAGGTCGAGCCGGAAAGCCCGAACACCCTGGTCGCCTTTGCCGCAAAGGCGGGGTCATTCGCCTATGATGGCGACGGCAAGAACAGCCCGTTCACCGGTGCGCTGATCAAGTATCTGACCAGACCCGGCCTCGACATCCGCAAGGCATTCGGGTTCGCCCGCGACGAGGTTCTCAAAACCACCAACAACAAGCAGG
>NZ_PPPT01000132.1 GCF_006483445.1 Bradyrhizobium guangdongense | reverse complement strand
CAGGCCGCCAAGGATCTCGGTTTCAAGGTAACGATGCAGAATCTCGACACCTCGGCCGCCATCAACCGCTTCATAAGCCAGCCTAATACGGTCGATATCGCTGACCTCGAGGGATGGCAGGCCAAGCTCGCCGCCAAGCGTAGCGTCATCCAGGGCATCGAGGTCAAGAAGATCAAGGAGTTCGACAACATCCTGCCGATCTTCACCAAGGGCGAGATTGACGGCCACAAGATCCCACGCCAGGGCATTTCGCCCTATGAGGCCATGTACATTGCGAAGCCCGACGCGACTGATCTCAACGACGGCGTTACGGAATGGGCGACCTTCCTGCCGCAGGTCTACAACGCCGACTCCATCGGCTATCGCCCCGACCTCGTCGGTCACGAGGTGACCGAGTGGAAAGACCTGATCGATCCGAAATTCAAGGGCAAGGCCGCGATCCTCGACGTGCCCGCCATCGGCATCATGGACGCCGCGCTGTGCTTCGAAAGCGCCGGCCTGATCAAGTATGGCAACAAGGGCAATATGACCAAGGAGGAGATCGACTTCACCTGCAACAAGCTGATCGAGCTGAAGAAGCAGGGCCAGTTCCGTGCGACCTGGACCACGTTCGACCAGTCGGTGCAGTTGATGGCTGCGGGCGAGGTGGTGATTCAGTCGATGTGGTCGCCGGCCGTGGCCGCCGTGCGCGTCAAGGAAATCCCCTGCGTCTACGCGCCCGTCAACGTCAAGAACGGCAAGGAGGGCTATCGCGGCTGGTGCAACGGCATGGGGCTGATGAAGCACCTCTCCGGCAAGAAGCTCGATGCTGCCTACGAATATCTCAACTGGTATCTGTCCGGCTGGCAGGGCGGCTTCGTCGCGCGCTACGGTTATTACAGCCCGGTGCCGTCGACCGCGAAGAAGTTTTTGACGCCTGCGGAATGGGCGTTCTGGTACGAGGGCCAGCCTGCGCCGGAGGTGATCAACGATCCCTACGGCGTGCCGATGGAGAAATCCGGCACCAAGCGCGACGGCGGCTCGTTCCTCGACCGCGTCAAGAACATCTCCTGCTGGAACACGCTGATGGACGAGGCCGCCTACATGAACAAGCGCTGGAACGACTTCAAGGTGGCGTAAATCCTGCTTTCCCTGACCTGACACGAGCGCCGGCGCGGCGACGCGCCGGCGGCAATAGACGACTTCAAGGCTTCGATATGCAGCCAAGTGCCAGTCCAGCTCAAACGTCCCCGCGCGCAAATCTCGCCGGCTGGCTCTATGTGTCGCCGCTGGTCCTGGTGCTCGTGCCGTTCTTCGTTGCGCCAATCCTGGTGGTGCTGGCTGCGAGCTTCTTCGCCACCGACGGGTTCGGCGGCCTGACGCCGGGCTTCACGCTTGCAAGCTATGTCGAGATCCTGCACTCGGCGCTGACGCTGAAGCTTTACCTGGCCACGATCAAGTTCACGGTGCTGACCTGGGTCTTCACGCTCATCATCGGCTTCTTCGTGGCCTATTTCCTGGTGTTCCACGTCCGCAACCAGTTGCTGGCGATCGGCCTGTTCCTGCTCTGCACGGTGCCGTTCTGGACCTCGAACATCATCCGGATGATTTCCTGGATTCCGCTGCTCGGCAAGGAAGGCCTGATCAACCAGGCGCTGCTGGCGCTAGGGGTGATCCGACAGCCGCTGGAAGTGCTGCTCTTCTCGGACCTCGCCGTCGTCATCGCCTATGTGCACCAGCTCACGATCTTCATGATCGTGCCGATCTTCAATTCCATGGCGCGGATCGACAAGAAGCTGATCGAGGCCGCGATCGACGCGGGCGCCAGCCGATTCGACATCATGCGCCTGATCGTGGTGCCGATGTCCAAGAGCGGCATCGCACTCGGCACCATCTTCGTGGTCTCGATCGTGATGGGCGATTTTTTCGTGGTCAAGGTGATGTCGGGCGGCGGCTCGGCGTCTGTGGTCAGCGCGTTCTACGAGGACGTCGGCGTGCTGCAATATCCGAACGCGGCCGCAAGCGCCGTGCTCCTGACGCTGGTGCTGGTCGCCATCGTGTCGCTGATCCTGCGCACCGTCGATATTCGCCGGGAGATCACCTCATGAGCGCGGTCACCGCCGACATGCGCGACACGATCGCACCGCCATCGACCAAGGCGATTGCGCCGAGCAAAGGCAATCGCCCCTGGACCTTCTACGCGCTGGCGACGCTGTTCGCGCTCTATGTGCTGGCGCTCTACGGTCCGATGATCTGCATCTACATTCTGTCGTTCCAGGATATCCGCGGCGGGTTGGTGTTCCCGATGAAGGGCCAGTCGCTGCACTGGTTCGTCGATCTCTTCACCCAGGTACGGACCGGCGACGTCAAGGGCTCGTTCGATCGCTCGATCAAGCTCGCGGTCATCGTGACCATCATCACGGTGGTGATCTCATTCCTCGCCGGCCTCGGTTTCCGCAAGCGGTTCTGGGGCGATGGCGTGGTGTTCTACATGATGATCGGCAGCCTGGTGGCGCCCGGGCTGGTGCTCGGGCTCGGCACCGGCCTCCTGTTCCAGGCGCTCGGGCTGAATGCGAGCTGGTACACGTCGGCGCTCGGCGCGCAGCTCTCCTGGACGCTGCCGTTCGGCGTGCTCGTGATGTTCGCGGTGATGTCGCGCTACAACCGTGCCTGGGACGAGGCGGCCTACGACCTCGGTGCGAGCCGCTGGCAGACCATCTGGCTCGTCATCGTGCCGGTGCTGGCGCCCGGCATCGTCGCGGTCGCGCTGTTCGGCTTCACTTTATCCTATGACGAGTTCGCCCGCAGCCTGCAGACGGCGGGCTCGCTCAACACGCTGCCGCTCGAGATCTGGAGCATGACGCTCAACGTCACCTCGCCTTCGCTCTACGCGCTGGGGACGGTGACGACGATCATCTCCTTCATCGTCATCGGCGCAAGTCTCGGCAGCATCGTGCTGATCCAGAAGCGGCGCGGCCGGGCGGCGGAAGGCTAGAGGTTTTCAGGGCATGGCAATCGAGCGCGGCGATATCGAACTGGCGGGTGTCTGCAAGAGCTTTGACGGCGTGACCAATGTGGTCGACGGCGTCAATCTCAAGATCGCCGACGGCGCCTATTGCTGCTTCATCGGCCCCTCCGGCTGCGGCAAGACCACGATTTTGCGGATGATCGCAGGGCACGAGGATCCGAGCGCCGGCGAGATCGTGATCGGCGGCCAGAACGTGGTCGGGCTCGCGCCGGTGCAGCGGCGTACCGCGATGATGTTCCAGTCCTACGCGCTGTTTCCGCATCTAACCGTGCGCGACAACATCGCCTTCGCGCTGCGCGTGCGCGGCATGTCCAGGGGCGACCGGCTGCGCGCCGCCGACGCCATGATCGAGAAGGTGCGGCTGACGAGCTTTGCCGACCGCCTGCCGGCGCAACTCTCCGGCGGCCAGCAGCAGCGCGTCGCGCTGGCGCGTGCCGCGATCACGGAGCCGCGTGTGCTGCTGCTGGACGAACCGCTGTCGGCGCTCGACGAGCAGCTCCGCGTCCAGATGCGCCAGGAGTTGCGGCGGATGCAGCGCGAGCTCGGCATCACCTTCATCCACGTCACCCACACCCAGCTCGAGGCGATCGCGCTCGCCGATCTCGTCGTGGTGATGGAGCACGGCAAGATCAAGCAGGCGGGAGCCGCGCGCGACGTCTATGCCCACCCGCACGACCGCTACGTCGCCGAGTTCATGGGCGGTCAGAACGTGCTGTCCGGCCGGGTCGAGAAGGTCAATGGCGCCAGCTTCACGCTCGCGCAGGCTGCGTCCGACGGGATCGAGGTGCCGCTTCAGGCGCGCGCCAAGGTCAGCATCGGCGACCAGGTCGATATCGCCGTGCGCCGTGACGACATTGCACTGGTCCGTCCGGGCCAGGCGCTGCCGGAAGGCTGCGCGACCTCACTGCCGAGCCGGGTGCTCGCGATCGAATATCAGGGCTATTTCGTCAAGGTCATGCTCGACACCGTGCCCGACGACGAGTTCGTCGCCTACGTGCCGGAAAGGACCTTCTTCGCGGATCCCCTCACCGTCGGCGACGTCGTGATGGCCACATGGGCCACCTGCAGCGCCCGTCCACTCGCCCAAAGATCCGTCGCGCAAAGGGAGTTTTGATCGTGCAGATATCCTTCACACTCAACGGACGGCCAACCACGGTCGAGGCCGAGCCGGCGACCCTCGTCGCCGACCTCTTGCGCGAGCAACTCAATCTTACGGGCACCCATATCGGCTGCGACACCAGCCAGTGCGGTGCCTGCGTGGTGCATCTCGACGGCCTGCCGGTGAAGAGCTGCACGCTGCTCGCGCCCGCGCTCGACGGTGCGACGCTTCTCACGATCGAGGGCCTGCAGGGCGCGCCCGGCTCGAACCTGATGCACCCGATGCAGGAGGCGTTTCGCGAGCATCACGGCCTGCAATGCGGCTTCTGTACGCCGGGCATGCTGATGACGGCGATCGCGCTCGCGACCGAGAAGCCTGATCTGACCGAGGCCGACGTCCGCCACGGCCTCGAGGGCAATATCTGCCGCTGCACCGGCTACCAGAACATCGTCGTTTCCGTGATGGCCGGCGCTGCCGCCATGAACGCCGCCAAGGGAGGTTGATCGTCATGGGCAACGTCATCGGGATCGGGGCGGCACCCAAGCGGAAGGAAGACCAGCGCTTCCTCACCGGTCGCGGCAACTATGTCGCCGACATCAAGCGGCCGGGCATGACTGCGGGCGTGTTCGTGCGCTCGCCGCACGGACATGCGGTGATCCGCGGCATCAACAAGAGCGCGGCGCTGGCCGCGCCCGGCGTGGTCGCCGTTTTGACGGGTGACGACGTTGCCGCCGACAAGTTGGGCTCGCTGCCCTGCGGCTGGGGCATCACCGACGCCAAGGGCGTGCCGATGAAGGAGCCGCCCTATCCGATGCTGGCGCAGGGCAAGGTCCGCTTCGTCGGCGACATTGTGGCCTTCGTCGTCGCGGAGACGCCGGAGCAGGCCAGCGCCGCCGCCGAGCTGCTGACAGTCGACTATGAGGTCTTGCCCTCCGTCGTCGGCGTGCTCGATGCGGTCGGGCCGGGCGCACCGCAATTGTTCGACGACGTGCCGAACAATATCTGCTGCGACTGGGAACTCGGCGACAAGGCCGCGGTCGAGACCGCGTTCAAGAAGGCGGCGCATGTCGCAAAGCTCAGCCTGGTCAACAACCGCCTGATCGGCAACCCGATGGAGCCGCGTGCGGCGATCGCCGAATACGAGCCCGGCACCGATCGCTACACGCTGTGGACCACCAGCCAATTCCCGCACGTCGTGCGCTTCCTGATGGGCGCCCTGGTGCTGAACATCCCGCAGCACAAGCTGCGCGTGGTGGCGCCTGATGTCGGCGGCGGCTTTGGCGTCAAGCAGTTCCACTATGGCGAAGAAGCCGTGATCACCTGGGCCGCGAAGCGGGTGAGGCGGCCAATCAAATGGGTCGCGAGCCGCTCCGAAGGCTACGTCTCGGATCGCCATGGCCGCGATCACGTCACCGAGGCCGAGCTCGCGCTTGATGAGACCGGAAAATTCCTCGCTTTCCGGGTCAAGACGCTCGCCAATATGGGCGGCTATCTCTCGACTTTCGGGCCGAACATCCCGACCAATCTCTACGGCCCCCTGCTGGGCGGCGTCTACACCACGCCGGCGATCTACTGCAACGTGAAGGTGGTCTTCACCAACACCGTGCCGGTTGACGCCTATCGCGGCGCAGGCCGTCCCGAGGCGACCTTCGTGCTGGAGCGCATCGTTGACGTTGCGGCGGCCGAGATGGGCATCGACCGCGTCGAGATCCGCCGCCGCAACATGATCCCGAAGGAAGCCTATCCCTACCAGACGCCGGTGCTGGTGCAGTACGATTCCGGCGATCCGGTTGGATGCCTCGACGGCGCGCTGGTCGCGGCCGACGTGAAGAATTTTGGCGCGCGCAAGGCGGCGTCAGCCAGCAGGGGCAAGTTCCGCGGGCTCGGCTACTCCACCTATGTCGAAGCCTGTGGGCTGGCGCCCTCGCGCTTTGCCGGACGGCTGGGTGCGCGCGGCGGTCTCTACGAGAGCGCCACGGTGCGGGTGCATCCGACGGGGCAGGTGACGGTGCTGATCGGCACCCACAATCACGGCCAGGGTCACGAGACGACCTTTGCGCAGATCGTCTCGGACAGACTGGGCGTGGCCTTCGAGAATGTCGACATCGTGTTCGGCGACACCGATCGCGTGCAGTTCGGCATGGGCACCTATGGCTCGCGTTCCCTCGTCGTCGGCGGTGCGGCGCTGTCGAAAGCCGCCGACAAGGTGATCGTCAAGGGCAAGAAGATCGCAGCGCATCTGCTCGAAGCGGCCGAGGTCGACATTCAGTTCGAGGCCGGCAAATTCTCGGTGGCCGGCACGGATCGCACGAAAACGTTCGAGGAGATCGCGGGCGCGGCCTATGTGCCGCACGACTATCCGCTCGAAGTACTGGAGCCGGGGCTGGAGGAGCAGGCCTATTACGACCCCGTCAACTTCACCTATCCCGGCGGCTGCCATATCGCCGAGGTCGAGGTCGATCCGGAGACGGGAACGGTGACGCTCGTCAACTACACCGCGGTGGACGACGTCGGCACGGTCATCAACCCGATGATCGTCGAGGGACAGTTGCATGGCGGCATCGTGCAGGGCGTCGGCCAGGCCCTCTATGAGAACGCGGTCTATGACGAGGGCTCCGGCCAGCTCCTGTCGGGATCGTTGATGGACTACTGCATGCCGCGTGCCGACCATTTGCCGATGATGACGGTCGCGACGCATTCGACGCTGTGCACGCACACGCCGATGGGCGTGAAGGGTTGCGGCGAGGTCGGCACCATCGGCTCGCCGGCGGCCGTCATCAACGCGGTCGTCGATGCGCTCTCGCATCTCGGCGTCACCCATGTCGACATGCCCGCGACGCCGAACCGGATCTGGCGCCTGCTCCAGAACGCCTCATTGCCGGTTGCCGCGGAATAGGGAGGACAACGAAAATGAAACCGTTTGCGTATCACCAGCCCGGTCAGATCCCGGAAGCCGCCAAGCTCCTGATCTCGGTCGAGGACGCCAAGATCCTTGCGGGCGGCATGACATTGTTGCCGACCCTGAAGCAGCGTCTCGCCAACCCGCCCGCGCTGATCGATCTGTCAAAACTCGGCAACCTCAAGGGCATCACCGACGAGGGTGCCACCATCACCATCGGCGCGATGACGCCGCATGCGGTGGTTGCCGCTTCCAAACTGGTGCAGACAAAGCTGCCGGCGCTTGCGGCGCTGGCATCGATGATCGGCGATCCCGCCGTGCGCAACCGCGGCACGATCGGCGGCTCGGTCGCCAACAACGATCCGGCGGCCGACTATCCGGCTGGCGTCCTCGGCCTCGGCGCCACCGTCATCACCAGCACGCGCGAGATCACGGCCGACAAGTTCTTCCGCGGCCTGTTCGAGACCGCACTGGAACCGAATGAGATCATCACCGCGATCCGCTTTCCCCTGCCGTTGAAGGCGGGTTACGCAAAGTTCAAGGCGCCGGCGTCGCGTTATGCGCTGGTTGGCGTGTTCGTCGCGAAATTCGCCGATGGCGTCCGCGTCGCCGTAACCGGCGCGGGTCCCGGCGTGTTCCGCGTTCCTCCGATGGAGGCGGCGCTGTCGCAGAATTTTGATCCGTCCGCGATTGCGGCGATCAAGATCGATACCGATGGCCTGACCTCCGACATCCACGCTGAAGCCGATTACCGTGCCCATCTGGTGACGGTGATGGCCAAACGCGCGGTGGACGCGGCGCTGACGTAAAACTTCTGGGATTGATGATGACTGATGGTACCGGACGAACGGCTTCACAGCCGGCGCCGACTGGCCTCGGCGCGCTCTCTGCGACCGAGATCATTGCCGGCTACAAGCGCAAGGCGTTCACCCCGCGCGACGTCGTCGACGACACGATTGCGGCGCTGAAGGCAACCGATGAGGCCTGCAACACGGTGGTGACGCCGATGTACGAGCAGGCGAGGGCGGATGCCGATCGCCTCACCAAGGCGATGCGCGCAGGCGAAGCCAAGGGGGCGTTCGCCGGCGTGCCCGTCACGATCAAGGACCTTGTGTTCGTTGCCGGCGTGCCCGCCCATGGCGGCTCGCCGATGAACAAGGCCTTCGTACCTGACGTGGACGCGGCCGTGGTGTCGGCGCTCAGGGCATCCGGCGCGATCATCACCTGCAAGACCACCACTTGCGAGTCCGGCTACAAGCTCACCGCTGACAGTCCGGTGACGGGCACCACGCGAAACCCCTGGAATCTCGACCGCACCAGCGGCGGATCGAGTGGTGGTGCGGCCGCCGCCGTTGCGGCCGGCTGCGGGCCGATTGCGATCGGTACCGACGGCGTCGGCTCAATCCGCGTGCCGTCATCGTTCTGCGGCGTATTCGGCTTCAAGCCGACATTTGGTCTGGTGCCGCGCTCGCCGGGATTTTCGCCGCCGTCCTGGGCCTCGCTCGCCCATACCGGGCCGATCACGCGCACCGTGACCGATGCTGCGCTCGCGCTGGAGATCATCGCGGGCTACGATTTGCGCGATCCCGCGAGCCTGCCGGTGTCGCCGCGCCGCTTCGACACCAGGCCGGGACCGCTGAATGGCGTTCGCATCGGCGCCAGCGTCGATCTCGGCTATGCCGCCGTCAGTCCCGACGTCCGCGCGGCCTTCAACACGGCGGTCGCCATTCTGGAGTCCTGCGGCGCGCTGATGAGCATCGATGGCCCGGGGCTGGACCCTGACATCCTCGAGCACACGCTGAAGCCGATCGCCTTCACCGAGCAGGCCGCTGCCGTTGCGAGCCGAACGACGGCCGACCTCGCGGGCTCCGAGGCCGACTATCGCGAGGTCGTCAGCGCCGGACGGCACTATAGCGGCACCGACTATATCGAAGCCGGCTATCGCCGCGGCCAGGCGCGCACTGCGTTTCTAAAACTGTTCGAGCGCGTCGATGCGCTGATCACGCCGACGGTCGCGGTGACGGCGTTCGAAGCCGGCCAGCTCGGCGTTAACAGGATCGACGGCATCACGGTCGACCCGCATCTCGGCTGGTCGCCCTTCACCTGGCCGATCAATCTCGCTGGGCTTCCGGCGGCGACGCTGCCATGCGGCTTCGATCGCGACGGCATGCCGATCGGCCTCCAGATCGTCGCGCATTGGCTGGACGAGCCGACGATCTTCAAGATCGCCGCTGCGTTCGAGGAAGCGCAGCCCTGGTCGAAATTCTGGCCACAGCTGGCGCTCCGTGAGCAGAGCCGGGCACACGCCAAGGCGTGAAGATCAAGCCGGGCCGTCCTCGCAAATTCGATGGCTTGACGGACCGAGCTTGATGTTCGCTGTGCGCGTGGGTGATGAACAGCTCCCGTGAAGAGCTATCCATCAGATCTTATGCTCACCAAAAGTTCCCCGGCGATGATTTCCGGGTCTCCAAGATCAAGGTCAAACATGCTCGCTTGAACGAACTCCCGCACCTTGTCGTTCGCCGCATGGGCGCTTTCGCGGTCCTCGAAGATCATCACCCCGACCGCGACACCGTCGCCGCCATCCAGAACGTAATAAGACTTGAATCCAGGCGAGTCCCTCAGGATCTGACCGACGCCGCTCTTGGCGCGGCGCGCGGCGTCCGCCACCGAACGAACCTTGGTGTACTTTCGAATGAACATGTACATCAGGCCACCGTTGCGTCTCGGTTCCCGCCGCCACGTCTCGAAGCATATCCTAGTTGCGAGCAGGTCCCAAACGCCCGATATGCGCGTCCAGGCACACGCTGCACTTGTATCCTGGCGTGTTGCGGGCGAGTATTGCCTTCGGCGTCGTCTCGCGCGGCATGGTGATCGCGGGGAGAGGCAGATGAAATTTCTGCGGTGACGGCCTTCAGCGATTGCGGCTGCAATTCACCTCGACACAATTCAGGAAAGCTCGATCGGGATGCCCCGGCCGCTCAACTCCTCGTCCAGCCGCAAATAATGCGCGAGGTAGTCGTGCAGCGCGGTCGCGGCCTTCGAAGTTGCGCCGCTGGATTTGTACAGCAGCAACTCGACCTTCGGCAGCGGCGGCAAGCCCTCATTGGGTCCGATCTCCCGCATCGACGGCACCAGCGCGCTGCGGCCGAGCACGGTGACGGCCATGCCGGCGAAGGCGGCGGCCTGTAGGCCCCCGACGCTCTCGCTGACGCAGGCGATGCGCCAGCGCAGGTTGGCGCGCTCCAGCGTGTCGATGGCGTAGTCGCGATAGATATTTCCGGGTGGTAGCAGCGCCAGCGGGATCGGCCGCTCCTGATGCGCGGCGGACTGATCGCCGGTCATCCAGACCAGCTGCTCGCGCCGCACCACCTGGCCGCCGGTGAAATCGTTCATGCGGGTGACCAGCGCGATGTCGACGTCGCCGCGTTTCACGAGCCCCACCAGCGGCGTGGACAACGCGCAGTTGAGCTCGACCTGGATGCGCGGAAAGGACTTTCGGAACACGCTGAGGATCGAGGGCAGCATGAAGGCCGCATAGAGATCGGGCGTACCGAGCACGACCTGGCCCTCGATCTCCTGCGAGGCCAGTTGCGAGATCAGCTCGTCATGCAACCGCAGGATGGACTTTGCGTAGGTCAGGACCGTGGTGCCGTCCTCAGTCAGCGTCAGCCGGCGTCCGCTGTGCAGGAAGAGCTGCTTGCCGGTGAGCTCCTCCAGCCGCTGCAACTGCAGCGTGATCGCCGGCTGGGTGCGGCCGAGCCGGCGCGCCGTCTCGGTGATGCTTCCGGTGTCGACCACCGAGATCAGCGACCGGAGCATGCGGATATCGAGGCTGATGAGGTTCATGCGCTGCCTGTTTCGCCCAGAATTTCTGCAAGTTCCGTGCTACCGGTAAAGGCAAATCCCCTTGGGACGATCCGCCGCGGCAGGCCTTTGCCTCAGCAAATGACATGAAGCCGCCTGGTGCGGCCGACGGCGAGGGAGTGCACCGCCATCAGTTCCATCGTCGAATTGCCCTTTGTTGGGCCACGAACAAACCTGCTGCCGCCATATTTCGCGGCGACTGATCTTCCATGACGGGAGGCGCTCTGATGAACAAGGCTTTGATCGCTGGGATCGTGATGCTGGCGTTCGTGCCAGCAGGTGCGGCTGCGCAGGAACGCGCGGGCGATGCTGCACTGGGAGCCGTGTCCGGTGCGATCGTGCTGGGGCCGGTCGGTGCAGTCGCGGGTGCGTTTGTCGGCTATGCCGCAGGCCCCTCGATTGCACGCTCATGGGGTCTCAGGGGAGGTTCGCGATCGGCGACGCGGCAGCGGACGCGCGGTGACGCCAATCGGGCTGTGAACGCCACAACACCAGCGCGCACGCGTGAGGCGATGAACGCCAATGGCCAGATGCGGCCTGCTGCGGCTCCGCCGGTTCAGGCCGCCGCACCGGTTGCGCCGCCTGCGCCGAAGCCGACCTCGGCGGCGCCGCCCGTGCAGAGTTTTGACTGAGACTCAATTAGCTTAGTCCCAGAATCTTCTGCGCGGCGCGCAGATGTGGCTTGTCGATCATCTGGCCGTCGAGCCGCAGCGTGCCGGCGTCGGGATTGCCGGCAAATGCGGCGATCACCTTCTCGGCCCACGCGCGTTCGGCGTCCGTCGGCGCGAAGGCCGCGTTGACGATGTCGACGTGTTTTGGATGGATCAGCGCCTTGGCCGAAAAGCCGTCGCGCCGCGCCGCGCGCGTTTCCGCTTCCAGACCTGCGAGATTATCGATGTCGGTATAGACGGTGTCGATCGGGGCGACCTCGGCTGCGGCCGCCGCCATCAGGCAGAGATCGCGCGCAAGACGATAGGGGCTGTGGAAGACGCCGCTAGAGGCCTTCTCGGTGGCGCCGAGCGAGGCCGACAGATCTTCGGCGCCCCACATCAGGCCGGCGAGGCGAGGGGAGCAGTTCTTGTACGAGCCGAGCCCGAAGATCGAGCCAGCGGTTTCGGTGGCGACACAAACGATGCGGGTCGCGCCGATCTTTGAGCCGGCCGCCGCCTCGAACGCATCCAGCCAAAGCCCGACCTGCCGCACATCGTCGCCGCCCTGCGATTTCGGCAGCACGATGCCGTCGGGCACGCCGGGCATGATAGCGGCGAGATCGGTCAGGGTCATGCCTGTGTCGAGCGCGTTGACGCGCACATAGAGCTGATGCGGTCCGCGCTGCCCCTTGAGCATCGCGAGTGTGAGCTTGCGCGCCTCGTCCTTCTTCTCCGCGACGACGGAATCCTCGACGTCGATGATCAGTGCGTCGGCGTTTCCTTGGCTGGCCTTTTCGAATTTGCGCGGGGAATCGCCCGGCACGAACAGCATGGAGCGCATCAGACCGGCCTCTTGTGCATCAGCGCCATGCGGCGGCATTTGCCGACGATCTCGTCATTCTGGTTGAGGGCATGGTGTTCGAACTCGACGATGCCAGCCTTGGGCCGCGATTTGGACTCCCGCACCGACAGCACCTTCGTCGTCGCCCGCAACGTATCGCCATGGAAGACCGGCTTTGGAAAGGTGACGTCGGTCATGCCGAGATTGGCGACGGTGGTGCCCATGGTCGTGTCATAGACCGTCATGCCGATCATGATACCGAGCGTATAGAGGCTGTTGAAGATGCGCTGGCCGAATTCGGTCGACGCCGCGAAATGCGCATCAATGTGCAGCGGCTGCGGGTTGAGTGTCAGCAGGCTGAACATGGTGTTGTCCATCTCGGTCACGGTGCGGGTCAGCGGATGCCTGAATTCCTGCCCCACGGAAAACTCCTCGAAATAGAGCCCGGCCATCCTGTCTCGCTCCCTTGGTTCTTCTCGTTGGCGCATAGCTCCATGCGCTGTTCCTATCCTTGACAGAATACGCACGTTTAGCTCAAGCAGGAAATGGCGTGACGGGGAGGTCCGTGGCGCTTCGGCGGTTGCGGCTCTCGTCAAGGAGATCAAGAGCATGGATTTCGCGCTCACCGACCAGCAGGAGTCGATCCGCGACGCCGTCGCAAAAATCTGCGAAAACTTTCCTGATGCCTATTGGTTGAAGAAGGATCACGACGGCGGTTTTCCGCACGATTTCCATAAGGCCTTAGCCGACGCCGGCTGGCTCGGCATCTGCGTGCCGGAAGCCTATGGCGGCTCGGGGCTCGGCATCACCGAGGCTGCGATCATGATGCGGACCATCGCAGAATCCGGCGCCGGGATGTCGGGCGCGTCAGCCGTGCATATCAACGTGTTCGGCCTCAATCCCGTCGTGGTGTTCGGCACCGAGGAGCAGCGCAAGCGCATGTTGCCGCCGATGGTCGAGGGCCGCGAGAAGGCGTGCTTTGCCGTCACTGAGCCGAACACGGGCCTCAACACCACGCAGCTCAAGACCCGTGCGGTGGCCAAGAACGACCGCTACATCGTCAACGGCCAGAAGGTCTGGATCTCCACCGCGCAGGTCGCGCACAAGATATTGCTGCTGGCGCGCACCACGCCGCTGGAGGAGGTGCGCTCGCCGACGCACGGGTTGAGCCTGTTCTACACAGACTTCGACCGCAAGCGGATCAAGGTCCACGAGATCGAGAAGATGGGGCGCAAGATCGTCGATTCCAACGAATTGTTCTTCGAGGATTTTGAGATCCCGATGGAGGATCGCATCGGCGAAGAGGGCAAGGGTTTTCAGTACATTCTCGAGGGCATGAACCCCGAGCGCATCCTCATCGCCGCGGAAGCGGTCGGCCTCGGCAAGGTGGCGCTGTCACGCGCGACCGAATATGCCAAGACACGCGTGGTGTTCAATCGCCCGATCGGCAAGAACCAGGGCATCCAGCATCCGCTCGCCGTGAACTGGGTCGAGCTCGAAGCCGCCTGGCTGATGGTGATGTCGGCGGCCTGGCAATACGACAAGGGGATGCCCTGCGGCGCTGCCGCCAATGCCGCAAAATACCTGGCAGGCGAAGCCGGTTTTTCGGCTTGCGAGCAGGCGGTGATGACCCATGGCGGTTTCGGTTACGCCAAGGAGTTTCATGTCGAACGTTACCTGCGCGAGATCCTGATCCCGCGCATCGCGCCGGTCAGTCCGCAGCTCGCGCTGAGTTTCATCGCGGAGAAGGTGCTCGGCCTCGCAAAGTCGTATTAGAGCGTTTTCCAGCGAAGTGGATGCCGGTTCGCGTCAAGAAAACGCGTCAAAACAAGAATCTAGAGCTCCGTTCCGATTCCATCGGAACGGATAAAGCTCTAGCCGTCGTCGCCTACTTGGTCCCGAACATCCGGTCGCCGGCATCGCCGAGGCCCGGCACGATGTAGCCGTGGTCGTTCAGCCGCTCGTCGATCGCCGCGGTCCAGATCGGGATGTCGGGGTGCTCGAGCTGGAATTGCGCGATGCCCTCGGGGGCCGCGAGCAGGCAGACGAAGCGGATGTCCCGGGCGCCGCGCGCCTTGAGCAGCGATGCCCCCGCGCAGGCGGAGTTTCCGGTTGCCAGCATCGGATCCATCAGGATCACGGTGCGGTCAGAGAGGTCCTGCGGCGCCTTGTAGTAGTATTCCACGGCCTGCAACGTGGCGGGGTCGCGATAGAGCCCGATATGGGCGACGCGCGCCGAGGGCACCAGCGCCAGCATGCCGTCGAGGAAGCCGACGCCGGCGCGCAGGATCGGCGCAAAGGTCAGTTTCTTGCCGGCAATTTTTGGCGCCTGCATCGTCGTGATCGGGGTATCAACTTCGACGAGCTCCAGCGGCAGGTCGCGCGTCACCTCGTAGCACAGGAGCATCCCGATCTCGTTCAGGAGCTCGCGAAAACCCTTGGTCGAACGGTCCTTCTCCCGCATCAGCGAGAGCTTGTGCTGGATCAGGGGGTGGGTGACGACGTTGACGCTGCTGATACTCATGCCAATCGATCTACACGGTTCCACAGCGATGCGCCAGCGGAGGCGCTATCCGCAGTCCTGTCCACCCGGCATCGCGACCGCGGTTCGCGCCCGGCTGCCTGCCTCGCAGGAGGACGCGGCGAAATCCTAGGCTAGGCGCCAAGCCCGCGCGCGAGCAGGGTGACCACGAGTGTCAGGATGCCGCCCCAGATCAGGCTCAGCGTCACCGTGAGGATGGTCGTGGTGACGACCTGCTCCAGATTTGCCTTTGCAAGTTTCATGTCAATTGCCTCGAGGCGCGGCGATCCGCATGCCGAACAGCAAAGCGGCCACCAGGCTGATCATGAGGATGATCTTCAGCTCGATCATGTCGCGAACCTCAGGAACCGCCTGGCCAGCGCGGTCAATTGCGCCAGTGCGGCGATGACGGGATTGCCGTGGTTGTTGATGTCGAGCTCGACGGGGGTCGACGGAAAGATGAGCGCGCAGCGCGCCGGCCTGCTTTGGGCGTTGGCAAAATCCACCGCAAAACCCTTGAGCAGGAAGATGCCGCCCACCCGGCCTCGGGCGTCGCGTGCGACCCAGAAGCCGGCCCTGTTGCGGCCGATGAAGAAGGCCGGAATCGCCTCGCTGACGATATCGGGGTCGAGCGACTGGAAGTCTGGCTTTGGCTCGCTCATGACCATGGCGGATTGCTTGGCGAACGCGCCGGAGTCCGGCTGCGGGTGAGGCACGGCATTGAAGGCGATTGCGGCCATGGCGGTTTCCCTGGAGAGCTGCGGCCACTTTGCGGCGCCGCACCGTAGGAATGCGAGAGGGCCGGTGCCGGCCTGGTATAGGAAAGTCATAAAGGCGGTTCCGTGGGGACGATCGATCAGGGGTGAAAGCGCCAGAGATGAGCCGCGGTCTTGAGCGCGATCAGGAGCGTCAGCACGCTGCCCGTCGAGAGGATCGCAAAGAGCTGCAGGCAGAAGCGCCCAGCAGTCGTGGCAAGGGTGCCGAGGATGGTTGCCTCGTCAGCGGAATGAATCGGCCGTTCGAGGCGATGCGTGAGCATCGACATGGTCTGTCCTTCCTGATGTGTGGGCTAGCCGAAATGATCGCAGCCAACGGGCTCGTAGCGCGGGTCTAGGGCCGCTCTCACCGAGGGCACGCTCGGCCGGCTCGCCGCCGCTGCCAGCGTCTGCGCCTCGGCGAAGGCCGAGAGCAGGGCGATGGCGAGATCCGGATGCCGGGCGTCGACCGCACTGTCGAGCCAGTCCGGCAGTTCGCGTTCCCGCGAGAGCGCGCAATGCCATTCGCCGTCGTCATAAGCGATGCGGCGGACCTGCCACAGAGGCAGCTCCAGGGCCATCAGCGCCAGCGTTGCGTCCGCCCAGGCTCCGGCGTCGATCAGGCGTGCGAGGCGAGCGGTTCGTTCGCTCGAGCCGAGTGAGGGGATGCGCCGGCAGGCCGTGTCGATGACGTCAAGCATCAACGGTCGCGTCATGGCTGGCGCACTGCGCAAGCGGGCGCCAAGCGCGGCGGGGTCGTAGTCTCTGGTGTTGGCGGACATGGTCGTGTCCCGTTGTCGTGTCGATCACGCGAGGTGATCTTCATGGCCAAGATGGGACGGAACGGCATTTGAAAACGAGGGGAGGAGAGGGAGAGAGAAATAAGGATTTCATAAGTGGGGGCAGGGTGTGGTGAGGGAGGCAGACTTGCATTCCCACCCACAACTGTCGTCCCGGCGAAGGCCGGGACCCATACCCCCAGGCAGCAGTCGTTGCGCAAGCTGCCAACCACGAGTCTTCGCCAAACTTCTTCCTGAGGGGTATGGGTCCCGGATCGGCGCGCGCTTGGGGCGCGCTTGTCCGGGACGACAGTGGTTTGTGTGGCAGCAGCGCGTGCCTGCGGCGTTGTTCTACCTCACCGCCTTTATGGAATTCCTATAACGTCGCCATGGGCCACATCTCGAAAACCTATGCCTCGGGTGGCACTTGTCCCACCGTTCGCGCGGTAATCCGATTCATCGCCGCGCTGCTGCTGAGGTACGTCCGATGTTCGACATCATCATGCTGGCGCTGGGTTTTGGCTTCTTTGCTCTTGCGGTCGGCTACACCTACGCCTGCGAACGGCTGTGACGGGAGGGCGGTCATGATTTTCGACTATTCGCTCGCCGGCGCCGTCTCGCTCGGGCTGCTCATCTACCTCACCTACGCGCTGCTGCGGCCCGAGCGGTTCTGAGCCGTGTTTCTGCTGCTCAAACTGCTTGCGGCGGATGCCGTGCTCGTCGCGCTGCTGCTCGCGTTGCTCGCAGCCCTCCTGCGCACGCGACTCGCTCTTAAAGGTTGAACTCCCATGACTGTCATCGGTTGGCTCCAGATCATCCTGTTCTGCGTCATCGTCCTCGCGCTGACAAAGCCGCTCGGCTGGTACATGACGCGCGTCTTCAACGGCGAGCGCACTTTCCTGTCACCGGTGCTGCGCCCGGTCGAAACCGGCCTCTACCGCATCTCGGGCGTCGACGAGACGCGCGAGCAGCACTGGCTGACCTATACGGTCGCCATGCTGCTGTTCCACGTTGGCGGTTTCCTGATCATCTACGGACTGATGCGCCTGCAGGGTGTACTGCCCTTCAATCCGGCGGGGCAGGGCGCGGTTGCGGAGGATCTCTCCTTCAATACCGCGATCTCCTTCATCACCAACACCAACTGGCAGAACTACGGCGGCGAGAGCACGCTGTCCTATCTGGTCCAGATGGTCGGCCTGACGCATCAGAATTTCCTGTCGGCGGCGACCGGCATCGTGCTGGCGGTGGCGTTGATCCGCGGCTTTGCCCGGGCCTCGATGCGTACCGTGGGCAATTTCTGGGTCGATGTCACGCGTTGCACTCTCTACATCCTCCTGCCGATCTGTATCGTCTACACGCTCTTCCTGGTTTGGCAGGGTATGCCGCAAACGCTCGGCGACTATGTCGAGGCGGCCACGCTCGAAGGCGCCAAGCAGACCATCGCGGTCGGTCCGGTCGCGTCCCAGGTCGCAATCAAGATGTTGGGCACCAATGGCGGCGGCTTCTTCAACGCCAATGCGGCGCATCCCTTCGAGAACCCGACCGCGCTCTCGAATTTCGTGCAGATGCTGTCGATCTTCGTGCTTGGCGCGGCGCTGACCAACGTGTTCGGCCGCATGGTCGGCAACCAGCGCCAGGGCTGGGCGATTCTCGCCGTAATGGGCGTGCTGTTCGTCGCCGGCGTTGCCGTGTGCTATTGGGCCGAGGCCAACGGCACCTCGACGCTTCAGGCGTTGGGTCTTTCCGGCGGCAACATGGAGGGCAAGGAGGTTCGCTTCGGCATCGTCGCGTCCTCGCTGTTCGCCGTGATCACCACGGCCGCCTCCTGCGGCGCCGTCAATGCCATGCATGACAGCTTCACCGCGCTCGGCGGCATGATTCCGCTGATCAACATGCAGCTCGGCGAGATCATCGTCGGCGGCGTCGGCGCGGGCATGTACGGCATGCTGCTGTTCGTCATCCTCGCGATCTTCGTCGCGGGCCTCATGGTCGGCCGCACGCCGGAATATGTCGGCAAGAAGATCGAGGCGCGCGAGGTCAAGATGGCGATGCTCGCCATTCTGATCCTGCCGCTGCTGATCCTGGGCTGGACTGCGGTCGCCGTGGTCTACCCGACCGCCGTGGCTTCTATGGCGAATGCCGGTCCGCACGGCTTCTCCGAAGTGCTCTATGCCTTCTCGTCGCAGACGGCGAACAACGGCTCTGCCTTCGCTGGCCTCACGGGCAACATCGTCTTCTACAACCTCACGGGCGCATCCGCGATGTTCCTTGGCCGCTTCTTCATGATCGTGCCGGCGATGGCGATCGCGGGATCGCTCGCGGCGAAGAAGTCGATCCCGCCGTCGAGCGGGACCTTCCCGACCACCGGTGGCCTGTTCGTCGGCCTGGTCGTCGGCGTGATCCTGATCATGGGCGGGTTGACCTTCTTCCCGTCGCTTGCACTCGGCCCCATCGTCGAGCATCTCGCGATGAACGCCGGCAACGTCTTCTGATCGAATTTTCGGAGTGACCTCCATGGAGCCAGTTTCTAAACCCAACAAGCGCATGCCGGTCTCGGCGATGCTCGACCCGAAGATCGTGGTGCCGGCCATCGGCGCTGCCTTCACCAAGCTCGATCCGCGGGCCATGATCAAGAACCCCGTGATGTTCGTGGTCGAGATCGTGGCTGCGCTCACCACGGTGATCTTCCTGCGCGACCTCTTCACCGGCGGAGAAAATCTCGGCTTTACTTTCCAGATCATTCTCTGGCTGTGGTTCACTGTGTTGTTCGCCAATCTCGCCGAAGCCGTCGCCGAAGGCCGCGGCAAGGCGCAGGCCGAAACGCTGCGCAAGACCCGCACCGAGAGCCAGGCCAAGCTGCTGACCGGCTCCGGGCGCGACTTCAAGCTGGTCGCGGGCACCAGCCTGAAGGTCGGCGACATCGTGCTGGTGGAAGCCGGCGACACGATTCCTTCCGATGGCGAGGTGATCGAGGGCGTCGCCTCCGTCAACGAGGCCGCCATAACAGGCGAATCCGCGCCGGTCATCCGCGAATCCGGCGGCGACCGTTCGGCGGTGACAGGCGGCACGCAGGTGCTGTCGGATTGGATCCGCGTACGGATCACGGCGGCACAGGGCTCGACCTTCATCGACCGCATGATCAGGCTGGTGGAGGGTGCCGAGCGGGCGAAGACGCCGAACGAGATCGCGCTCAACATCCTGCTCGCCGGCCTCACCATCATCTTCGTGTTCGCCACCGTTACCATTCCGAGCTACGCGGCCTATGCCGGCGGCTCGATTTCGGTGATCGTGCTGGTCGCGCTGTTCGTGACGTTGATCCCGACCACGATCGGCGCGCTGCTCTCGGCGATCGGCATCGCCGGCATGGATCGGTTGGTGCGCTTCAACGTGCTGGCCATGTCCGGCCGCGCCGTCGAGGCCGCCGGCGACGTCGACACACTCCTGCTCGACAAGACCGGCACCATCACGCTCGGCAACCGCCAGGCCACCGCCTTCCGTCCCGTGCGCGGCGTGACCGAGCAGGAGCTGGCGGACGCGGCCCAACTCGCCTCGCTCGCCGACGAGACGCCGGAGGGCCGCTCCATCGTTGTGCTCGCGAAGGAGAAATACGGCATCCGTGGTCGCGACATGGCCGAATTGGGCGCCACCTTCATTCCGTTCACGGCGCAGACCCGCATGAGCGGCGTCGACGCCGGCGGCTCATCGGTGCGCAAGGGCGCGGTCGATGCCATGCTCAACTATATCGGCGGCGGCGCGCCGCTCGCGGTTGCCTCCGGCAATGCGGCGCGTGCAACGCAGCCGGCGGGGCTGTCGGATCTCGGCCGCGAGATCCAGGCGATCGCCGATGACGTCTCGAAATCCGGCGGCACGCCGCTGGCGGTCGCCAAGGACGGTCGCTTGCTCGGCATCGTCCAATTGAAGGACATCGTCAAGGGTGGCATCCGCGAGCGCTTTGCGGAACTGCGCCGCATGGGCATCCGCACCGTCATGATCACCGGCGACAACCCGATGACGGCGGCCGCGATCGCCGCGGAAGCCGGCGTCGACGATTTTCTGGCGCAGGCGACGCCCGAGGACAAGCTGAAGCTGATCCGCGACGAGCAAGCCAAGGGCAAGCTGGTGGCGATGTGCGGCGACGGCACCAACGACGCGCCTGCGCTGGCGCAGGCCGATGTCGGCGTCGCCATGAACACCGGCACGCAAGCCGCGCGTGAGGCCGGCAATATGGTCGACCTCGATTCCAACCCGACCAAGTTGATCGAGGTGGTCGAGATCGGCAAGCAATTGCTGATGACGCGCGGTGCGCTGACCACGTTCTCGATCGCCAACGACGTGGCAAAATACTTTGCGATCATCCCGGCGATGTTCCTGGCGTTCTATCCGCAGCTCAACGTACTCAACGTCATGAACCTGTCGAGCCCGCAGAGCGCGATCCTGTCGGCGATCATCTTCAACGCCTTGATCATCATCGGCTTGATTCCGCTGGCACTGAAGGGCGTCGCCTACCGCGCCGTCGGCGCCGGTGCGCTGCTCCGCCGCAACCTGCTGGTCTACGGCCTCGGCGGCATCGCCATTCCCTTCGTCGGCATCAAGGTGATCGACCTCGTGGTCACCGCACTGCATCTGGCCTGAGGAGGCCCATCATGCTCAGAGAAATCCGCCCCGCCATCGTCCTGCTGCTCGCGCTCACTGCGATCACGGGTCTGGCCTATCCGCTGGCGATGACCGGCATTGCCGGCGTGCTGTTCCCGACCCAGGCGCAAGGCAGCCTGATCGAGAAGGACGGCAAGGTCATCGGGTCCGCCCTGATCGGGCAGGAATTCAAGGACGACAAATATTTCCACGGCCGTCCCTCGGCTACGGTGGCGCCGGACCCGGCCGATTCGACCAAGACCGTGCCCACGCCCTACAACGCGGCCAATTCGGGCGGCTCGAACCTCGGCCCGACCAGCAAGGCGCTGGCCGACCGGCTCAAGGAAGATGTGGACAAGCTGAAGGCGGAGAACCCGAATGCCGCCGTGCCGGTCGACCTCGTCACCACGACCGGCAGCGGCCTCGATCCCCACATCTCGCCGGCATCAGCGCAATTCCAGGTGCCGCGGGTCGCCAAGACGCGCGGCATATCGGAGGATTCGGTCAAGCAGATCGTGGCCGCCAACACCGAGGGCCGCCTGCTCGGCCTGATCGGCGAGCCGCGCGTCAACGTGCTGGCGCTCAATCTCGCGCTCGACAAGGCCGCGAAGTAGCGGCCTAGGCTGAGCGCGTACGGATGATTATAATGGGCTGATGGTTCAACAGCGCCGCGATCCCGAACAACGTCCCTCGCCGGAGGCGCTGCTGGAGGCCGCGCGCCGGGAGGAGAGCGCGCGCGGCAAGCTCAAGATCTTCGTCGGCGCCGCCCCCGGCGTCGGCAAGACCTATGAAATGCTGCAGAGCGGTCATGCCAAGCGCAAGGCCGGCGTCGACGTCGTCGTCGGCTTCGTCGAGACCCATGGACGTGCCGAGACCGAGGCGCTGCTGCACGGGTTGGAGGTGATCCCCCGCAAGCGGCTCGACTATCGCGGCCAGGTGCTCGAGGAGATGGACCTCGACGCTGTCATCGCGCGCCGCCCGCAGATTGCGCTGGTCGACGAGCTCGCCCATACCAACGCGCCCGGCAGCCGCCATCCCAAGCGCCATCTCGACGTCGAGGAATTGCTGTCGCATGGCATCGACGTCTACACCGCCGTCAATATCCAGCACATCGAGAGCCTGAACGACGTCGTCGCGCAAATCACCCATGTGAGGGTCCGCGAGACCGTGCCGGATTCGGTGTTCGACCGCGCCGACGCGATCGAGCTGATCGACCTGACGCCCGACGACCTGATCCAGCGGTTGAAGGAGGGCAAGGTCTATGTGCCCCGCCAGGCCGAGCGCGCGCTGGAGCACTACTTTTCGCCGGGCAATCTCACGGCGCTGCGCGAGCTGGCGCTGCGCCGAACCGCCGAGCGGGTCGACGAGCAACTGCTCACCCACATGCAGGCCAATGCGATCGCCGGCCCCTGGGCCGCGGGCGAGCGCATCCTCGTCTGCGTCAGCGAGGATCCCCGCGCCGCCGGGCTCGTGCGCTACACCAAACGGCTTGCCGACCGGCTGCATGCGCCGTTCACGGCGATCTCGATCGAGACGCGGCGCTCGCTGCAGCTCTCCGACGCCGAGCGCGATCGGCTCGCCGACACGCTGCGGCTTGCCGAATCGCTCGGCGGCGAGGCCCTGACTATCCCCGCCGTCGGCCGCCGCATCGCCGACGACGTCGTCAACTTCGCGCAGGGCAACAACGTCACCCAGATCGTGATCGGAAAATCGAGCCGCTCGCGCTGGTTCGAGATGACGCGCGGCTCGGTCGTGCACGACCTGGTGCGCCGCTCCGGCAACATCACCGTGCACGTGATCGCCGGTGACGAGATCCCCGGCGAGGCGGCGCCGAAGACGGCCGTGCAGACGGCGGCGCGCGCCGAGCCGTTCCAGCCGCTACCCTATCTGAAAGCGCTCGGTATCGTGCTGGTTGGCCTGGGTGCGGCCGAATTGATCCAGCCCTACTTCGGCATCGAGAACGTCGATCTCGTGCTGTTGACGGCGGTGGTCGCCGTCGCCGTGCGTTACGGCCTGTGGCCGTCGCTGCTCGCGACCGTCGCCGCCTCGCTCTCCTATAACTTCTTCTTCCTGCCGCCGATCTATACCTTCACCATCACCGATCCGACCAATGTCGCCGCCTTCGTGCTGTTCATGGTGGTTGCGATGCTGGTGTCCAACGTCGCCGCGCGCGTCCGTACCCAGGCCGACACCGCGATCGGCCGCATCCGGATGACCGAGCAGCTCCATGCCTTCAGCCGCAAGCTCGCCGGCACTGCGAGCCTCGATGACGTCCTGTGGGCGACCGCCTACCAGATCGCGTTGATGCTGAAGGTGCGCGTGGTGTTGCTGTTGCCCGAGGACGGCGTGCTCACCGTAAAGTCGGGCTATCCTCCGGAGGACGACCTCGACCAGGCGGACCTTGCCGCCGCCAACTGGGCCTGGAGCAACGATCGTTCCGCCGGCCGCGGGTCGGATACGCTGCCCGGCGCAAAACGCCTGTTCCTGCCGATGCGCACCGGGCGCGGGCCGATCGGCGTCATCGGCATCGACAACGACCGCACCGGCCCGTTGTTGACGCCGGACCAGCGCCGGCTGCTCGACGCGCTGGTCGACCAGGGTGCGCTCGCGATCGAGCGCGTGCTGCTGGTCGAAGACATGGACCGCGTCAAGCGCACCGTGGAATCCGAGCGGCTGCGCTCGGCGCTGCTGACCTCGATCTCGCACGATCTGAAGACGCCGCTCGCGTCCGTGCTCGGCGCGGCCTCGACCATGCGCGATCTCGCCGGCGCCTTGTCCGACACTGAAAAACGCGATTTGCTCGCCACCGTCATCGACGAATCCGAGCGGCTCAACCGCTTCATCGCCAACTTGCTCGACATGACCAAGCTCGAGTCGGGCGCCATCGTGCCGCGGACGGCGCTGCACGATCTCAGCGAGATCGTCGGCAGTGCGCTCCGGCGCGCCAGCAAGATCCTGACCAGCCACAAGGTCGATCTGGAGTTTGCGGCCGACTTGCCGATGCTTCAGCTCGACGCCGTGCTGTTTGAGCAGGTGCTGTTCAATCTTTTGGACAACGCCGCGAAATATTCGCCTGCCGACACCACGATCTCGATCCGCAGCCAGCGCGACAGGGATTTTGTGGTTCTCTCGGTCGCGGACGAAGGCGATGGCATTCCGCCCAACGAGCTCGAAAGCGTGTTCGACAAGTTCTACCGCGCGCAGAAGGGCGACCATGTCCGCCCGGGCACGGGCCTTGGCCTCGCCATCTCTCGCGGCTTTGTCGAGGCCATGCGTGGCACGATCTCGGCCGCCAACAGAGCCGACCGGAGCGGCGCGGTGCTGACCATCCGCTTGCCGGTTCCGGCACAGACCCGCGCATTGGATACCGCCGCATGAGTGCCGCCCCGATCAAGGTGTTGATCGTCGACGACGAGCCGCCGATCCGCAAATTGTTGCGGATGGGATTGTCGACCCAGGGCTACGACGTCCTGGAAGCGTCGAACGGAAAGATCGCGCTGGAAAAGCTCGCCGAGGAGCCCGCATTGGTCATCCTCGATCTCGGCCTGCCCGACATCGACGGACACGAGCTGCTGCGGACGATCCGCGCTCGCAACGAGAGCGTGCCGATCGTGGTGCTGTCGAGCCGCGGCGACGAAGCCGGCAAGGTGCAGGCGCTGGATCTCGGCGCCGACGACTATTTGACAAAACCGTTCGGCATGGACGAACTGCTGGCGCGCATGCGCGCGGCACTGCGGCATCAGTTGCAGGTCAAGGGCGAGCGGCCGGTGTTCCGCAGCGGCGATCTCTCCGTCGATCTGGTGCGCCGGATCGTCAAGGTCGGCGACAGGGACATAAGACTATCGCCGAAGGAGTACGACCTCCTGCGCGTGCTGGTGCAGCACGCCGGCAAGGTGCTCACCCATCGCTTCCTGCTCAAGGAACTATGGGACGAGCTGACCGATGCGCAATATCTGCGCGTCTATGTGCGCCAGCTCCGCCAGAAGATCGAAGCCGATCCGGAGCGTCCGCAATACGTGCTGACGGAGACGGGGATCGGGTATCGGCTGAAGGCTGGGGATTGATCCCCGCTGTCATTCCGGGGCGCGCGCGAGCGCGAGCCCGGAATCCATTTATCCGCCCGTCACGCTTGGCATGATGGATTCCGGGCTCGATGCTCCGGGCCGCTTCGCGGTAGAGCGTAGTCAGCGCGTCGAGCGACACCAAAATCTGATAGCTTTTTTTCGCGTCATCGACGAACGTACCTATGCCCTGTGTATGGTCGTAAATGTGGTGATGGATGATGGCGTTTCGGTAAGCGCGGCATTGCAAAACTTCGGCGAAGCAATCGTTGATGCAGTTTTTGACCTTGTCATCCAGTAAGGTCGAGCGTTCCATACACTCGCGAAGCAGAGCAAGTTTAGCCTTCAGGCCGAGAGCATTGTTGGTTGCGATTTGGAGCCAGAATGGTGTCTTAGAAAATAAGATGTGGGAGCCGATAAAGTCGATGTGCGCCTCTATTTGATTCGACTTCAAAGCGATTGCGCCGATTTCAGCTAATTGCTCGGACGAATAAGCCTTCTTCAGGTCAAATTCGAATTTGTGCGGTCGTAAACTGAAGTCGGCGGGCGGTATGCGTTTCATGCGTTCGTGGCCAGTCGGAAGGGCCTTGTTCTTTGATTTCTTTTGCTTCGCCATGTCACGCACCTAGCGCGGGTTGGAGATCGCGGGCAAGAGCGGATCTACGGGTAAGACACTTCCGCCGCTGGTATTTAGTCGACGGTAGTACGTCGGCTGGCCTGATGCGTTTATTAGATGGAAATCGGCCCGTGCTTGACCCGCAGCGGACTTCTCGCGACTATGCGGCGCAGCCGAACAGAGGCGTCATAGTTATCCGCCACGTTCAATCAAAGTGTGACGGCATATGGCCGGCGCGAAATAAAACGTCTAAGGGGATACCGCCACAAACAACTCCCCACATCGGTTTCGCACAGCGGCCCATTTGGGGATTAGGAGAGATCGAATGCGAGCCACACTAGCGGTGCTGATCCTTTGTTCATTGTTCTACGCACGAAACGCGGAGGCTGCATGCGAAAATATGGCGGCTATCTCATCCTCTTGGCAGAAAGCTCTTGTCACTGCGACTGGTACCAAACCGCTTAGCCAATTGTCGCTGGAACAGAAGTGTGTCCATTGGCCTCTCTGGATCAGCTATGCCAAGAAATGGCAGAGCGCCGCGCAAGCTTGTGGCTCAACGGGCGGCCACAGTGTCGACGCCGGAATTCAAGAAGGAACGCAATTTATCGCAGACAATTGTGGTGCGGGGACCGTCAAAAATGCGGCCGGTGCTGCATGTCCGAACGATGCCATCACCTACATCACGCCCCCGACTCAAGTAAGGCTGAACAGGTACCGAGTAGAAAACAAGTGCCGATCTCGAAGTATCGACATTAGATTTACCGCCAGCGATGTTATCCCGGATTGCACGAAAAGGCCGGACAGCAGGACTATCGAGGCAGCAGGTTTTAAAGTCCTTGAGAGTTATTGTAAGACACCTCCTCAGATTGAGAGTGCAACGTTTTCCGCCGGTAGCGCGCGATGAGAGACACGGTGAAGCAGCCATTGGCAAAAACACTGCCTGGAGTTTGGATGCCTCGTTATATTTTAGCGTTGGCAATTTTGATTGCTGGTTCCGGCCTAAGCTACCGCGCACGAGCGGCGCCATGCGACGACATTAGAGCAGGTTATGCGCGTTTCGTAAGCGCATTCGTGAGTAAGTGGGACAAAGAAGCATATAAGCTGGGTTTTTCAGACGATATCAATCTTGACACTCTGGGTGCAGAAGAGTGTCGGCGAATGTTACCCGTTCTGAAGGCGTTACGCGAAGACATCGACGTAACGATGGTGCCAGAGGCACAGAGGGCGGAACGGAAATGTGTGGGAGGACACGTCGAAGGCATAGCGGAAGTTAAAGCGAAGTACGATAGGCGAATAGCTCGGTGCGAAAAGATGAATGCCTCCAGGCCCGATGCACCATCGGTTTTATGCCATCCCTCTGGTTTGATAGAGCGGGCTTCCGAGAAAACCTCGAGAACCGTATTCAACCAATACGAAACGCTGTGGGGCAACAATGACTGCCGGTACGGCGTTAGGATTCAATACACAATCACAAACGGAACCGCTGAAAATGCGACCACCGAGACGAGGTGGTCGAAGTGCATTCCCGCACAAAGACAACACGCTGATTTGGGCATCAGGACGTCCAGCACTGATACCGCATCCATGAGCGTAACTGGCAACGTTGCCCGTTGCGAGCAATGAACATTCAGCAAACCGAAGCTCAATCCCACACAGTTGAGCGAAGCCAGGACAATGCAGAGCAATGGGCGAGGCTTGCGGGAAATCGGCGAAGTGCTTGGCGTCAGCGCCTCGACCGTCTCGCGTGCACTGGCCGAGCCGGCCGATGTGGCGGCTTAGCAGTCGAGAGGCTTGGGAAGCCCCGGAAATTCAACGGAAGCTAGGCAAAAACCGCGTTATAATGTTGCGGATTGTTACACTTCTAAAAAACTACCTTTTCTAACAGGCGGTTAGTCCGTGACCGATTTAACAATTCATCATATTTTTTGAAGCAATCCACCGCGAAAATTGTGATTAATAAGAGACTCTCTAAACGCAGGGAGTTTTCCAATGGCCTTTGTAGCTATCAGGTGTCCGGTGCTCGAAAAGGAAATTCAGACCGGAGTCCAAATGACGGAAGCCGCTTTCGCGCAGGCCGTCGAAATGAAAATGCGAATGGTTTGCCCGCTGTGCGGCGACGAGCATTTTTGGACCAAGAAGTCTGCTTGGTTGACGGACTGGGAGGCCGCCGCATGAAAGCGCCGCTCAACCCGAAGGCTGAGCGGCGCGAGGAAAGAGGGCTGTTTTCCCAGTTAGAACTATAGGCCCGTAGGTAGATGGTGGACCCAGCCGGGATCGAACCGGCGACTTCCCATTACGTGCAATCTACCATTTTCCGGGCCCAGCCCCAACTCATCGTTCGAGAAAAATTCGGCGCCAGTCAGCGACCTACAGCAGGATATTGCCTTGGGTACGTCAAGTGAACCATCGCCAAAATCTATTCCATAATGTAAGTTATGCGAACAATATCAATATCTTAGCAGCATAACACTACGCGATGAAATTCGCAACCTGGTTGGCATCCAACCCATGGCACTGCTCACCCCTTCCCGTCGCATCGCCCCGGAATGACGGGAATTGCTAACCCGCCTTCCTGTGCCGCGCCGTCGAGCGCTGCGTCTTCCTCGCACTGCGCTGCCGCCCTGTCGCCCGGCGCGCATGTGACCTGGTCGCCGTCTTCTTGCCGCCGCGCCCCTTCAAACTCTGCTTCAGCGCATCCATCAGGCTGACGACGTTACTCGGTCGCTCCTCGGGCTCCGGCAACTCTATCTTCTTGCCGCTCGCCTTGCGCTTCACCAGCGCCTTGAGCGCATTCTCGTAATCATCCCTGAACTTGCTCGGATCGAAATGCGAGGCCTTTGTGTGCAGGATATGGCCGGCGAGCTCGACCATGTCCTTGGTGATCTTTGGGCTCTTGATATCGTCGAAGAACTGGCTCTCGTCGCGCAGCTCATAGGGGTAGCGCAGGGTGGTGCCGAGCAGGCCCTTGCCGAGCGGCTCGATCGCCATGATGTGTTCGCGATTGGTGAGCACGATCTTTGCGAGCGCCACGCGCTCCTCGTCCTTCATGGCGTCGCGGATCACGGCGAAGGCGTCGATCGCGGCCTTGCCGTCGGGGGCGATGTAGTAGGGGTGGTTGAGGTAACGCCGGTCGATCTCGTCGCGCGGCACAAAGCTGTCGATATCGATGGTGTGGTTGCTCTCGATCTGGACGGCTTCGAGCTCCTCGGGTTCGATCTCGACAAATTTTCCTTTGCGCAGCTCGTAGCCGCGACCCTTCTGATCGCTCTCGACGACGTCGCCCGTCTCGGAATCGATCATCTGTTGCTTCAACCGGTTGCCGGTCTCCCGGTTGATCATGTGAAATCGGGTCTTCTCGGCCGCAGACGTCGCGGGGTACAGCACGACCGGACAACTGACGAGCGACAGTTTCAACGTCCCTTTCCAATAGGCGCGCGGGGCCATTCCATTCTCCAGCGATTTCAATACGATTTGGAACCCCAACCCGGCTTCGGGGTTTTGGTTCCGGGAGGGAGTTTTGGCGTGCTAGGCTCGAATGCGCGCGCGAAAATGCAGGACGGGACGTGCTGAGAAACCTCTCCACCTATCGAAAAAAGCGGGATTTTGAGAAGACGCCCGAGCCGTCAGGCGAGACCAAGGTCGCGCCGTCGAAGGCGCGGCGTTTCGTGATCCAGAAGCACGACGCTACGCGGCTGCACTACGATCTCCGGCTCGAATTCGACGGCGTCTTCAAGTCCTGGGCGGTGACGAAGGGTCCCTCGCTCGATCCGCACGACAAGCGCCTCGCGGTCGAGGTCGAGGACCACCCGCTCGACTATGGCGATTTCGAAGGCACGATCCCCGAGAGCCAATATGGCGGCGGCACGGTCATGCTGTGGGATCGCGGTACCTGGGAATCCGACGATCCGGAAGCCGGCTTCAAGAAGGGTGATCTCAAATTCACCCTGCATGGCGAAAAGCTGCACGGAAGCTGGGTGCTGGTTCGCATGCGCAACGACCGCAATGGCGGTAAGCGCACCAACTGGCTGTTGATAAAGCATCGCGACGAATATGCCGGCGAGGGCGAGAACATTTTGAAGGAGGACAAGTCGGTCGCCTCCGGCCGGGCGATGGAGCAGATCGCCGAAGGCAAGGGGCGCGCGCCAAAGCCGTTCATGCTGGCAAAAGGCAAGACCAAGGCGGATGCGGTCTGGCAATCCAATCGTGCAGAGGAGAAGGAGACGCGCACCATCAGGCCGGCGCCGCGGGCGGCGCTGAAGAGAGACAAGGCGACGACGGCCACGAATGCCAAAGAGGTCTCTGGGATGCCTGATTTCGTCGCGCCGCAGCTCTGCACGATAGTCGAGCGGCCGCCGGCCGCCGACGGCTGGTGCCACGAGATCAAGTTCGACGGCTATCGCGTCCAGCTCCGCGTCGAAGACAGCAAGGTGAGCCTGAAGACTCGCAAGGGCCTCGACTGGACCGCCAAGTTTGCTGCCATTGCCAGGGAAGCAACCAGGCTGCCGGATGTGATGATCGATGGCGAGATCGTCGCGCTCGACCACAATGGCGCGCCGAATTTTTCTTCGCTGCAGGCCGCGCTGTCGGACGGCAAGACCGATGCACTCATCTTCTTCGCATTCGACCTGTTGTTTGCCGACGGACTCGACTTACGGCGATTGCCGCTCGGCGAGCGCAAGCAGCGGCTGAAAGAGTTGCTGGAAGCGCGCAAGGGCAAGTCGCATCAGATCCGCTATGTCGAGCATTTCGAGAGCGGGGGCGATGCCGTGCTGCAATCCGCCTGCAAGCTCGAGCTTGAAGGCATCGTGTCGAAGAAGCTGGATGCGCCGTATCGCTCGGGCCGCGCCGAGAGCTGGACCAAGGCAAAGTGCCGGGCCGGGCATGAGGTCGTGATCGGCGGCTGGAAGACCACCAACGGAAAATTCCGTTCGCTGATGGCGGGCGTCCATCGCGGCGATGACCTTGCCTTTGTCGGCATCGTCGGCACCGGCTTTGGCGCCGACAAGGTCAAGCGCATCATGCCGCTGCTGAAAGCGGCGGAAGCGAAGGAAAGCCCGTTCAGCGGCAAGAACGCGCCGAAGAAAACGCGCGACGTGCACTGGCTGAAGCCGGAGCTGGTCGCCGAGATCGAGTTCGCCGGCTTCACCGCGGACGGCAATATCCGCCAGGCTGCGTTCAAGGGCCTGCGACAGGACAAGCCCGCCGAGGAGGTGGAAGCGGAAACGCCCAGGAAAACCACGCTCGCAAAACCGGTCGCGAGGGGGGAGGCAAAGTCTGGCAAGCGGCTGAAGGAAACCGGCACGGCCGAGGTGATGGGCGTCGTCATCTCGAAACCGGACAAGGAGCTGTGGCCGGATGGCGGGGACGGCGAGGGCGTCACGAAACTCGACCTCGCGCGCTATTTCGAGGCGGTCGGCGACTGGATGATCGTGCATCTGAAGGGGCGGCCATGCTCGATCATCCGTGCGCCCGACGGCATCGGTGGCGAAAAATTCTTCCAGCGCCACGCCATGCAGGGCACCTCCAACCTGCTGGAGCTGGCAAAAGTCTCGGGCGATCGAAAGCCCTATTTGCAGATCGACCGGGTCGAGGGGCTTGCCGCGGTCGCGCAGATCGGCGGCGTCGAGCTGCATCCCTGGAACTGCGCGCCAAACGCCTACGACACGCCGGGACGGCTGGTGTTCGATCTCGATCCGGCGCCGGATGTCAGGTTTGCCGACGTGGTCGAGGCGGCCAAGGAGATGCGCCAGCGCCTGAGCGCTCTCGGCATGGAAAGCTTTTGCAAGACCACCGGCGGCAAGGGCCTGCATGTCGTGGTGCCGCTGCTCCACGGCGCCCGGGACAAGGTGAGCTGGAAGGAAGCAAAAGCCTTTGCGCAGGGCGTCTGCCAGTGGATGGCCAATGACGCGCCGGAGCGTTACCTGCTCAACATGTCCAAGAAGCTGCGCGACGGAAAGATTTTCCTCGACTATTTGCGCAACGACCGTCTTGCGACTGCCGTCGCGCCGCTCTCGCCACGCGCGCGCGACGGTGCGACGGTGTCGATGCCGGTGACCTGGGCGCAGCTGAAGAGCGACCTCGACCCGAAGCGCTATACGATGCGGACGGTGCCAGGCTTGCTGGCGCGCTCAAAAGCATGGGACGGTTATGACGATGCGGCGTCATCGATCAAGGCGGCGACGAAGAAGCTGGCGGGGAAGTGAGGTAGGCACGCGGAGTGCCGCGGAGGCGGAGCCGTAGGGTGGGTTAGCCGTGCGATTGCGCGAAGCGCAATTCGCTGGGCGTAACCCACCTCTTTAGTCCCCGCGGAAACAGAAGTGGTGGGTTACGCCGCGCGGTCTGCGCTTCGCGCAGCCGCTTCGCTAACCCACCCTACGCAGCCGCTTGCCGCTAGATCCGCCCCATCAGCAGCAATATCAACAGGATCACGATCACGAGCCCGAGGCCGCCGCCGCCGTAATAGCCGGTGCCGTAGAACGGGCCACCGCCGATGCCGCTGAAGCCGCCGAGCAGTGCGATCACGAGAATGATCAGAATGATGGTACCGATTGACATGCTGTTATCCTCCAGCCCTCTCACGAGGGACGTTGCGAAGCCTGATTTCGCCGGGGCAACTTGCCGCAGAAATGAAAGTTCCAGAGATGAAACGCCATAAGTAGGCCAGCTTTGCTGGAACTATTGCCGAGGTTGGCAGCCTGACTATGTGAAGACAGATCATCGGAGGCAGGGCCATGTCAGCACCGCTCGTCGTTTCAATTCCGCATCGCCTCGGCCGCGAGGAGGCCGCGCGGCGCCTCAAGACCGGGCTCGGCCGGGCTGCGGCCAGCATTCCCGTGATGCAGGTCGAGGAAGAGCGCTGGGAGGGCGACCGCATGAATTTTCGCATCCGCGCGCTCGGGCAGGTCGCGACAGGAAATGTCGACGTCGCCGAGGATCACGTCCGGGTCGAGGTGGTGTTGCCGTGGCTGCTGCAGCGTTTTGCCGAGATGGCGCAGGCGACGATCCGCAAGCGCGGGCAATTGCTGCTGACCAAGGGCGACGGGAAATAGCCGTTCAGGCGCGGGTGCCCCGGCGTGCAGGCTTGGAGGTCGTTGCAGTTCGCGCGCGCAGGACGGCGACGGGAAGGTTTTGGAAAGCTTGCGACAGGCGCAACTCTTGGCGTTCAACGCCGTCGATCGCATAGCCCTTGACGTTCACCGCGGCATCGAAGGTCGCGCCGTTTGGCCACTCCCGGCCGCCTTGCGTAAGCGGTGCGAACAGCCTGCCGGCGACGATGACAGCCGCGTCGCCTCCATGCCGGCGCGCGAAGGCGATGACGTGGTCACTGTGCGGCCCGGTCACTTCGAGCGGCTGATAGTCGCCGTGCACAAAGACATCGGTAAGCTTTGAGCGGAGCATGAGCAATTGCCGCGTCCAGGCAAGCTTTAGCCGTCCGTCCGGCGCGCTGCGGGCGAGGTCGTCCCAGTCCGGAGGTTCGAGCGCGGCAAGCAGTTTTCTCCGCGCAGCAAAATCCACCGGGCGGCGGTTGTCGGGATCGACCAGCGACAGGTCCCAGAACTCGGTGCCTTGATAGAAATCGGGGACGCCCGGCAGCGTCGCCTTCAGCGTGAGCTGGCTCAGCGAGTTCAGCGCACCGAGGCGCGCGAGGCGCTCGGCCAGCGTCTGCAGCAGGCCCAAAAACTCGCCCGAGACCGCGGGATCGAGGATCTTTGCGATGAAGTCGTTGACGCCGGTCTCGTAAGCCGCGTGCGGATTGAGCCAGCTCGTCTCCTCCTTGCCCTCGCGCGCGGCCTTGAGCGCGTAGGCCTGGATGCGCTCCACGAAATTGGCATCGGGTGCCGCCAGCGGCCAGGCCCCGAGCAGGACCTGATAGAGCATGTATTCGAACGTCGCCGATGGCGCGCGCATGGTGCCGTGGGTGGTGATATGCGGCGCGTTCAGCACCTTCCAGCGCGCAACCGCGCTGGTCCACTCGCCCGGGATCTCGCTGAGCGCGGCAAGGCGCGTGCGGGCGTCTTCACCGCGCTTAGTGTCGTGGGTCGCTGTCGCCGTCATGCCATGCGGCCATTCCTTCGCCCGCGATTGCATGGCCTGGTGAAAGGCGGGGACCGACAGCCCCTTGGCAGACGGATCGCCACCGACCTCGTTCAGCGCCAGCAGGCGGTGATAGCGATAGAAGGCCGTGTCCTCCAGCGATTTTGCCATCATCGGACCAGTGAACTGCTGCACCTTCAGCGCAAAGCGGCGCACGCGCGGCGCGCTGTGCGGCGGGCGGCCGGGCTTCAGCAGGTCCATGGTCAGGGCGTCACGCAGGAAATCAAAGATGCCTTCGTCGGCGGAGAACCATTCGGCGCGCGCCCGCGCGATGGTGTCGTCGATCAGCTTGCGGTCATGCGCGGTGGGGCCCGCGACCGTGATGTAGGTGCGGTAGACCGGGAAGTGCAGCACGTAGAGCTCGAGCGCTTGCCGCAGGCTGTCGGCGGAAAAGTCGCGCGTCGAATAGTGCCCGTTGGCGATGCGGGCGAGCAGGCGCGTCAACACGGTGAATTCGGACGTCAGCAAGGTCTCAAGCACGCGCCGCTTGGCTTCCATCACGTAAGGCGCAAGCCGCGGCGGCCGGTTGCTAATCTGACGCCAGGTCTCGTCCAGCGCGTCCAGGCCCTTGGCGTCGACCAGCACATGGGTGATGACGTTCATCCACTCATAGCCGGTGGTGCCCTGCACGCCGGCGAAATGCGGCAGGCGCTCGTGCTCGCACAGGATCTTCTCGATCACGGTGTAGAACGGCTTTGACGCGCCTTGCGCGCCGCGGACGAGGCGGCGCAACCGCTGGCAATATTGCGCGGGATCGCGCAGGCCGTCGATGTGGTCGAGGCGGATGCCCTGCAGGCGGCCCTCGGCGATCAATCGCTTGACCAGCTTGTGCGTGACCTCGAACGTGCCGGGGTCTTCGACCCTGAGGCCCGCGAGCCCATTGACGTCGAAGAAGCGGCGATAATTGATGTCGCTGGAGGCGAGCCGCCAGTGGCCGAGCTTGTAGTGCTGCCGTTCCAGCAGATGGTGCAGCGTCAGCGTTTGCGCCGGGCGATCCTTGGCCGCGCGATAGGCAGCGAGCCCGCGCGCGATCATGTCTGTGGCGCCGATCGCCTTTAGTTCTGTCTTGAAGGCAGGTGCTTCCTTGCGGTTCGGGTGGCGCAACCCCTTGTAGCGTTCCGCCAGTGCGAGCAGGCGCTTGCCCGCTTCGCTCGCCTCCGCGCCGGCCTCCTTCACGATGATCCGCAGCATCTCGCCGTAGCGCTCGGGCGCGATCGGCAGGCGGTGCTCGAAATACCAGGCGGAAAAGCTGCCTTCGTCGGCGTCGTAACGCAGCTCGATCTCGCCGCGCTCCAGCGCGTCGCCGTAACTCGCGCCGAGGATCGGCAGCAGAACGCCGCCGCGGGCGCGATAGGGCAGCACGTCCCAGTCGATATCGAAGGAGACGGCGTGCGGCGAGGCCGGGCCCCATTCAAGCACGTCGAGCCAGAACGGATTATCGGCAAAATGCACGCCAACATGGTTCGGCACGAAATCGATGATCAGGCCGAGATCGTGCTGCTTGAGTGTGTCGCTCAGGCGGATAAAGCCGGCTTCGCCGCCAAGCTCGGGGCTGAGCTGGCTGTGATCCACGGTGTCGTAGCCGTGGGTCGAGCCCTTGCGGGCCTTCATCACGGGCGAGGTATAGAGATGCGTGATGCCGAGCGCCTTCAGGTAAGGCACGATCGCGGCTGCGGCGTCGAAATTGAAATCGGCGGTGAGCTGCAGGCGGTAGGTGGCGAGCGGCAGGGCAGGAGGCATGTCACCCTCCGATGCGCCAGAACACCGACCAGGGCGGAAGTCGGTTGCCGGCCTCGCCGCCCCAGATCGGCGTGCCGGTGATGGTGGGTGTCGCGATGTCCTGATCCGACAGATTGGCGATCAAGCGCAGCGTCGTGCCGTCGGCCATGCGCCAATGCGCGGTGAGCAGGCCGTTGTCAGCCACATTGGCTTCGCCGGCTGCGACGCTACCGAGCCGCGGCATGATCTCCTTGTGCCTGACGGCGAGCAGCCCGCTCACCAGCGTCAGCCGCGCATCTTCCTCGGCACTGCGCTGATCCCAATTGAGCACGGCGGATCGCGGCGTGTCGGGATCGAGCGGGTCGGGCACCTCGTCGCCATATTTTGCATAGGCCCAGGCATATTCCTGGCGTCGCCCCTTGCGGACGGCGGTGGCGAGGTCGCCGTGGAAATCGCAGAAGAACGGGAAGGGCGCCTTCGCGCCCCATTCCTCGCCCATGAACAGCATCGGCACTTGCGGTGCCAGCAGCATGATGGCGAGCGCGGCTTCGATCGCCCTCGGCTTTGCGATGCTTTCGAGGCGGTCGCCGAGCGCGCGGTTGCCGATCTGGTCGTGGTTCTGGAGGAAGTTGACGAAGGTCACAGGCGGCAGTGCGCCGCTCGGCTCGCCGCGCGGCTTGTTGCCCCAGAACGCCGAGGTCTCGCCCTGATAGACGAAGCCTGACGCGAGCGCGCGGGCGAGATCGATCCGCCAGGTACCCTGATAGTCGCCATAGTAGCCGGCGGACTCGCCTGTCAGCATCACGTGCCAGACGTGGTGATAGTCGTCGTTCCACTGGCCCCGGTACTTGCCGTTCGGCGGCTCCTGCAAGGGATCGAGCAGGCTGGCGCGATTGTCGCCGTTCTCCAGCACGAGATGGATGTGCCTTCCGGTCGCCGCGGCCAACTGGCCGGCCGCGACGCTGAGCTCATGGAGCAGCGACTGCTCGCCGGGGATCGCCATGATGTGGTTGGCCGCGTCCAGCCGCAGGCCATCAAAACGGTAGTCGCTGAGCCAGGAGAGCGCGTTCTCGATCGCAAAGGCGCGCACCTGCGGCACGCGATAGTCGATCGCGCTGCCCCAGGGCGTATGCGCATCCGTGAAGAAGGCCGGCGCGTAGCGGCCGAGGTAATTCCCCTCCGGGCCAAAGTGATTGTAGACGACGTCGAGGAACACCATCAGCCCGCGCAGATGCGCCTCATCGATCAGCGTCTTCAGGTCCTCGGGCCGGCCATACGCGCTGTCGGGCGCATACCATAGCACGCCGTCATAGCCCCAGCCGCGTTGGCCCGCGAAATCCGCCAGCGGCATCAGCTCTAGCGCGGTGATGCCGGTCGCGACGATATGATCGAGTTTGTCGATCATCGCACGATAGCTGCCTTGCGTTGTGAACGTGCCGACATGCGCCTCCAGCAGCACAGTCTCGTGCCAGGGCCGGCCGCGCCAATCTTTCGCGCGCCACTCGAAGCTTGCGTGATCGATCACCTCGCCGGGACCGAACACGTCGTCGGGCTGGAAGGCCGAGGCGGGATCGGGCACGTCGAGCTCGTCGTCGATCCTAAATTTGTAGCGGGCGCCTGCCTTCAGTCCGGGGATATCGGCCACGTACCAGCCGTCGTCGCGACGCTGCATGGCGCGAACGCCGTCATGCAGGAGATCGACGCGCCTGGCCGCCGGCGCCCAAAGCCTGAAGGAGACGCCTTCCCTGGTTGGCCTCGCCCCGAAGGATGGCCTCATAGCGCGCCCGCGAAGGCCAGCACCGCGCGCGGCGGCGCCTTGCTGTCGGCGCCGGGCGGGAAGTCGACGCTGTTCAGCCTGGCTTCCGTCGTGTTCAGGATCTGCTGCCAGCTCTTGTATTCGGTCATTTTGGGCAATTTGAATGCGATCTCTTCGGGGGCGGCGTTCAGGACGATAAAGATCGCGGAGCCGCCGGGTTCCAGCGAACCCATCACATAGGAGAGGAACCTTCCTTCCGGAAAATTCCAGTCGCTCTCCGTCATCTCCTCGCCCCCCGGCGTCAGCCAGAGCACCCCATAGGAGCCGTCGGCGCGGCGGCCGTCGAGCCAGCGATGGCTGCGGAGCTGTGAAAAACGCCGGCGGATGTCGGCGAGATGAGCGACGAAGTCGATCATGTCCTCGCCTTCTTTGCCGAGATTGTCCCACAATACCCAGCCGGTCTCGTTGTCCTGGCAATAGGCGTTGTTGTTGCCGTTCTGGGTATTGCTCACCTCGTCGCCGGCGAGCAGCAACGGCGTGCCCTGCGCGAGCATCAGGCAGGCCAGCACGTTCTTGCGGAGCTGGCGGCGCAGCGCGAGGATGTTCGGATCGTCGGTCGGGCCCTCGACACCGCAATTATTGCTGTGGTTGTCGTTGGAGCCGTCGCGATTGTCTTCGCCATTGGCCTCATTGTGCTTCTGGTTGTAGCTGAAGAGGTCGGCGAGCGTAAAACCGTCATGAACGGTGATGTGATTGATCGAGGCGCGCGGCCGCCGCCCGTCATGGTTGAACAGGTCGGATGAGGCCGTCATGCGCGAAGAAATGTCGCCGATCAGGCTGCCTTCGCCGCTCCAATAGCGGCGCATGGCGCTGCGGTAGCGGTCGTTCCACTCCGACCATTGCGAGGGAAATGCGCCGACCTGGTAGCCGCCCATACCGAGATCCCAAGGCTCGGCGACGAGCTTGACGTTGGCCAGTACAGGGTCCTGGCGCACGGCTGTCAGGAACGAGGCGCCGCGGTCATAGCCGCTCGGCCCGCGCGCAAGCGTAGTGGCGAGATCGAAGCGGAAACCGTCGACATGGCAGACCTCGACCCAGTAGCGCAGCGAATCCATCACCATCTGCAGCACGCGCGGATGGGTGAGGTTCACCGATGAGCCGCAGCCGGTGAAATCATCGTAGAAGCGCGGGTTCTCGCGGTTGAGCCAGTAATAGGAGGCGTTGTCGATGCCGCGGAAGCACAGCGTCGGGCCGAGATGGTTGCCCTCGGCGGTGTGGTTGTAGACGACGTCGAGCATCACCTCGATGCCGGCATCGTGCAGCCGCGCCACGGTGGTGCGGAAGGAATCGAGCGTATTGTCCTGCGCGTAGCGCGGTTCCGGCGCGAAGAAGGACAGCGTGTTGTAGCCCCAATAATTGACGAGCTTTTTCTCCACCAGCACGCGGTCGTCGACAAAACCGTGGATCGGCAGCAGCTCGACGGTGGTGACGCCCAGCCGCTTGAGATGCTCGATCATCGCGGGCGAGGCGAGCCCGCCATAGGTGCCGCGCAGATTCGGCGGCACGTCGTCACGCTTCTGGGTCAGGCCCTTGATGTGGGCCTCGTAGATGATGGTGTCCTCCCAGGGTATGTTGGGTCGAATCTCGCGCCGGCCCCAGTTGAAGGTCTCGTCGACGACGACGGCCTTGATCATGCCGCGCGCATTGTCGCGGCGGTCGAACGACAGATCCTCGCGCGGGCTGCCGGTGCGATAGGCGAAATGCGCATCGCTCCAGACCAGGCGTCCCGCGAGCCGCTTTGCGTAGGGGTCGAGCAGCAGCTTGTTGGCATTGAAGCGGTGGCCGTGCTCGGGTTCGTAGGGGCCGTGCACGCGATAGCCGTAGAGCTGGCCCGGCGAGACGTCGTTGAGATAACCGTGCCAAACGTCCTCGGTCCGCTCCGGCAACTCGACGCGTTCCAGCTCACGCCGGCCCTGGCTGTCGAACAGGCACAGCTCGACCCTCTCGGCGTTGGCCGAGAACAGCGCAAAATTGGTGCCTCTTCCGTCCCAGCTTGCGCCGAGGCGTGCGGGCGATCCGGCGGTCAATCGCATGGGTCAGCCTTCGGGAACGAGGAAGATCGCGGCCAGCGGCGGAAGGGTGAGGCTGAGCTCGGGCGTCTTGCCGCCCTGCGTCGTCACTTCGCCGATGTTGCCGGCATTGCTGCCGCCGTAATGCGCTGAATCGGAGTTGAACACCTCGTGCCATTTGCCGGCGAACGGCACGCGCACCCGATAATTGCGATAGACGTTCGGGGAGAAGTTCACGACCACGAGGCAGCGCGCGCGATCCTCAAATCCCTTGCGGATCCAGGCGAACACGTTGTTGTTGGCATCATCAGTGATGACCCACTCGAACCCAGCCTGCTCGCAGTCCATCTGGTGCAGCGCGGGCACGGCGCGATAAAGCCGGTTGAGGTCGCGGATCAGCGACTGGATGCCGGAATGGTTCTTGTGCTGCAGCAGGTGCCAGTCGAGCGACTGGTCGTGATTCCATTCGGCCGCCTGCGCGATCTCGCCGCCCATGAACAGCAGCTTCTTGCCGGGATGACCGAACATGAAGCTGTAATAGGCGCGCAGATTCGCAAAGCGCTGCCACTCGTCGCCGGGCATGCGGCCGAGGATCGAACGCTTGCCATGCACGACCTCGTCATGGGAGAGCGGCAGGATGAAGTTTTCCGAAAAGGCGTAGTGCAGGCCGAACAGGATGTCGCCGTGGTGGTATTTGCGGTGGATCGGATCCTTGCTGATATAGTTCAGCGTGTCGTGCATCCAGCCCATGTTCCATTTGTAGCCGAAGCCGAGCCCGCCGAACTCGACGGGGCGCGAGACCTGCGGCCAAGCGGTGGACTCTTCCGCGGCCGTCGTCGCCTGCGGAAAGCGAGCAAACAGTTCGGTATTGAAGCGGCGCAGGAAGGCGATCGCCTCGATGTTCTCGCGGCCGCCATGCTGGTTCGGAATCCAGCCGCCCGGCGGGCGGCTGTAGTCGAGATAGAGCATGGAGGCGACGGCATCGACGCGCAGGCCGTCGATGGCGTAGCGCTCGAGCCAGAACAGCGCGTTCGACACCAGAAAATTGGTCACTTCGGTGCGGCCGTAATTGTAGATCAGCGTGCCCCAGTCGAGGTGGCGGCCCTGCAGGGGATTGGCGTGCTCATAGAGCGCGGTGCCGTCGAAATGGCCGAGCCCGTGCGGGTCATCAGGGAAGTGTCCGGGCACCCAGTCGAGCAGCACGCCGATGCCTTCGCGGTGGCAGGCGTCGACCAGCGCGGCGAAATCCTCAGGCCCGCCGAAGCGGCTGGTCGGCGCATAAAGTCCGGTCGGCTGATAGCCCCAGGAGCCATCGAACGGGTGCTCGCTGACGGGCAGGAATTCGAGGTGCGTAAAGCCCATGTCGCGGGCATAGGCCGGCAACTGCTCGGCGAGCTCGCGATAGGTCAGCCACTCGTTGTTGCCCTTGCGGCGCCATGAGCCGAGATGAACCTCGTAGATCGACATCGGCGCTGACAGGGCGTTGATGCCGTCGGGCGCCGGCCGCGGGCGCGGCAAATGCGCCTCGTCGAACACGATCGACG
>NZ_PPPT01000131.1 GCF_006483445.1 Bradyrhizobium guangdongense | reverse complement strand
CGCGATCATCTTGCCGATGCCGCGCGATCCGCCGGTCACCAGCGCAACGCGGCCCTTGAGCGAAAACAAATCCTTGAACATGACGCCTCCCTTGGTTTCCGCTCGTTGTGAGCGCGAGGGGGGAGGGAGTCAAGGAACGGCCGTAACGAAGCGAGAGGGTAATGCTACGGCAGCTCATCTCACGGTGTCATCCCGGACAAGCGCGCCAGGAGCGCGCGCAGATCCGGGATCCATAACCCCAGGCAGTCGTTTGACGAAGACTTGTCGTTCGGTACCTCTACCGACCGCAATGGATGGATTCCGCGGTATGGGTCCCGGATCGGCGCTTCGCTCCGGACAACGCTGCGCGTTGTCAGGAGCTCCGCTTGTCCGGGACGACAGCGGAGAATAACGCCTAGGCCGCCGCGATCCTGCGAAAGCCGTTCCACATCGCCGTGGCAGCACCGGAGGTGAGGACCGGCAGGATGCGCGTGTCCTGATAGTTGCCGTTGAGCGAGACGCGCGGCAGCGCGGTGAGGTGCCCGGCATTCTCGGCGAACAGCATGCCGGGCCGCGTGGTGACAGCGGTCTTGAAGCCGCCGGCTGCGGCGATCGAGAACTCGCGCTCGCCGGCGGCGTCGCGATCGCCATAGGGATAGGCGAAATGCTGCACGGGACGTCCGAGCGCGGCCTCGATCCGGACCTTGCTGGCGGCCATTTCCTGCGCCGCCATCTCCTCGCTTTGCCTGGCGAGATTGCAATGGGTGATGGTGTGCGCGCCGATCGTGAGCAGCGGCTCGTCGGCGAACGCCTTCAATTCGTCCCAGGACAGGCACAGCTCGCGGCACAGTGCGGGCATGTCGACGCCGTAGCGGGCGCAGAGCGCTCCGATCTCGCGCTCCAGATCATGCTCGCCCGGCAGCGCGCGCAGCCAGTCGTGCAGCCGATCATAGGCCGCCTGCTTCGTCTGCGCGGTCGAGGCGTCGAGACGAAGCGCGGAATTGCCGATCTGTACCTCGATCAGGTCGGTCTTTGCGATGACGGCCTCGAGCGCGATCCACCACAGGCGTCCCACGCCTTCGGCAAAGTCGCTCGCGACATAGATCGTGCACGGCGCGTCGAATTCGCGCAGCACCGGCAGCGCAAAATCGCGGTTGTCGCGATAGCCGTCGTCGAGCGTGAAGGCGGCGAAGCGCCGGGCGAACTTGCCCTGCACCAGCCGCTCATGCACCTCGTCCATGGAGATGATGTCGATGTCGCGCGAGCGCAGATGGTCGAGCGTGGCGCGCAGGAATTCGGGGGCGACTTCGAGATGGTGGTTGGGCTGGAACTCGCCCTCGCGGGGCGGGCGCACCTGATGCAGCATGAAAATGGCGCCGACGCCCGACAGCAGCGGCCGCAGGAGGTGGTGCGCCCCGCTGAAGTAAAGTGCTTCCAGCCCGACGCGAATGACGTTGTTCCGCAGATATTTCATTAAGGCTGGCCGACCCCTGGCATTCCGCCCCTAACTTACGGAACGACCCTTGAAGAAAAAGTTATTCCTAATGCCCACATTGGGCCTTCACAGGGTCGGCATTTCCGGTTTGACAGCCCGCCAAGGGTTTGTTTTGTCTCCGGTTCCAGAGTTTCAGGTCGTCGAATGCACAAGCTTTTCAGGTGGGCCAGCAAATGGTGGCCGGGGCTCATCCCGCTGGCCGTCATGTGGGGATTTGCGGCCTGGAACAACACTTTGCCTGTCGAAGCCGACCTCGCTGCGCGCAGCGCCGCCGCGCTGAAGGACACCGTTCTCGACAAGACCAGGATCGTGGTCGATGGCCGCGATGTCAGCCTGGCGGCGCAGGCTTTTTCCGAGGAGGGCCGCCGGGACGCCGTCATGGCGGTGGAAAACGTGCCGGGCGTGCGCCTGGTCGACGACCAGACCCGCCTGGTCCAGGAAGCCAAACCGTTTGTCTGGAACGCCGAGCGGGACGTGGTCCGGGTGACGTTGTCAGGTAGCGCGCCGCTGCCGGCCATGAAGAGCCGGCTGATGGAGGCGGCCCGCAAGGAGGTGCCCGGGGTCGAGGTCGCCGACCAGATGGGATTGGCGCGCGGCGCGCCGCTGCGCTTCGAAAATGTCGCGATGCTGCTGCTCGACCAGATCGGCAAGCTGAAGGACGGCAAGATCACGATCTCGGACACCAAGATCTCGCTGTCGGGCATGGCGCGCGATCTCGGCGGCCGCGAAGCGATATCAGCCGCGCTGAAGAATCTGCCGGAAGGGTTTTCGGTCGCCTCGAACGAGGTCAAGGCGCCGCCCTATGTCTTCCAGGCCTATAAGGATCCGGTCGCCGCAACGGTGACGCTGACCGGCTATGTGCCCAGCAACGAAGTGCATGCCGCCATCGCGACCGCGGCGGCGCGAAAATTCTTCAATGAGAAAGTGGTCGACAATCTCAAGGCCAGCATCGGTGCGCCAGCCTCGTTCGGCGGCTCGGTGGTCGCCGCGCTCGGCGCGCTGTCGCGGCTGTCGACGGGAACGCTCGTGGTCAGCGATCGCGAGGTCAAACTGTCGGGCGATGCGCTCTATGAAGGCGCGGCCGCCGACATCCGCGCCGGTCTCGGCAAGGACTTTCCCAAGACCTGGCAGTACAAGCCGGAAATCACGGTGAAGCCCGCCGCGGGGCCGGTCGACGGCACCGTGTGCCAGCAGCTCTTCACCGAGATTTTGGGCAAGAGCCGAATCCGCTTCGAGCCCAAGCGCGCCAATATCGATCCGGATTCGGCTGCTCTGCTCGACCATCTGATCGAGACGGCGCTACGCTGTCCCAACACCAAGATCGAGGTGGCCGGCCACACCGATGCCGACGGCGAGGGTGGCTTCAATCAGGCCTTGTCCGAGAAGCGCGCGCAGGCGGTGATCGACTATCTGGTGAAGGCGGGCCTGCCGGCCGATCGCTTCGCGGCTGTCGGCTACGGCAGCACGCAGCCGGTCGCCGGCAACGATACCGATGAAGGCAAGGCGCAAAACCGCCGCATCGAATTTTTGGTGAGGTGAGACGATGCCCTATCTGTTGTCGTTCCATTGGGGCTGGCTGATCGGTTCGCTGCTGCTTGGGCTCGCGATGGGATGGATTTCCGTGGTCCAGCGCGGTAACGGCACCTCAAAGGCGACCGCACGCTGGCTGGCGGTGCTGGTTGCCGCCCTGGTCGGGGTGGCGCTGGGGCGCGTGGTCCCCGGCCGCTTCGGCTACTGGCTCGACCTCGGCCTGATCATGTTCGCCTGCTACCTCGTCGGCTGCACCATCGGCGCCTGGCTGCGCGATATCGTGGTGTCCCGCAGCCAGCCCGCGCCTGGGGCATCCTGACGCGACCGGGGTCAAATCATCAAATCTTCACCCACCATGCGCAGGATGCAGCCGAAGATTCGGCAGGGAGTTGCAGGGAATGCAGCCAAACTGTGCATGAGGCTAACAGTCAATCCCCCTAATACCTTGAAGGAACGCGTTTTTAATCGCACAGGCGAATTCCACTTCGTCCCAAAACGCGCTACTGGAGGGGCGGGGGGCATGCGCGAAGCCGGAGCCGACGTCAGGGGTTCGTCGTCGCCCGCCGGTTCGCCGGCCAAGCTGGCCGCTGAAGCGTTGTTCGAGGTCTAGATGCTGGAAGCCATACGCAGAGCGATGTCGTTTCTGCGCCAGAAGCAAATCCTGCATAAGCTGGGAGTGGTGATCAGCGTTACGGTCATCGGCATCGCTTGCTATGTGCTTTTCCACATGCTGCGCGGCATCGACTTCAACGAAGTCGTTGAGGCCATCAAGAGCACCGAGCCGAGGCAGATCGCGCTTGCAGCCCTGTTCGTCATGGCCGGCTATTTCACCCTGACATTCTACGATCTGTTTGCGACCCGCGCGATCGGCCACGCCCACGTGCCCTACCGCATCAACGCGCTTGCGGCCTTCACCTCCTATTCGATCGGTCACAATGTCGGCGCCAGCGTCTTTACCGGCGGCGCGGTGCGCTACCGCATCTATTCGGCCTGGGGCCTGAACGCGATCGACGTGGCGAAGATCTGCTTCCTCGCCGGCCTCACCTTCTGGCTCGGCAACGCCGCAGTCCTCGGCCTCGGCATCGCATATCATCCGGAGGCGGCGGCCTCGATCGACCAGCTCCCGCCCTGGCTGAACCGGACCCTGGCGCTGATGATCATCACCGGCCTCGTGGCCTATGTGGTCTGGGTCTGGACCCAGCCGCGCGTCGTCGGCCGCGGGCCCTGGACCGTGGTGCTGCCGGGCGGCCCGCTGACGCTGCTGCAGATCGCGATCGGCATCGTCGATCTCGGCTTCTGTGCGCTGGCGATGTATGTGCTGGTGCCGGACGAGCCCAATCTCGGCTTCGTCGTCGTCGCCGTGATCTTCGTGTCGGCGACGCTGCTCGGCTTCGCCAGCCATTCGCCCGGCGGGCTCGGTGTCTTCGATGCCGCCATGCTGGTCGGGCTCTGGCAGATGGACCGGGAGGAGCTGCTCGGCGGCATGCTGCTGTTCCGCGTCCTCTATTATCTTTCACCCTTTGTCATATCTGTAATCTTGCTGACGTTTCGCGAGGTTATCATCGGCGCCCGATCGAAACGGCTGCGCCAGGCGGCGCTCAAGCTCGACCCCGGCCCGCCGCCCACGGCCGCCTATGCGCGGGAACGCAGCGACAAGAGCGCCTGACCCGCCGAACCAATTGAGGAGAAGCCTGCCCCGATGGCGTTAGACGCCCACTCTTCTCCCTCGGTCCAGCCCTGGTCCGACCGGCTCAGGCACTCGGCGATCATCCTGATCGCGGCGGCGCTTGCGCTCTCGGTCGTGGTCTCGCTCGGGGAGTTGTCGGTGTCGCCGGCGATCGTCGTCTTCCTCTGCATCGCCGCCGCAGCGCTGATCCCGTGGCGGCTGCACGACAACGCGGCCTCTCGCGACGACGTGCGCCGTAGCAGCCCGGTCGAGAGCGCAGCCGTGGCCGCCGTCGTCTCCGGCATGCCGGATCCGACGGTGCTGCTCGACCGCGCCGGCCGCGTCATCCATCTCAACGCCGCCGCGGCCCAGCTCGCGCCGGCGCTGCGCAAGAACGAGCTCGCGCAATTCGCGCTGCGCTCGCCGGAGATCATCACGGCGCTGCGCGAGGCGATCGCGACCACCGAGCAGCGCCGCGCCGTCTACCTCGATCACGTGCCGGTCGATCGCTGGATGGAGCTGATCATCACGCCGGTGACGGTGCCGACCTCGTTCGGCGGCGCCGACAAGTGCATGCTGATGACCTTCCACGACCAGACGCCGCTGCGCCGGGTCGAGGAGATGCGTGCCGACTTCGTCGCCAATGCCAGCCACGAATTGCGCACGCCGCTGGCGGCGCTCTCCGGCTTCATCGACACGCTGCAGGGGCAGGCCAAGGACGATCCCAAGGCGCGCGAGCGCTTCCTCGGCATCATGCACAACCAGGCCACCCGCATGGCGCGCCTGATCGACGATCTGTTGTCGCTGTCGCGGGTCGAATTATCGGCGCATGTGCGGCCCGACACGCTGGTCGACCTGATCCCGATCATCCGCCAGGTCGCCGACGGGCTCGAGCCGCTGGCGCGCGAGCGCCAGGTCGAGGTCGAGACCCATCTGCCGGAGCAGGCGGTGATGATCGCGGGCGACCGCGAGGAGCTGCTCCGCCTGTTCGAGAACCTGATCGAGAACGCGCTGAAATACGGCGCCTCGGGCGGCCGGGTCGTGGTCTCGCTCGGCACCAATCCGGCGCCGGACGGCTCGCCGGAAATCCGCGTCATGGTGCGCGATTTCGGCCCCGGGATCGCTCCGGAGCACCTGCCGCGGCTCACCGAACGCTTCTACCGGGTTGATGTCGGCGACAGCCGCTCGCAGGGCGGGACGGGCCTCGGATTATCGCTGGTGAAACATATTCTTAACCGTCACCGCGGCCGTCTTTTGATCGAAAGCGTGCCCAAACAGGGCGCCACTTTCACCGCCTGTTTTCCCCAGGCCCGGACTCCCGTGAGTGCCTAAAATCAAGCGATTTCAATGGGTTGCTCCTGTCATCCAGCCGTCACGAAACCTTCGTAAAAGCACTATCGACCGCTCCTAAAGGGGCGGCACGGGAGCGCGATCGGGCGCATTGGCGCTTCGCTCCCTGTTGGAGACCAGCATGAACTTCATCAAAACAATCGTCGCTGCTGGCTTGATGGCTGCATCGACGTCGGCCTTCGCGGCCGACATCACCGGAGCGGGCGCGACCTTCCCGTTCCCGATCTATTCGAAATGGGCTGACGCCTACAAGAAGGACACCGGCAACGGTCTGAACTACCAGTCGATCGGTTCGGGCGGCGGCATCAAGCAGATCCAAGCCAAGACGGTTGCCTTCGGCGCAACCGACATGCCGCTCAAGGTCGAGCAGCTCGACAAGGACGGTCTTGCGCAGTGGCCGATGGTCATGGGCGCCATTGTTGCCGTGGTCAATCTCGAGGGCGTGAAGCCGGGCGAGATGATGTTCGACGGCGAGACCCTCGCCAACATCTATCTCGGCAAGATCACCAAGTGGAATGATCCGGCCATCGCAAAGCTCAATCCCAACGTGAAGCTGCCGGCGGACGCCATCACCGTCGTGCGTCGTTCGGACGGTTCGGGCACCACCTTCAACTTCACCAACTACCTCTCCAAGGCCAGCGCGGACTGGAAGAGCAAGGTCGGCGAGGGCACGGCCGTCGAATGGCCGGTCGGCGTCGGCGCCAAGGGTAATGAAGGCGTGTCGGGCAATATCAGCCAGACCAAGAACTCGATCGGTTACGTCGAGTATGCCTACGCCAAGCAGAACAAGCTGACCTACACCGGCCTGGTCAACAAGGCCGGCAAGCCGGTGCAGCCGACCGTGGAAGCCTTCCAGGCTGCCGCGTCCAACGCCGACTGGTCCAAGGCTCCCGGCTACTACGTGATCCTCACCGACCAGCCCGGCGAGAAGTCCTGGCCGATCACGGCCGCGACCTTCATCCTCATGCACAAGGATGCGACCGACAAGGCGGCCTCGCAGGAAGCCATCAAGTTCTTCCGTTGGGCGTTCAAGAACGGCGGCAAGATGGCCGAGGAGCTCGACTACATCCCGATGCCGGACAGCGTCGTCCAGCAGATCGAGAAGACCTGGGCTGCCGACATCAAGAGCTGAGCTCTCCTTTGATGCTCGCGCCCCGGTGTCCCGAGGCGCGAGCATTTTCGCGAGATACGGAATCCGTGGCGTCTCGTCTTACGGATTCCGGCCTGCGCCTGGGGGCGCTCCCGAACGACGCGGGCCAAATCGTCGACAAGACCGCCTTCATCGGCGGCGTGCAGATGATGTAAAGTACCAGAGGGGATCGGCGTGGCAGAAATGGCCGTTCAGAGCGACGTGATAGATGACGCCGGACCTTATGATCGCGCCAAGGCCTTGAGCGCGTTCAAGCTCGGCGACGTCACATTCTACTGGATCACGCGGCTGAGCGCGATCTCGGTGCTGCTGATCCTCGGCGGCATCATCCTGTCGCTGATCGTCGGCGCCTTCCCGGCGATGAAGGAATACGGCCTGTCGTTCCTGTGGACGCAGCGCTGGGCACCGTCGGCGGATCCGCCGGTTCTCGGTGCGCTCGGCCCGATGTACGGCACGCTCGTCACCTCCTTCATCGCGATGCTGATCGCCATTCCGGTCGGTCTCGGCATTGCGATCTTCCTCACCGAGCTCTGCCCGCAATGGGCGCGCCGCCCGATCGGCATGGCGGTCGAGCTGCTCGCCGGCATTCCCTCGATCATCTACGGCATGTGGGGCTTCTTCGTGCTGGGGCCGTTTCTGGCCAACACGTTCCAGCCCTTTATGATCAAGATTTTTGACGGCGTTCCCGTCCTTGGCGCGATCTTCGCCGGCCCGCCGTCCTATCTCAGCCTGTTCAACGCCGCTCTCATCCTCGCGATCATGGTGCTGCCCTTCATCACCTCGATCTCGGTCGACGTGTTCAAGACCGTGCCGCCGGTGTTGAAGGAAGCCGCTTACGGCGTCGGCTGCACCACCTGGGAAGTCGTGCGCAGCGTGGTGATCCCCTACACCCGCGTCGGCATCATCGGCGGCGTCATGCTGGCGCTCGGCCGTGCGCTCGGCGAGACCATGGCGGTGACGTTCATCATCGGCAACTCGTTCCGCATCCAGTCCTCGATCTTCGCGCCGGGCACCACGATCTCGGCGGCGATCGCATCCGAATTCGCCGAAAGCGACGGCCTGCACCAGTCCGGCCTGATCCTGCTCGGCCTTCTGCTGTTCGTGCTGACGTTCTTCGTGCTCGCGGCCGCGCGGCTGATGCTGCTGCGTCTGGAAAAGAAGGCGGGGAAGTAACATGAACCCGATCTATTCCCGCCGCCGCCGCAAGGACATCGTGATCCGCGTACTTTGCGTGGGCGCCGCCGCGTTCGGCGTCACCTGGCTCGCGCTGATCCTGTTCACGCTGTTCTACAACGGCCTTGCAGGCCTCAATCTCGAGGTCTTCGTTGCGGACACTCCGCCTCCGGGCTCGACCGAAGGCGGCCTGCGCAACGCGATCATCGGTTCGATCATCATGACCGTGATCGGCGTCGGCATCGGCGCGCCGCTCGGCCTGTTCGCCGGCACCTATCTCGCCGAGTACGGCCGCAACGACAAGCTGACCTCGGTGATCCGCTTCATCAACGACATCCTGCTCTCGGCGCCCTCGATCATCATCGGCCTGTTCATCTATGGCGCGGTCGTGGTGCCGATGCGGGGCTTCTCCGCGATCGCCGGCGCGCTCGCGCTCGCCGTCATCGTGATCCCGGTCGTGGTCCGCACCACCGAAGACATGCTGCTGCTGGTGCCGAACCCGCTGCGTGAAGCCGCATCCGCGCTCGGGTTGCCGCGCTCGCTGGTGATCAAGCGCATCGCCTACCGCGCGGCCCGCTCCGGCCTCATTACCGGCGTGCTGCTCGCCACCGCCCGCGTCGCCGGCGAAACCGCGCCGCTGCTGTTCACCGCGCTGTCGAACCAGTTCTTCAGCCTGGGCCTGAACAAGACGATGGCGAACCTGCCGGTGACCATCAACAATTTCGTGCAGAGCCCCTACGCCTACTGGAAGCAACTGGCCTGGAGCGGGGCGCTCCTGATCACACTGACCGTGCTTGCCCTGAACATTGGCGCGCGCATTCTCGGCGCCGAGAGGACTGCAAAATGAGTGAAATGTCTGTTTCCGTGAGTGCGCCGACCGTTCATCCCGGTTCGCATCCGCTGCCCGAGGCGCCGGCCAAGGTCACCGCGCGCAACCTCAACTTCTATTACGGCGAGCACCACGCGCTGAAGAACATCAACCTGTCGCTCGGCACCAACCGGGTGACGGCGTTCATCGGTCCATCGGGCTGCGGCAAGTCCACCCTGCTGCGCATCTTCAACCGGATGTACGATCTGTATCCCGGCCAGCGCGCCACCGGCCAGTTGATGCTCGACCAAACCAACATCCTCGATCCAAAGCTCGACCTCAATCTGTTGCGGGCGCGGGTCGGCATGGTGTTCCAGAAGCCGACGCCGTTCCCGATGACGATCTACGAGAACATCGCCTTCGGCATCCGCCTCTACGAGAAGATATCGAAGTCCGAGATGGACGGCCGTGTCGAGAAGGCGCTGCGCGGCGGCGCGCTGTGGAACGAGGTCAAGGACAAGCTCAACGCCTCCGGCCTCTCGCTGTCCGGCGGCCAGCAGCAGCGCCTCTGCATCGCGCGCACCGTGGCGGTGCGGCCCGAGGTGATCCTGTTCGACGAGCCCTGCTCGGCGCTCGATCCGATCTCGACCGCCAAGGTCGAGGAGCTGATCCAGGAGCTGGCCGAGAACTACACGATCGCGATCGTCACCCACAACATGCAGCAGGCGGCCCGCGTCTCCGACAAGACCGCCTTCATGTATCTCGGCGAGCTGATCGAGTTCGACGACACCAACAAGATATTCACGTCGCCGAGCGACCGGCGTACCCAGGACTACATCACCGGCCGCTTCGGTTGAGGAGAGACGACATGGGTTCTGAACATACCGCAAAGGCCTTCGATACCGACCTGCAGGAGCTCACCCGGCTGGTGTCGGAAATGGGCGGCCTCGCCGAGCGCATGATCGTCGATTCCGTCGACGCGCTGATCCGCCGCGACGTCGCGCTCGGCCAGCGCGTGGTGGTGTCCGACGCCGAGATCGACGCGTTGCAGAAGAAGATCGAGGAGCGCTCCGTGCTCACCATCGCCCGCCGCCAGCCGATGGCGGTGGATCTGCGCGAGATCGTCGGCGCCATGCGCGTTGCGACCGATCTCGAGCGCATCGGCGACCTCGCCAAGAACATGGGCAAGCGCGTCGCGGCGCTGGAGACGGATTTCCATCCGCTCAAGCTGTTTCGCGGCCTGGAGCACATGACCGACCTCGTGCAGCAGCAGGTCAAGTCGGTGCTGGATGCCTATGCCGCGCACGATCTGCCGGCGGCGATGGCGGTGTGGAAGGGCGATGAGGAGGTCGACGCGATCTGCACCTCGCTGTTCCGCGAGCTCCTCACCTACATGATGGAGGATCCGCGCAACATCTCGTTCTGCATCCATCTGATGTTCTGCGCCAAGAACATCGAGCGGATCGGCGACCATGCCACCAACATCGCCGAGACCGTGTTCTACATGATCGAAGGTCAGGCCATCGCGGACAAGCGTCCGAAGGGCGACATGACGACCTTCGCCACGACGGTACCGAACACTTAAGGAGCGACGACACCATGGGCGCACGCATTATGGTGGTTGAGGACGAGGAAGCTCTCACCGAGCTTCTGCGCTACAACCTCGAAGGCGACGGCTATGACGTCGAGACGGTGATGCGCGGCGACGATGCCGACACCCGCCTCAAGGAGCACATTCCCGATCTGATCGTGCTCGACTGGATGCTGCCGGGCCTGTCAGGCATCGAATTGTGCCGGCGGCTTCGCACCCGGACCGAGACCAAGCAACTGCCGATCATCATGCTCACCGCGCGCGGCGAGGAGAGCGAACGGGTGAGGGGCCTTGCGACCGGTGCCGACGACTACATCGTCAAGCCGTTCTCGGTTCCGGAGCTCCTTGCGCGGGTGAAGGGTCTGTTGCGGCGCGCGAGCCCGGAACGGCTCGCCACCGTGCTCGCCTATGGCGACATCGAGCTCGACCGCGACAAGCGCCGCGTCGCGCGCTCGGGCCGTCCGATCGATCTCGGCCCGACCGAATATCGCCTGCTGGAGTTCTTCCTGGAGCATCCGGGCCGCGTGTTCTCGCGCGAGCAGCTGCTCGACAGCGTCTGGGGCCGTGACATCTATATCGACGAGCGCACCGTCGACGTCCATATCGGCCGCCTGCGCAAGCTGCTCAATCTCGGCCGCGAGCAGGATCCGATCCGCACCGTCCGCGGCGCCGGCTACGCGCTGGACGATCGCTTTGCGAAGGCCGAGCAGACGTCGGGCTGAGCTGCGGCCGCAATCTCAGTGGTCGTCCCGGCCAAGCGCGCCCCTGGCAACGCGTAGCGTTGTCCAGTAGCGCGCGCCGATCCGGGACGACATCGAGTTGGTATCGAGTTGGTTGAGGCGCCTTCGCGTGCCAGCGGGCGCCTCGATAACGGGCTAGCTCAGCGCGGCCCCGGCTTCGCCGGTGCACGCCGCCGATCGGCGGCCGGCTGGTAGGCGACGCGCGAGTGCTGCGCGCAATAGGGCAGGCCCGCGAGCGACTTGCCGCCGCAGAAGAAGAAATCCGGGCTCGAGGGATCGCCGACCGGCCAGTGGCAGGTCGCCTCGTTGAGCTCGAGCAGCGACAGGCGCTGGCTCATCGGCACCACGTTGTCATAGGTGACCGGATCGGGCTCGACCTCGACCTCGAAGGCCTGGGCGAGCGCCGTGTTGCCGCGCGCGATCGGCCGGCTCACGCGCATCATGTGCTGCGCGGGACGGGCCTTGCGCGGACGCGGCGCCGCCGAGGAGGGGCTCTTGGCGCGACCGGACAGGCCAAGGCGATGCACCTTGCCGATCACGGCGTTGCGGGTCACGTTGCCGAGCTCAGCAGCGATCTGGCTGGCCGAAAGCCCGGCTTCCCAGAGTTTCTTCAACTGCTCGACGCGATCGTCGGACCAGGTCAAAACCGTCATTTCACCCTTTCCTTCGCCTCGCGCCGCCATTTCCGGGGGCTGCGCGGCGATGCCAAGCTTCAAAAACCCGTGCCGTCAGAATCCCTTAAGGCGCGCCGGGCACGAAAAGTGCGTCCGAACGTGTACGCCGGTGACTTGTGGACCTAAGGGATCAGAACCGCTGCACGAGATGTCGTATCTGACAAGCCAAACGCTACAATATGGCGTGACTCCCGCGCAAGAGTCCGCGGTCCCGCTTCCACATGTTCCGGGGCTTAAACACCGCTAAATCGCCACCGCAAGACTACGGGTTGCGCGGTTTGTGGGCCCCCCGGCCGGCATTGACACGGGTTTCTCTGGGCATAAGATAGTGTCACGTGCCGCCCTTAAAAGGCGGCACGTTTCGTTTTCCGGGTTGATGATGCGCTGCGCCATAGGCGCATCGGGACCGAATGTCGAACCGAATATCCATGTGACTGCAACATTCAAGTGATCGTCATGACCAACAGCGCCGCGCCGCATCTGCTTCCCGTTTTCGCCAGGGCCGACCTCGGCTTCGTGCGCGGAGAGGGCTGCTGGCTGGAGGCCACCAATGGCGACCGCTACCTCGACTTTACCTCCGGCGTCGCGGTGAACGCGCTCGGCCACGCCCACCCGGCGCTGGTCAAGGCGTTGCAGGAGCAGGCGACCAAGCTCTGGCACATGTCGAACCTGTTCCAGAGCCCGGACGGCGAGAAGCTGGCGGCCCGCCTCTGCAACGAGAGCTTTGCGGACTTCGTGTTCTTCTGCAATTCCGGCGCCGAGGCGATGGAGGGCGTGATCAAGCTGGTGCGCCACCATCATTTCTCAAAAGGCCACCCCGAGCGCTACCGCATCATCACCTTCGAGGGCGCCTTCCACGGCCGCACCCTGGCGACGCTGGCTGCCACCGGATCGGCAAAATATCTCGAGGGCTTTGGCCCGCCGATGGACGGCTTCGATCAGGTCCCGCATGGCGACCTCGAAGCGGTGAAGAAGGCGATCGGTCCGCACACCGCCGGCATTTTGATCGAGCCGATCCAGGGCGAGGGCGGCGTGCGTTCGGCGCCTCAGGGCTTCTTCAAGGCGCTGCGCGATCTCTGCGACGAGAAGGGCCTGCTGCTCGCCTTCGATGAGGTGCAGACCGGCATGGGCCGCACCGGCGAGCTCTTCGCCTACAAGCGTACCGGCGTCGTGCCCGACGTGATGTCGCTGGCGAAGGCGCTGGGCGGCGGTTTCCCGATCGGCGCGGTGCTCGCCACCGCGGACGCGGCCGCCGGCATGGGGCCCGGCTCGCACGGCTCGACCTTCGGCGGCAATCCGCTTGCGATTGCGTCGGCCAATGCCGTGCTCGACGTCATGCTCAAACCCGGCTTCTTCGACCATGTGCAGAAGATGTCGCTGCTGTTGAAGCAGAAGCTCGCCTCGGTCATCGACCGCCACCCCGATATCGTCAGCGAAGTCCGCGGCGAGGGCCTGTTGATCGGCATCAAGGCGGTGGTGCCTTCGGGCGATCTGGTCGCCGGCTTGCGCAACGAAAAGCTGCTCACGGTCGGCGCCGGCGACAATGTCGTGCGCTTCCTGCCGCCGCTGATCGTCACCGAGGCCGAGCTCGATGAATCCGTCGCGCGGCTCGAGCGGGCCTGCACTGCGATTTCGGCTGCTGCGAAGAAGCGGGCAGGCTGATGAGCAAGACGCCAAAACACTTCCTCGACATCAACGAGCTCCCGCTGTCGGAGCTCAAGAACATGCTCGCCGCCTCCGTCGCCATGAAGGCGAAGCAGAAGGCGCATCAGCCGGTCAGGCCGCTCGAAGGCAAGACGCTGGCGATGATTTTTGAGCGCCCGTCGACCCGCACGCGCGTCTCGTTCGACGTCGCCATGCGCCAGCTCGGCGGCGAACCCATCATGCTCACCGGCGCCGAGATGCAGCTCGGCCGCGGTGAGACCATCGCCGACACCGCGCGCGTGCTGTCGCGCTATGTCGATGCCATCATGATCCGCATCCTCAATCACGATGCGCTGCTCGAGCTTGCGCAATACGCGACCGTGCCCGTCATCAACGGGCTCACCCGGCGCTCGCATCCCTGCCAGGTGATGGCCGACCTCATGACCTACGAGGAGCATCGCGGTCCGATCGAGGGCAAGACGGTGGCCTGGACCGGCGACGACAACAACGTGCTGGCGTCCTGGGCGCATGCCGCCGAGCGTTTCAAGTTTCAGCTCAATGTCGCGACCCCGCCGGAGCTCGCGCCGAAGAAGGCGATGCGCGACTGGGTCAAGGCGTCGGGCGCGCCGATCATGCTCGGCACCGATCCGGAAGCAGCCGTCCGCGGCGCCGATTGCGTCGTCACCGACACCTGGGTGTCGATGGGCGACAAGGAGGGCGAGCACCGCCACAACGTGCTGAAACCCTACCAGGTCAATTCCAAGCTGATGTCGCTCGCCAAACCCGATGCGCTGTTCATGCATTGCCTGCCCGCCCATCGCGGCGAGGAGGTCACCGACGAGGTGATCGACGGTCCGCAATCGGTGGTGTTCGACGAAGCCGAAAACCGCCTGCACGCGCAAAAGGGCATTTTGGCCTGGTGTTTTGACGCGGTGAAGTGAATCTCGCTTGTAGCCCGGATGGAGCGCAGCGAAATCCGGGTTTCTCAATGCGCGGAAAGACTTCCCGGATTTCGCTGCGCTCCATCCGGGCTACGCGGTTGAGGCCGCATTCTCCGCTGTCGTCCCGGATCGGCACGTCGCTCTGGACAACGCTACCCGGGCCAGGCGCTCCGTTTGTCCGGGACGACAGCGGAGGGTGTGTTTGCCCTCTTCCATTTCTGACCTTCAAACCCCAGATAAAGCGCCATGGTTTCCCAATCCCCTGACATCAGGACCGGCTCCGAAGGCCCGGTCCGCGCGCCGTCCTCCGTTCCCGTCGACGATGCCGTTCTCCCCTTTGAGGTCAGCGCGCTCGACGTGCGCGGACGGCTGACCCGGCTTGGCCCCGCGCTCGACGACATCCTCACCAAGCACGATTATCCTGCGCCGGTCGGCAAGCTGCTCGGCGAGGCCATCGTGCTCGCGACCCTGCTCGGCACCGCGCTCAAGTTCGACGGCCGCTTCATCCTGCAGGCGCAGACCGATGGCCCGGTGTCGTTCCTGGTGGTCGATTTCAAGGCGCCGGACCGCCTGCGCGCCTATGCCCGCTACGACGCGGCGCGGCTCGGCGAGGCCACGGATTCCGGCACGCTGCTCGGCCGTGGCCATCTCGCGATGACCATCGACCAGGGCGCCGACATGAGCCGCTACCAGGGTCTCGTCGCGCTCGACGGCGGCGGCCTGGAAGATGCCGCCCACGAATACTTTTTGCGCTCCGAGCAGATCCCGACCCAGGTGCGGATCGCGGTCGGCGAGGAATGGCGCGCGAGCGACGGCGGCAAGCATCGCTGGCGCGCCGGCGGCATGCTGCTGCAGTTTCTGCCCAAGGCGCCGGAGCGTGCCCGCCAGGCCGATCTGCATCCCGGCGATGCGCCCGATGGCGCCGCCGTGCACAGCGTGGCCGAGGACGACGCCTGGGTCGAGGCGCGCTCGCTGATCCAGACGGTCGAGGATGTCGAGCTGATCGATCCGGACCTCTCCGGCGAGCGGCTACTCTACCGTCTCTTCCACGAGCGCGGCGTGCGCGTGTTCACGCAGCACGCCCTGCAGGCGCAATGCTCCTGCTCGCGCGATGCTGTCGCCGCGATGCTCAAGAGCTTCTCGCCGGACGATCGCGCCGCGATGGTGAAAGACGACAAGGTCGAGGTGACCTGCGAGTTCTGCTCGTCGGTCTACCGGTTCACCCCGCATGAGGCAGGCGTCGAGAACGCGTAGCGCGGAATTGTAGGGTGGGTTAGCCCCGCGGATTGCGCGAAGCGCAAGCCGCGCGGCGTAACCCACCTCTTCTCTTTCCACGTCAACAGAAGTGGTGGGTTACGCCAGCGGACTGCGCTTCGCGCAGCCGCTCAGCTAACCCACCCTACGGCAGCGTCAGTTCAACACCCGCTTCAAATCCGGGCTGTCGAGCGAAAACGTCGGCACGTCGATCTCGAAGCGTTCGCCGCTTTCGCTGACCATCTGGTAGCGGCCGGTCATGAAGCCCGAGGCGGTCGAGAGCGGGACGCCGGAGGTGTATTCGTAGCGCTCGCCGGGCGCCAGCACCGGCTGCTCGCCGATCACGCCTTCGCCCTTGACCTCCTGCTGCCGTCCGGTGGCGTCGGTGATGATCCAGTGCCGCGTCTTGAGCTGCACGGTCTCGTCGCCGGAATTGGTGATGACGATGGTGTAGGACCAGAAATGCCTGCCGCGTTCGGCCGAGGATTGCTCGGGAACATAGTTCGGTTCGACGGTCACTTCGATGTGGCGGGTCACGGCGCGATACATGGGTCTCATCATAACGAAAACCCGGCCCGGAACCAATCGCCCGGCCGGCGCGTCGCGACATCGTCCCGCCCAATTTTCCTCGGCAGGTACACCGCGATGTGATCCGGCCGCTTTGCTAGCGGGCCGCCGGGCCGTTACAATCCGCAACATGCGCGCCGCGCGCCAAGGTTCGCACCAGGTTCAGGGCTTCGATGAGCATTGCCGACCAAGTCAGGGGATCGACGATTGCCGGAACCGCGGAGGCGGCGCCGCGCGTCAAGGCGCCGGCGATCTCGCTGCCGGTCGTCGGAGAGCGCGAATTGCGGCTCGACCTGTTCCGCGGGTTGGCGCTGTGGCTGATCTTCATCGATCATCTGCCGCCCAATCTGCTGACCTGGTTCACCATCCGCAATTACGGTTTCAGCGACGCCACCGAAATCTTCATCTTCATCTCCGGCTACACCGCCGCCTTCGTCTATGGCCGCGCGATGCTGGAGAACGGTTTCGTGATCGCCACCGCGCGCATCCTGCGCCGGGTCTGGCAGATCTACGTCGCCCATGTCTTCCTGTTCACGATCTTCCTGGCGGAAATCTCCTATGTCGCGACGCGCTTCGAGAACCCGCTCTACACGGAAGAAATGGGCATCATGGATTTCCTCAAGCAGCCCGACGTCACCATCGTCCAGGCGCTGCTGTTGCGCTTCCGTCCCGTCAACATGGACGTGCTGCCGCTGTATATCGTCTTGATGCTGGCGCTGCCGCTGATCCTCTGGCTGATGAAATGGAAGCCCGACGTCACGCTCGGCCTGTCGGTGCTGCTCTACGCGGTGACCTGGGAGTTCGACCTGTATCTGTCGGCCTATCCGAACGGCTTCTGGGCGTTCAATCCGATGGCCTGGCAATTGCTGTTCGTGTTCGGCGCCTGGTGTGCACTGGGAGGCGCCAAGCGGATGTCGCGCATCCTCGCCTCACCCGTCACGATGTGGATATCGATCGCCTATCTGGTGGCTGCATTCTACGTGACCATGACCTGGTACGTGCCGGGGCTCAGCCATTTCATGCCGAAGCGCCTCGAGCAGTGGATGTATCCGATCGACAAGACCGATCTCGACGTGCTGCGCTTCACGCACTTCCTGGCGCTGGCGGCGCTCACGGTGCGCTTCCTGCCGCGAACCTGGCCGGGCCTCAAATCGCCCTGGCTGAGGCCGCTCATTCTCTGCGGGCAGCATTCGCTGGAAATCTTTTGCCTCGGCGTCTTCCTCGCCTTTGCCGGGCATTTCATTTTGGCCGAAATCTCCGGCGGCCCGGCCATGCATGCGCTGATAAGTCTCTCTGGAATCCTGATCATGTGGGGCATGGCGTGGCTGATTTCGTGGTACAAGAGCGAGGCTGACAAGAGCGGTTCGAAAACCAAAAACGCCGTCGGCAACGCCGATATGGCGGGAGGGGGCTGATGAAGGCGAAGGTTCTCCTGAGCCTGGTCCTGCTGTGCGGCGCTTTTGCCGCCGCTTCCGCGCGCGCCGAAGATGCCGCGCTCGCTGCGCCTGGCGGTCCCCCGGCCTGCGAAACGCCTGCCTATCTGCTCGCCAGCGAAAGCCAGCTCCCCAAGACGGCGGAGATCATCAAAGCCAACAAGCCGCTCGAGATCCTCGTGATCGGCAGCCGCTCGACCACCATCCCGCAGTCGGAGGACAGCTCCTATCCGGCCCGCCTCCAGGCGATCCTGAAGGAAAAGCTGCCGTCCGAGCCCGTGCACGTGTCCGTAGAAATACAGAGCAAGAAAACGGCAGAGGAGGCGGCCTCCGGCTTCGTTAAGCTGATGGAAGCAAAAAGGCCTACTTTGGTCATCTGGCAGACCGGGACGGTGGATGCTATCCGATCCATCGATCCCGACGAGTTTCGCACCGCCGTGACCGACGGTGTTTCTGCGCTGCAGCATGCGGGGGCCGACGTCGTCTTGATGAATTTGCAGTACAGCCCGCGGACCGAGACCATGATGTCCGTGCCGCCTTATCTGGATAATATGCGCGTCGTCGCGCAGGAGCATGAAATCCCGTTGTTCGACCGTTTCGCCATCATGCGCCAGTGGAATGACCAGGGGCAGTTCGACCTGTTCAATCCGACGCGCGGGCCCGAACTGGCGAAGCAGGTCCATGATTGCCTTGGCCGCGCACTCGCGCAGTTCGTGATCGACGCCGCCCATGTCGGTCCGGGCCAGCAGCAGAACTAAGGTCTAGCGTTAATGAGTTCTCTCCGCCCTTTTTTCCTGACGACATGCTTGGCTGCGTGCGCGGCGTTGCTGTTGTCGTCCGTGTCGCCGTCGCCGGTGCGCGCACAGTCTGCACAGACGACGCCGGCCCAGCAGACCACGGCCGCCGCCACGAGCCAGCCTTCGTCCACCGAGCAGCGCGGCATCGCCGCGCGCGCCATCGACACGGTCAAGCAGGCGGCGAAATCGGCCGGCGACATCTTCAACCGCGTGCCGTGCCTGCCGCCCAAGGGCGGTCTGAAATCGATGGGCTCGCTGCCGCACGTCGCGAACAAGCTCATTGCCGGCCAGCCGGTCGTGATCATCGCCTTCGGCTCGTCGTCGACCCAGGGCCACGGCGCGAGTTCGCCTGATTTCTACTATCCGAACCGCCTCGCGGCGCAGCTTCGCCGCCACTATCCGACCGCCGACATCACCGTCATCAATGCCGGCAAGGGCGGTGAGGACGCGCCCGAGATGCTGAGGCGGCTGCAGACTGCCGTGATCGACGTGCATCCTGATCTCGTGATCTGGCAGGTCGGCACCAACGCGGTGCTGCGCAACCTCGATCCCGCCGACACGGCGAAGCTCGTGGAAGAAGGCATCTCACGCATCCAGGCCGCCGGCAGCGACATCGTGCTCGTCGATCCCCAATATTCGCCGGCCGTCAACGCACGCCGCGAAAGCGCGAGCAAGATGATCAGTCTGCTCGGCAAGGTCGGCGAGCTCCGCCATGTCGGCGTGTTTCCGCGCTTCGAGGTGATGCGCGACTGGCACGAGAAGCAGGCGATCCCGGTCGAGACCTTCGTCATCGAGGACGGCCTGCACATGAACGATTGGGGCTACGCCTGCTTCGCGCAACTCCTCGGCGACGATATCATCCGCTCCGTCGGCCAGATCAAGCTCGGCGTCAACGTGCCGAGCGATGTGCGGACCTACCGGCCGATGTAGGTGCCGTAGGGTGGGTTAGCCTTGCGGATGCGCGAAGCGCAAACCGCTGGCGTAACCCACCTCTTTCGTTTCCGCGTTGACAGAAGTGGTGGGTTACGCCGCGCGGTTTGCGCTTTGCGCAATTCGCGCAGCTAACCCACCCTACAATCGCTTCTTTAACTCACGCCTTCTCCAGCGCCGCCGCGAGATCCTCGATCAGATCATCCGCATGCTCCAGCCCCGTCGAGAAGCGGATAAAACCTTCGCTGATGCCGAGCGCGGCGCGGTCTTCCGGCTTCAGGCGCTGATGCGTCGTGGTGGCCGGATGCGTCACCAGGCTCTTGGCGTCGCCGAGATTGTTGGAGATCCGCGCCAGCTTCAGCGCATTGAGCACGCGGAACGCGGCCTGCTTGCCGCCCTTGACCTCGAACCCGACCAAGGTCGAGCCGCCGCGCATCTGCTTCTTCACGAGATCCGCCTGCGGATGATCGGCACGTCCCGGATAGATCAGCCGCGAGATTTTTGGATGGCTCGCGAGCGCTTCGGCGATGCGCCCGGCGGTATCGGTCTGCGCGCGCACGCGCACGCCGAGCGTCTCGAGACCCTTGAGCAGAACCCAGGCGTTGAACGGCGAGATCGACGGCCCGGTCTGGCGCATGAAATTGTGGATGTGCTCGGCGATGAAGGCCTCCGAGGACAGGATGATGCCGCCGAGGCAGCGGCCCTGGCCGTCGATATGCTTGGTCGCGGAATAGACCACGACATCGGCGCCCAATGCGAGCGGGCTCTGCCAGATCGGCGTTGCAAAGACGTTGTCCACCACGAGCCGTGCGCCGCCGCTATGGGCGATGTCGGCAATCGCAGGAATGTCGAGCACGTCGAGCGTCGGATTGGTCGGGCTCTCCAGGAAGAACGTCTTGGTGTTCTTACGCAGCGCGCGCTTCCACTGGTCGAGATCGAGGCCGTCGACCAGCGTGGTCTCGATGCCGTAGCGCGGCAACAGGTCCTGCACGACATAGAGACACGAGCCGAACAGCGCGCGCGAGGCGACCACGTGATCGCCCGCCTTCAGCGGCGCCAGGATCGCGGTCGTCACCGCCGCCATGCCGGTTGCGGCCGAGCGCGCGGCTTCCGCACCCTCGAGCTCGATCATGCGGCGCTCGAACATCGCGATCGTCGGGTTGGAATAGCGCGAATAGATGAAGCCGGGATCTTCGCCCTTGAACCGCGCCTCGCATTCCTCGGCGCTGTTGTAGACGTAGCCTTGCGTCAGGAACAACGCCTCCGACGTCTCGCCATATTGCGAGCGGAGCGTGCCGGAATGGACCAGCCGGGTTTCGGGACGGTAGTGAGCGGCTGACGCCGGGGACTTCGACATGTGACCTCCAATGACCATCTTGAAAATGGTCACAAAAAAACCGGCCTGGATATCTCCACTGGCCGGGATCACACGTGTCCCCGGCCTGTTTAGCGATTTATTTAACGTGGCTGCAAGCCGGCCGGCTCAAATCACCACGGGATAAGTGATGCTCTTATTCCGCCGAACCCTTTCCGTCAAGGCTTGCATCGGCTAGCGGTAAAAAGCTGAATTTGCCGCTTTTCGGGTACAATTGACCGCTTCCGAGGACCTTAAGGTGACATTCAAGGTCGCCACTGATGCCAACGGTATCCTGCCCGACCGCATGATTGCGGCGATGGCGGAAGACGGCCTCATCCTGCCCGCCTACGACTTCGTCGAGAGCCAGATCCAGCCGGCAAGCCTCGATCTTCGCCTCGGCGACATCGCCTATCGCGTGCGCGCGAGCTTTCTGCCCGGCCCCGGCGCCACCGTCGCCGAGCGCATCGATGAATTGAAGCTGCACGAGTTCAGCCTCGCCGACGGCGCCGTGCTGGAAACCAACTGCGTCTACATCGTGCCGCTGCTGGAGAGTCTTGCGCTGCCACCGGAGATCGTGGCTGCCGCGAACCCCAAGAGCTCGACCGGCCGTCTCGATGTGTTTACCCGCGTGATCGCCGACGGCACGCGCCGCTTCGACATGATCGGCGCCGGCTATCATGGGCCGCTCTATGCCGAGATCAGCCCAAAAACGTTTCCGGTGCTGGTGCGCGAGGGCTCGCGGCTGTCCCAGGTGCGCTTCCGCACCGGTGACGCCATCCTCAACATCGACGACCTCGAAGCGCTGCATGCAAGCGAACGTCTGGTCGACGTCGACGACGCCGATCTTGCCGGCGGCGTCGCGGTGTCAGTCGATCTCTCCGGCGAGAAGGGCACCGGCTTCGTCGGTTATCGCGCCAAGCGCCACACCGGCGTCGTCGACGTCGATCGCCGCGCCGGCTATGCGGTCGACGATTTCTGGGAGCCGATCGCCGCGCGTGGCGACGGCAGCCTCATTCTCGATCCCGGCGAGTTCTACATCCTCGCCTCCAAGGAAGCGGTGCAGGTGCCGCCGGACTACGCCGCCGAGATGGTGCCGTTCGATCCCCTGGTCGGCGAATTTCGTGTGCACTATGCCGGCTTCTTCGATCCCGGCTTCGGCTATGCCGGCGCGGGCGGGCAGGGCGCGCGCGCCGTGCTGGAGGTGCGCTCGCGCGAAGTGCCCTTCATCCTCGAGCACGGCCAGATCGTCGGCCGTCTCGTCTACGAAAAAATGCTCGCCCGCCCCGACGCCATGTACGGCCAGCGCATCGGCTCGAACTACCAGGCGCAGGGGTTGAAGCTCTCCAAGCATTTCCGCGTGTAGCTATATTCCGTAGCCCGGATGGAGCGCAGCGCAATCCGGGACTCTCATCGCTTGCGGCACGAACCCGGATTACGCCGCGCTCCATCCGGGCTACAGGCTGCCGCCACACTCGACACCGTCATCCTGAGGTGCGCGCTCTTGCGCGCCTCGAAGGATGGGCCGCGAGCGCCTGTGGCCATCCTTCGAGGCTTCACCTTGCGATGCAACCGCATCGCAAGGCTCGCACCTCCAGCGACAACGGCTTCGCCGTTGCGCGGGGATGACGACTGAGTGTGCGGTCGGTTGCCTCGCCTCATTCGCGATGACACACTCCGGCAAAACAACAAGCCGGGAGCAAACGATGAGTGCCGCAGCAGACCCCGCGCAGGATGCGCAATGGCGCCGCTGGCGCGCCGTCGCCGATCTCTATCACGCCTACTTCACCGGCCTCATCCTCACCGTCGTCACGCGGCGCGGCACCGCTGACGCCGCGGAGTTCGTCTTCCGCGTGTTTCGCCGCCAGCAGCAGGAACGCTTTCTGCCGGGGCTCGAAAAGCTCGGCCTCAGCCATCTGCCGCCGGCGGTGGCGGCCGCGCAATATCACTATCTCTCCAACTGGATCGGCGGCGTGCATGTCGAATACATGTATGAGAGCGACGCTAAGGCCTGGATCCGCTATCCGCCGCCGCGCTGGATCTGGAAGGGCACCGCGATCTGCGGCGTGCCCGGCGAGGTCTCGCGCGCGATGCTGCGCGGTTGGCACGCCAACAATGGCGTGGCGCTGCGCGATCTCCGGCTCGGCTTCGTCTGCACCAAGCAGAGCGTCGACGGCCAGGACGGGCTCGAAGGCTACTATCACGAATACGATCACCCGCTCGAGCTCGACCAGCGCCTGGTGTTTGCGCGGCATCTCGAAGCCCCGCTGTTCGATGCCAAGACCGCGCCGGCGCTGCCGGTGTCGAGCTGGCCAAAGCCGCGGCTGGAAAAGGCCTATCGCAACTACGCCATGGAATATGTCCGCACCGCCGCGCCCGTGATGGTGCAACTGTTCGGCCCGGAGGATGCCGGCTATCTCCTGCATCTCACCGGCAAGCTGATCGGCATGCAGTATTTTGACGAAGTCGCCGCGGCATTGTCCGCAAGCCGTGGCGGCGCGAAGGAGTTCGTATCTTTCCTCGGTGCACTCTTCGCCGCGCAGGACGATGCCGCCGACAGCACGGCGTCCGAAGGCACGTTCGAAATCCGCCAGCAGAGCTGGAAGCTGATGGACGATGTCGCCGACTATCACCGCGCCTGCGCCAAAGTGCTGGAGGGTCTGTTCGAGGGACTGGCTGCCGGCTGCGGGCGGCACATCGGCGTTGAGATGAAGCCGGCCTCGGCCGGCCGGCTGCCGCTGGTCTGGACGATCGGGTAGAGAAGATTCGCGCCGCGGGTTTCGCCTCGCCCCGCTTGCGGGGAGAGGCCGCAGCCCATCGAAGATGGGGTGCGGGTGAGGGGGACTCTCCGCGAGTCCGACTGTTACCGTCCCTGCGGAGACTCCCCCTCACCCCAACCCTCTCCCCGCAAGCGGGGCGAGGGAGAAGAAACACTACTGCACCCCCAGCTGTCCCGCTTCCCAGCCGAGCATCGCCTGCTTGCGGGTAATGCCCCAGTGGTAGCCTGTCAGCGTGCCGCTCTTGCCGAGCGCGCGGTGGCACGGCACCACGAAGGAGACCGGGTTGCGCCCGACTGCGGCGCCGACGGCGCGCGAGGCCTTTGGGTTGTTGATCTTGCGGGCGATGTCCGAATAGGACACCGCGCGTCCCATCGGAATTTTCAGAAGCGTCTCCCACACCCGCACCTCGAAATCGGTGCCGATCATCACCACGCGCAACGGCTGGTCGGGCCGCCACAGCTTTGTGTCGAAGATGCGTTTTGCGATCGGCGCGGTGCCCTCGCGGTCCTCGACGTAAGTCGCGTTCGGCCAGCGCCGCGTCATGTCGGCGAGCGCGGCCTTCTCCTCGCCGGGATCGGCAAAGGCAAGCCCGGACAGACCGCGATTGGTCGCGATCACGATCGCGGTGCCGAACGGCGAGGGGTGGAAGCCGTAAGTGAGCGTCAGCCCTGCGCCGCCGTTCTTCCATTCGCCCGGCGACATCGCCTCATGGGTAACGAAGAGATCGTGCAGCCGTCCCGGGCCCGAGAGGCCGGAGTCGAGTGCGGCGTCGAGCACGCTCGCAGAGTCCCGCAACAGGCTCTTGGCATGGTCGAGCGTCAGCGCCTGCATGAACGCCTTCGGCGTCAGCGAGGCCCAGCGGCGGAACAGATGGTGCAGCTCATCCGGCGTGACACCGGCGGCATCAGCCATCGCCTCGATGGTCGGCTGCGCACGCCAGTTTTCCGAGATGAAGGCGATCGCCCGGCGCACGGAATCGTAGTCGCGCAGCGCGGCGTTCTGGGAGCCCGGCTTGGCCAGGCGCTGGTCATTTATGGCGAGTGTCATCATGACCGGAAATGTAGGGCCGGGCGGGGTACCAAACCACCCGATTTCCGATCTCGTTTCACGCGATCGGATTGTAGGTCGGGCCACGCTTGGCGGCATTGAGCGCGGCGATTAACGCCTTGGCAAAACTTGCTTTTTCCTCTGGCCCCAGGAATCTTCCGACGGACACGCGGCGGCCGCGGGAGATCAGGTACAGCCGCTCGATGCCGAACTCCTCGTCGCCCTCCTCCTCAAGCCGGACCCAGAGCGGGTTGAGCACCCATTCGGAGACATGGCCGCGATGGCTGGTTCGGCGCAGGCGCAACTCGGTCTGCGTCACCACGATCTCCTCGCTGGCGCGCGCGGTGCGGAAATTGACCCGGAAGGCCCACCAGATCACGAGCACGTCGAGGCCGAAAAAGCCGAACACCGGCCACGCCCCCATCAGCAGGAAGACCATGCCGGTCACGAAGCTGACGACGCTCAGAAACAGCATCACGGCGAGGAAGCCGGTGCGGTTCAGCGAGCGATGGGGCGTGAGCAGCGCGGAGAAAATCTGCGGCTCGGCTTGGCCGTCAGCGTTGTCGTGCGCAATTTCGTTGCCTGTGCTCATGTCCCCTCAGTATATCCCGATGATGGCAAAAATCACCCGCAAGGTAGCCGCGAAGAAGCCGGCCGCGCCGAAGAAAACGGCGCAGGCAAAGCCCGCCAGCAAGTCGCCGAAGGCTGCAAAGCCGAAATCCATAAAGGCTAAGGCGAGCAAGCCCTGGACGCCTGCAGAGATCCACGAGGTCTTCAGCCGTTTCCGCAAGGCCAATCCCGAGCCCAAGGGGGAGCTCGAGCATCTCAACCCCTTCACGTTGCTGGTGGCCGTGGTGCTGTCGGCCCAAGCGACCGACGCCGGGGTCAACAAGGCGACGCGGCCATTGTTCGAGATCGCCGACACGCCGCAAAAGATGCTCGACCTCGGCGAGGAGCGGCTTCGCGATCACATCAAGACCATCGGCCTCTATCGCACCAAGGCGAAGAACGTGATCGCGCTGTCGGCAAAGCTGCTCAGCGATTTCGGCGGCGAGGTGCCGCGCACGCGCGCCGAGATCGAGTCATTGCCCGGCGCGGGCCGCAAGACTGCCAATGTCGTGCTCAACATGGCCTTCGGCGAGCATACCATGGCGGTCGACACGCATGTCTTCCGCGTCGGGAACCGCACCGGGATCGCGCCCGGCAAGACGCCGCTGGAGGTCGAGCTTGGACTCGAAAAGGTGATTCCGTCCGAGTTCATGCTGCACGCGCATCACTGGCTTATCCTGCACGGCCGCTATACCTGCCTCGCGCGCAAGCCGCGCTGCGAGGTCTGCCTGATCAACGATCTCTGCCGATGGCCGGAGAAGACGGTGGTGTGACGGCTCACGCCGCAGGCACGCTGCTCCGGCGCTTCGGCTCGATCAGCTCGGGCCGCGGTCCGGACAGCCGCTTGTGCATGTGGACCATGAAGGCCATGCCAAAGATCGGCGTCGCCAGATTGACGACCGGGATCGACACGAAGGCCGCGATGAACAGGCCCGCGGTGAAGATGGTCGCGGCATTGTCACGCCGCATCGCCTTGGCTTCCTCCGGCGAACGGAAGCGCATGGCGGCGAGCTCAAAATACTCGCGCCCGAGCAGCCATGCGGTGGCGATAAAGAAGATCAGGAATCCGGCGCCGGCGAACAGCACGAAGGGCAGCGCGACCAGGTAGACCAGGATCGTGAGCAGCGCCGTCTTGACGCCCTCGGTGATGGCGATCGAGAACGGCAGCGCGACGCCGGGCCGCTCCGCCGGATAGTGCTCGCGCTCGACATGATCGGCGACATCGTCGACGAACAGGCTCGCCACCAGCGAGGTGATCGCCGGCATCAGGAAGATGCCGCCGAACACGACGCCGAGCCCGGCCGCGATCGAAACGATCCAGGCCAGGACATCGAGCGAGGAATGCCAGCCCGGCCCGAGCAGCCCTTCCAGCCAGACTTCGCCCGAGGTCGCAAACCAGGAGAGCAGCCGCTGCAGCCCGAACGCCAGCACGGTGATCAGCACCAGCGCAACACCGATCGAGCGCCACAGGATCGAGCGCATCGGCGGCGACAACATTTGCGACAGCGCCTTGACGGCGGCATCCAGCATGGCAGGGACCTCTCACGACAACACAGCGGAGAGGTAGATATGCCCAGCCGGTTCGGCAAGGGAGGCCGACCTGCGGCCCTATGCGGCGTGGCAGTGCTTCGTCAGCCCTCCGCCACGATACTGGCCCAGCAGGTGATCGCGCTGCAGACCGAGCTCCAGCGGCCAAACGCCTTGTAGATCTGGGCGGCGACCTGGGCCTGCTGCCGGATCGTTCCCTCGGCCTTGATCTGCGGGTCCGAGACGTTGCGGATCGCGAGCCATCGCGGCGCCTTGGCTCCCATGTCCTTGGCGACGAGGCCGAGGATGGCATCGCCCATCTCGGAGACGTCGCCGAGGCCCTTGAGCTTGTAGTGATTGTCCGAGGTGTCGAAGCCGAAGAAGTCGGTGGTGACGACGGATGAGCTCAGCCCGCTCGGTTTCACCGCCACAATCTTGGGCGCGCGCGTATTGTCTTTCGGCAATTGCCCGGAATTGGCCTTGAACAGCGTCTTGGCCTGCGCGAAGCGTGACGTCCTGGCCGATTTGCTCGAGTAGTGCGCCTGCGCAAAAGGCTGCTTCTTGAACTTCGCCGTGCAGTCGAACCGCACGATCGGGCTGACGATGACATCGCCCACCTCGAACTCCTTGCCGATGCCGCCGGCCGTGCCCGTCGTGATCACGAGCGTCGGCTGCACCTCCTCGATGATCTGGCGCCAGACGTCGATGTTCGGCAGTTGCGGTCCGTCCTGCGACATGTGCGAGTCCGACTTGAAGATCACGACCTTCTTCTTGCCGATCGTGGTGGTCCAGTAGGTGCCGAGCCGCTTCAGCTCCTTGGCCGGGCAGCCATTGCGCATCTTCTGCGAGATCGTCGCGTAATTGTGGGTGTAGGGCACGTAGTCGTTGCGCGAGTCCTTGCCCGGCGTGAGCACGCGGCTCAGCGCATGGCCCTCGTCGACCGTCCACGTCACCAAGAGCACGTCGCCGCGCGGCAGCGGGCTGTTGCTCGTGCCCTTCGGTTTCGGGCCCGTCTGCGGCGCCAGCCCCTTCGGCCATGGGATGTCGGTGAAGCGCGACAATCCCGTCGCCGTGCTGAAGGCCATGAATTCGCGGCCGACGGACGATTCGGAATCGAAGTCGATGATCTCGCGCTGAAAATCTTCCGGCGCGACCTTTGCGGTTCGCTTCACCGCCGCCGTCGCCACGCTCTTGACGGAAAAAGTATTGTCCGGCGGCGGGTTCTCGATCGGATCGAAGCCAATATTGCGCTGAACCCATTTGCGATCGACGAGCATGGCGTGGCCTCCGGGAATGGATTTGGACAATACGACGCGACCGGCCTTGGGGCCGGTGACTTCAATTTAAGATCGAATTCCAAAGTGCCTGACGGCCCAGGCCAGCGATCGATGTGGCGACGAAGTTGATGTGATTACGATCTACCCTGCAAAACAAAGCATCGAACGAAAGAGATTGAACTGGAAATGAACAAGTACAGCGGCGGAAACTACACCTATAGTTGAATACCGGCAATCGACCTCCCGATCACAAAGCAAGGAAGTCGCTTGCCCTCGAGGGGAGGGTGAGACCCGACGTATGGCTTAGTCGTGCCGATGCGCGTGCTTCCGCGCCTTCGTCTTGCCTTCGCCGGTCGGGATCATCACCACGCGGCCGTAGCGGACGCCGCGCTCGGCGATGATGTGGTCGGCAAAATGCTTGACCTCGTCGGCCGAACCCTTGAGCGCCGTCATCTCCATGCAGTTATTGTCGTCGAGATGGACGTGCAGCGTCGCCAGCGCGAGATCATGATGGCCGTGGAATTCCTGCACCAGGCGTTTCGAGAGATCGCGCGCGGCGTGGTCGTAGACATAGACGAGGCCGGCGACGCATTGGCCCGTCTGTGCGGTGTCCTCGGTGCTCTGTTGCAGGCCTGCGCGGGCGAGGTCGCGGATGATCTCGGAGCGGTTCTGATAGCCGCGGGCTTCCGCCGCGGCATCGATCTCCGCCAGCAAATCATCCTCGATCGTGATCGTAATCCGCTGCATGCGATGCTCCCGAGCCCTCAGCGCCTCTTCTTCACCTCGCCCCCCTTGCGGGGAGAGGTCGGAATTCAAGCCTAGCTTGAATTCCGGGTGAGGGGGACTCTCCGCGAGTCCATCTATCGCCGTCCCTGTGGAGACTCCCCCTCATCCCAACCCTCTCCCCGCAAGCGGGGCGAGGTAGCGCACCGTCGTCTTGTCGATCACAGCCGCGTCGCGCGCAGCCTGAGCGCGTTGCCGACCACGCTGACCGAGGACAGCGCCATCGCTGCCGCCGCGATGATCGGCGACAAGAGGATTCCGAAGCTGGGATAGAGGATGCCGGCCGCGATCGGGATTCCGGCGGCGTTGTAGATGAAGGCAAAGAACAGGTTTTGCCGGATATTGCGCATGGTCGCCTGCGACAGTCGTCGCGCCCGGACGATGCCGGTGAGATCGCCCTTCAGCAGCGTGACGCCGGCGCTCTCCATCGCGACGTCGGTGCCCGTGCCCATGGCGATGCCGACTTCCGCAGCCGCCAGCGCCGGCGCGTCGTTGACGCCGTCGCCGGCCATCGCGACGCTGCGGCCGGCCTTCTGCAGCTTGGTCACGACGGCGCTCTTCTGATCCGGCAGCACTTCGGCCTCGACATCGGCAATGCCGAGCCTTCGCGCGACGGCGCTCGCCGTGGTGCGGTTGTCGCCGGTCAGCATGATCACCTTGATGCCTTCGGCGGCGAGGTCTCTCAACGCGTCCGGGGTCGACGCCTTCACAGGGTCGGCGATTGCGAACAAGCCGGCCGACCGGCCGTCGATCGCCATGTTGATCACGGTGGCGCCGTCCTGGCGCAGGCGTTCGGCTTCAGCGTCGAGTTGCGCCGTATCGATACCGATCGAACCGAGATACTTGGCATTGCCGAGCACGATGGTCTTGCCGTCGACCTTGCCGGTCGCGCCCTTGCCGGTCGGCGAATCGAAGCCGTCGACCTGGCCGATGTCGAGCTGTTTCTCCTTCGCCGCGCGGACGATGGCGTCCGCAAGCGGATGCTCGCTGGCGCGCTCGACGCTGGCTGCCAGCCGCAAAATATCGTCTTCGGCAAAGCCGTCGGCGGGGACGATCTTGACCACCTTCGGCTTGCCCTCGGTCAGCGTGCCGGTCTTGTCGACGACCAGCGTGTCGATCTTCTCCATGCGCTCCAGGGCTTCGGCGTTCTTGATCAGGACGCCGCCTTGCGCACCGCGTCCGACGCCGACCATGATCGACATCGGCGTCGCCAGGCCAAGCGCGCAGGGGCAGGCGATGATGAGCACGCTGACGGCCGCCACGAGACCGAACGCCAGCCGCGGCTCCGGCCCGAACCAGGCCCAGGCGCCAAACGCAACGAGAGCAACGACGATCACCAGTGGCACGAACCAGCCGGAGACCTGATCGGCCATGCGCTGGATCGGCGCGCGCGAGCGCTGCGCATCCGCGACCATCTGCACGATCTGCGACAGCAGCGTCTCGCGCCCGACCTTCTCGGCACGCATGATGAAGGAGCCGGACTGGTTGAGCGTGCCGGCGATCACCTTTGCGCCGGCCTCCTTGGTGACCGGCATGGACTCGCCGGTGACGAGCGATTCATCGAGCGAGGAGCGGCCTTCCGCGATCACACCGTCGACCGGCACCTTCTCGCCCGGGCGCACGCGCAGGCGGTCTCCGACATGGAGCGTATCGATCTCGACCTCATGCTCGTTGCCGTCGTCGCCGATGCGTCGTGCCGTCTTGGGCGCGAGCTGCAGCAGCGCCTTGATCGCGCCCGACGTGGCGTCGCGGGCGCGCAGCTCCAGCACCTGGCCGAGCAGGACGAGAACCGTGATGACCGCGGCCGCCTCGAAATACACGGCGACGGCGCCGCCATGCGCGCGGAAGGTCGCGGGGAAAATCTGCGGCGCGAGCGTGCCGATCAGGCTGTAGACATAGGCAACGCCCGTGCCCATCGCGATCAGCGTGAACATGTTGAGGTTGCGTGTGACGAGCGATTGCCAGCCGCGGACGAAGAACGGCCAGCCTGCCCACAGCACGACGGGCGTGGCGAACACCAATTGAATCCAGTTCGACAGCGTCGGGTCGATCCAGTTGTGCGCGCCGGCGAGATGCCCGCCCATCTCCAGCACGACAGGGGGCAGCGCCAGCGCACCGCCGATCCAGAAGCGCCGCGTCATGTCGGCGAGTTCGGGGTTGGGACCGGTCTCGAGGCTCGCAACCTCCGGCTCCAGCGCCATGCCGCAGATCGGGCAGCTCCCGGGGCCGACCTGGCGGATCTGCGGATGCATCGGGCAGGTGTAGATCGTGCCGGCCGGCATCTCCGGTTCGGGCGCCTTGGTCTTCGCAAGATACTTTGCGGGATCGGCTGAAAACTTGGTGCGGCAGCCGGCCGAGCAGAAATGATAGGTCGCGCCCTGATGGTCGAAGCGATGCTTTGAGGTCGCGGGATCGACGCTCATGCCGCAGACGGGATCGAGCACTTTCGCGGCGGGACCGCCGTGGTCATGATGGGAATGGTCGCCGTGATCGCCATGTCCGCCGCAGCAACCGGATGACGTTTTGGGTGTCTCGACCGGCGCAGGCAAGGCTTTGGCGGAGCAGCCGCATCCGGAATGGCCGTGACCGTGACCTGCGTGCTCGTGTTCGGCGTCGTTCATTCCAGCGCTCCGACTATCCTATTACCGGGCTTGCAACCCATACCCGGTAGGGGTATATAGGCCGCATGCGAAAAGACATCAAGACATCTGTTGAAAAACGCCTGGGCCGGATCGAGGGCCAGGTGCGAGGCCTCTCAAAAATGGTCGACGAGGACCGCTACTGCATCGACATCGTGACGCAAATTTCCGCCGTGCGCGCCGCGCTCCGCCGCGTCGAGGAGGAGATCCTAAAAGATCACGTCGCCCATTGCGTCGAGCACGCGATTTCGAGCGGCAGCAAGACCGATCAGCGGGAAAAGATCGCGGAACTGATGGCCGTCATCAGTCGCGCGGAACGATAGCGGCACACGACGCTCGCCGATTTGACGCGCATCAAATCTGCGCGTGAGATCGTCATGCCCGGGCTTGTCCCGGGCATCCACGTTTCTATGTCCGGTCGGAAAGGCCGTGGATGGCCGGCACAAGCCTGGCCATAACGGTGTGGAAGGGTCCGCGCGTAACCAAGCGCAATATCACAGGCCCTAGAGCTTCAGCTCCGACCCCGTCACGCGTCGATATGCTTCCAGATACCGCTTGCTGGTCGCATCTACGACGCTCGCCGGCAGCGGCGGAGGCGGTGCGTCGCCGTTCCAGCGACCGGCGCGGCGCTCGACGTCGAGATAGTCGCGCAACGGCTGTTTGTCGAAGCTCGCCTGCGGTTGCCCGGGCTTGTAGGCGTCGACCGCCCAGAAGCGCGACGAGTCCGGCGTCATCACCTCGTCGATCAGGATGATGCGGCCGTCCTTGTCGCGGCCAAATTCGAATTTCGTGTCGGCGATGATGATGCCCTGCTCGCGAGCAAGCTCCTCGCCGAGCGTGTAGATCGCACGCGTCATGCTCTCCAGCGTATAGGCCGTCTCGTCGCCGACGACCTTGCGCATCTGCGCGATGGTGATGTTCTCGTCGTGCCCGGTCTCAGCCTTGGTCGCCGGGCTGAAGATCGCAGGCTCCAGCTTCTCGCTCTCGACCAGGCCCGCTGGCAACTTCTCGCCGGCAAGCGTGCCGCTCGCGGCATATTCCTTCCAGGCCGAGCCGGAGATATAGCCGCGGATCACGCATTCGATCGGGAACACGGTGGTGCGCTTGCACAGCATGGCGCGGCCGAGGATGTCGGCGCGATGCGTCTTGAGCGCCGGCAGCGCCTCGATGATCTCGTCGGCATTGGCGCTGATGACGTGATGCGGCACCACGCCTTCGAGCTTTTTGAACCAGAAGGCGCTGATCTGCGTCAGCACCGCGCCCTTCATCGGAATGGTCTCGCCCATCACGACGTCGAAGGCGCTGATGCGGTCGGTGGTGACCAGCAGCAGGCGGTCATCGTCGACGGCGTAGATGTCGCGCACCTTGCCGCGGCCGATCTTGGTCAGCGGCAAGTCGCTTGAGAGCATGGTGGTCATCGGCAATTCTTTCGCAAGGCTGGGCCTTCGGCAGGAGATGTCAGCAAGGCCGGATTAGCCTATTCCGGCAGCGGAATGAACTCATGTTCCTGCGGAACTGCGGCAAAGCGGCCGGTTTTCCAGTCCTGCTTGGCCTGCTCGATCCGCTCCTTGCTGGACGACACGAAATTCCACCAGATATGGCGCGGGCCCTCCAGCGCGTCCCCGCCCAGGAACATCATCCGCGTCGGCTTCAATGCCTTCACGGTGATGCGATCACCGGGCCGGAAGATCAGAAGCCGCGGGCCTTCGTAGCGCTCGTTGGCGATCTCAACCTCGCCGTCGACGACGTAGATCGCGCGTTCCTCATGATCAGGGTCGAGCGGCACGATCGCACCCGCGACGGCCGTGACCTCGGTGTAGAACCAGGGCGACACCATCTTCACCGGCGAGGCGATGCCAAACGCCGAGCCCGCGATCACCCGCGCGGTAAAATCGCGCTCGGAGATCATCGGCAGGTCGCCCGCCGCATAATGCTGGAACGACGGGTCGATCTCTTCGGAGCCGGCCGGCAGTGCGATCCAGCTTTGCAGGCCCAGCATCTGCTGGCCCGATGCACGCTGCGCATCCGGCGTCCGCTCGGAATGCGCGATGCCGCGCCCGGCCGTCATCAAGTTCATTGCGCCGGGCGCAATCTCCTGGATGTTGCCCTCGCTGTCGCGGTGCATGATGGATCCGTCGAACAGGTAAGTGACGGTGGCAAGCCCGATATGCGGATGCGGCCGCACGTCCATGCCCTTGCCCGACATGAACTGCACCGGGCCAAAATGATCGAAGAAGATGAAGGGGCCGACCATCTGCCGCTTGCCATGCGGCAGCGCGCGCCGCACCACGAATCCATCGCCGAGGTCGCGGGTGCGCGGCACGATCACGAGATCGAGCGCGTCGCAGGACATGGGATCGCCGAGCACGGGATCGTTGGAGGGTTGCCAGCTCATGAAAAACTCCTTCTTGTTTGTTGCTATGATCGTAGCAGAACAATCCAGGGAACGGGAGGAGACCGATGATCCCACCGCTGAGGCCCGGCGCGCGGCTGCTGGAGGTTTCCGGGCCGCGCATCGAGACGGACCGGCTGATCCTGCGGCCGTGGCAGGCAAGTGACGTCGCGGCGAATACGGCCATGCTGTCTGATCCTGAGACGGCGCGCTTCATCACGCCGGATCGCAAGCCGGTCACCAACGAAACGATCGGTTGGCGTAACGCCGCCGTCATCATGGGGCACTGGGCGCTCCACGGCTTTGGCATGTTCGCGGTCGAGGAGAAGGCGAGCGGCCGCTATATCGGCCGCGTCGGTCCGTGGTGTCCGCCGGGATGGCCGGGCTTCGAGGTCGGTTGGGGGATCGCCAAGGAGTTTCGCGGCCGCGGCTATGCGGTGGAAGCGGCTCATGCATCGATCGACTGGACCTTTGCGACGTTTGCGCTCGATCGCATCGTGCATTGCATCGTTCCTGACAACGCGCCTTCGCAAGCCGTGGCGCGGCGGCTTGGGGCTGCCATTGATGGCGAGGCCGAGATGAGCGGGGAGAAGGTCGATCTCTGGACCACCACGCGTCAAGGCTGGCGCCCGGATGGTGCTTGAAAAAGCAGACGCCACGGACGATGTTCGCAAGGCTCGATGAGATTTCGATAGATGACTCTAGCCGCCCTCGACCTCGCCTTTCGCGCCGCCAGCGTCGCGCTGCTGCTGGTGCTGGCGGCGTCCCTGTTACATGATTTTCGCAATGTGCTGGCTGCCCGTCTCGGTGCGGCCTTCGTGCTGGGCTCGGTCGCACATGTGGTGAGCTATTCGTTGGATGTCACGTCGCGAATCCCGCTCTGGCATGCACCGCTCATCGCGTTGTCGACCGGAACCATCGTGGTGTTCTGGCTGTTCACACGCGCCCTGTTCGACGACGAGTTTCGCCTCCGCTGGTGGCACGGTTTGATCTGGGCGCTGGTGACGGCGTACAGCTTCGCGGGCTGCGTCTGGATTGCGCCCAGCGGCCATGTGCGGTTCTCGGTGACGGTGGTCAATCTAATCGTGCTCGGTTTCATCGGGCTTGCGATCGGGCAGATGATCGCCTCCTGGCCAGCCGACCTGGTCGAGCGCCGCCGCCGCGTTCGCGTCTTCATCGTCTGCGCAGTCGCGCTTTATGGCGGGCTGAACGCGGTGCTCCAGATCGCTGTCGCCGGACAACACGTCGGCGAACTCGCCGAAGCCATCAATGCCGGCGTGCTCGCCTGCACCGTTGCGGCGATCGTCTATGCCATGATGCGCGTTGATGGAGCGGATCTGTTTCCGGCAGCAGTGGAGCCCGCTCCGCCTGACGTATTCGCGCAGCCTGCGGCCGATGACGCCGCCGATCAAAAGCTGATTGACGCGCTGATGCGGCTGATGGCGGATGAGCGCATCTACCGCCAGGAGAACATCACCATCGGCGTCCTGGCGGGCCGGCTGAGAATTCCGGAGTACCGGCTGCGCCGGTTGATCAACCAGCGGCTCGGCTATCGCAACTTCAATGTGTTCCTGAACAACCATCGGATCGAGGAAGCCAAGGCCGCGCTCGCCGATCCCGCCCAGGCCGAGGTCCCCGTCATCACCATCGCGATGGACGCCGGCTTCCAGTCGCTGGGTCCGTTCAATCGCGCGTTCAAGGCGGTGACCGGGGTAACGCCGACGGAGTACCGGCGGCTCAATGCCGATGCAGCCTAGATTTTAAATTATTGAAATAGCGTAAGAATTCCGAAATCGACCAGTCCCGATCAGTTTCGACGAGGTCGTTTTTCAAATCCGGCGAGCGCATATCGCCCGCATCCGGCCTGCTCTCCCGCACTCGCCCTGCAGCCGGAGAAAGCCCCGTGACCCATCGCCGAAAAATCGTCCTCCTGACCACCGCCATCGCCTGCGCCGGCCTCGCGCTCGGTGTGGCACGGGCGCGTGACGTGCCCAAGGTCGCCACCGGCTTCATGGCCGACACGCTCTGCGCGGAGACGTTCGTCTCTGGCCTCGATCCCCGGCGTGACCTCGCCGAGACCACCGACGCGATGCCGGGCACCGGCCTCCTGACCTGGGCGATGAATTTGCAGATCGATCGCGCGCGCAGGGATGTCACCGTGACGCTGTTCGGCATCGGCCGCAGCCATGCCGTTTATCGCGAGGGGCTGGGCTGCACGCTCGAGCACGGCCAGGGGATCGTCGACGTCGCGCTGCCGCCGAACGACAGGCAGCCCGCCTTGCTGCCCGAAATCGCCGGTCCGGGGCTCGTGCCGCCACAAAGCGAGGAACTGTCGGCCGCGCTCGACCGCGCCTTCGCCGAGCCCGCCCAACCACCCTATCGCCGCACCCGCGCGATCGTCGTCATGAAGGCCGGCCGCATCATCGCCGAGCGCTATGCGGATGGTGTCGGGCCGGAGACGCAGTTGCTCGGTTTCTCCATGACGAAGTCGGTGATATCAGCGCTGACGGGCATTCTCGTGCGCCAGGGCAAGCTGAAGCTCGACGTTTCAGCGCCGGTTGCGGCCTGGCAAAATCCTCTTGATCCGCGTCATGACATCACCGTCGACCAGTTGTTGCGTCACACCGCAGGCATTGCGCTCGGCAGCTCGTTGGAGGCTTCGCTTGGCTCGGCCCTCGAGCCGGTCAACGCCATGAAATTCGCCGAGGATGACATGGCCGCCTATGCCGCGAGCATGCCGCTCGCGACCGCGCCGGGCACGGTGTGGAATTATCACGATGGCAATACCATCATGCTCGCGCATCTGATCCGCAACGCCGCCGGCGGCAAGCCCGAAGATGCGCTTGCCTTTGCGCGCCGCGAGTTGTTCGCACCGCTCGGCATGAACCACGTCACGCTCCAGCTCGATGGCGCTGGCACGATCGAAGGCTCCAGCAAAATGCTCGCATCCGCGCGCGACTGGGCGCGCTTCGGCC